>NZ_SOGP01000016.1:0-236553 GCF_004403435.1 Cryobacterium sp. TMT1-66-1
GGGGCCGGCGGGGCCGGCGGGGCCGGCGGGGCCGGCGGGGCGGTCGCCAAAAACGCTGCGGGCGGGGCGGGTGGCAGTGGTGGTCCGGCAAACTGAGCCGCCGGTGCAGGGGGCGCCGGCGGCATGGATGCCAGCGGCATCGAAGGTGCAGCGTTGTGGCCGACCGGCGTGGGAACGGCCGGCTGTGCCGGCGCCAGTGACAGCAGAGTCACGGGGGCGAACGGTACGTATCCGGTCGCGGCTATGCCCGGCATCCAGCCGGTGTCGACCGACTTTCCGAACCCCAGCACGCCGGCCCAGATGGGAAAGGAGATCAGGTAGAGCAGGGTGAACCCGCCGCCGTGC
Source organism: Cryobacterium sp. TMT1-66-1 (assembly GCF_004403435.1). Lineage (NCBI taxonomy): Bacteria > Bacillati > Actinomycetota > Actinomycetes > Micrococcales > Microbacteriaceae > Cryobacterium > Cryobacterium sp. TMT1-66-1. Next base: position 346 of record NZ_SOGP01000016.1, read on the forward strand.
CCCAGACGTCGGTTGACGTTGTTGACCGCCATGATGAACACGACGAGGGCTACCAGGTTCGCGGCCGGAATGAACATGCCAATCACCCACAGGGCCGAATACCGACCGAGCTCAAGCAGGGTGATGGTGTTGACGATCGGCACCCAGGCCTTCCAAGCCTGCTCGCCGAGTTTCAGAAAGACCTTGCCGAGGGCGATCGACGAGAACACATACAGGCCGAGGCCGAGCAGCACGGCCACCACAACTACGGCGATCGCCGCTCCAGATGATTCATCCATTTATGCTTCACGGCCGCTGATCGGCGGCCGCTCCCCCAATCTGCTGGTGTCGCGCCGGTTCGGGCGAACGGTGATGACGTCGTATCGAGCTGAGCGTCGGCGAAAAGTGAACAGGTGGCGGGCATCCGCCAGTCGAGAGAAGGAGCGCAGCGAGATGGCTGCGCGCAGGCGTTGCCGCCGGGTTCCACTGGCAGCGAGGCCGGCGCGTTCGGCCGTGACGAGCGCCCAGAAGGCGTCGCTCTCGTCGACCTGAGGTGACACCGGCCCGAAGACAGCCCTGTCGGCGAGGGTCGCAAGCTGGGCACCGCCCGCCGATTCGTAGTATGAGGCGGTCTCGACCCGGGTCATGCTGCCCTGGTCGCTGAAACCGCGGTCGACGACGGCGTCGATGTATTCGTCCCAGCCGCCCGCGAACCTGGCCGATACGTCGGCCGCGCGGGCCCGGTCACGTCGACGCTTGAATTTGGCACCGAGAATGACCAGGAACGGGGTGCTGATCGCGAGCAGCGCGGCCAGGCTGATGCCGCCGACCTTCAGGATCGCGAACAGCCAGGCCAGATCGGTGCCGGTGACCGTGTCCTGCTCCGGCTGGTCTTCACCGTTGGTCGGGTTCGCCTCGGGCGCGCGCTGCTCGGTTGCACCTTCGGCGATGACCTCGGTGTTGTATTGCGGGTCGCGGGTCGTGTCGTCGATGGGTGACAGCGGGTTCTGAAACTGCGGGGTCGCGTCCAGGGTGATCCAGCCGCCGTCGCCGCTGGCCACTTCGACCCAGGCCGCGAGGTTCTGGCCCGAGCAGACTCCGCCCCGGCACGCCCCGGGTGCGCCCGAATCAGCGCCGGATCCCAGGGTGAATCCGAGCACCACGCGGGACTCAAAGCCGAGGTGACGAGCGAGCAGTGCGGTAGCGACGGCGAACTGTTCGTCGTCGCCGATAGCTGCCACAAGCTGGGAATTCTCGGTGGCGGTCGTGCTGTTCTGCTTCTCCAGCAGCGCGGTGAAGAGAGCGTCGATGCGGGCGACCGAGTGCCCGGACAAGCTCGGCGAGAACTGGTAGTCGCCGAGGTCAGCGGTCCAGGAGTCCACCGCCGGCACGGTCAGGGAGTGACTGAGGTAGCCGCGCTCGCGCAGGCGGGTGACGAGTTCGGCCAAGCCGGTGCCATCGCGTGTGACGGCCTGGGCGTCGACCCAGTCGACCAGGCTCTGCGGAATGAGCGTTTCATCGATCGCGTCACCGGCCGGGCTGGCGAGAGAGGCGAGGTCCGTCGCATCCGCTTGCGAGTCGGAGACGATCGTGTAGCGGTCGCCGCGCTCGAGGGCTTTGAGTTGAATTCCGGATGCCGTACCCGCGTTGTAGAAAAAGCCGTCGCTCAGGTCAGCCGCGCGATCACCGGCAAAGCGGATGCTCGACAGCGCGCCGGCCCCCGGCATCCAGACGCCGCTGTAGCCGGCAATGTCGAACCGGGTCGTGACGCTGTCCGCGCTCGCCCCGCGCGCGTGCGGCACCCGGGCGAAGGCGGTGGCCTGGTCGTTCTCGCCCGCGGCGGGGTCGACGACCCGAAAGACTTCTCCGTCGTAGTAGCTGAGCACGGCGAGGCGCACGCGGGAGTCGGTGCCGTCGTCGATGGCCGGGCCGGATACCGTGAACAGCTCGGCGTCGTACTGCTCGGCGCTGAAATAGCTGCGGTACTGGCTGAGCGGGCTGACGTATTCGCGCAGTTCAACGGCCGGGTCGATGCTGCTGCGGAGCACCTCACGGGTCGGCGTCGCGGCAACGGCCGACAGCCCGCCGAGGGTGACGCCGATGGCGAGAACGAGCACCCCGCCGGCGAGAATGGCCCGGCGCAGACGACCGCCGAGGCCGCCGGGAGTGCGCCGCACCCCGGTGGTGCGGGCAGCCAGGTCGAGTGCCTCGCTGCGGGCGAGGTGGGTGCGCCAGGCCAGAAAGCCGAAGGCCAGCAGCAGGGCGGCCAGGCCGATCAGGCTTTCGCGTGGTGCCGGCAAACTCACACTAAAAAAAGTCAGCGGAACGCTCACGGCACTCGATCCGAAAACGAGGCCGAACAGTTGCACGGCAAAGATCAGCGGCACGGCCAGGGCCATGAGCCGGCCGCCGCGCCAGGCCAGCGAGAGTGCCACGGTGGTGCCGCCGAGAAACAGCAGAAAGGCGGGGGCGAGCAGCGACTGATAGGAGCCGACCGGCAGTTGGATGGTGACGAGTTCTTTCCAGCTGAAGACCGTCGCGGTCACCAGGTCGAGCAGCCCGCCGACGGCGTTCGGCACACTCGTGAGGGCGGTCGGCACCGCGAGCGGTACCCCGAGCAGCAGGTAAGCGCCCAGCACGGTCAGCAGCACGGTGAACCAGCTCCAGCCTCGACGGGCGCCGAGCCAGGCCAGAGCCAGGCCGGTGAGAATCGCTCCGGCCGCCATGATCAGGTAGCTCACGTCCTGGTAGATCGGCCAGGCCGCCCACACGGCAACGAGCATCATCGCCACGATGAACACGGCGTTGATCACCCGGGCACGCCGGCGTGGGACCGGCCCACGGCGCGGGCGGGTGGTCGGCACGGCACCGGTCGCAGGTCGCATGGGCTGAACTTCGGGCGCGCTCATGCTGCTCGTCGACTCAGCAGGGATCGCAAGTCGTCGAGCACACCGATGGTCAGGACGCTGGTGCCGGCCAGGTCACGAAAGCTCGGCTGTTCGTTGGGGTTGCAGAATACGGCGACGACCTGCACGTTGCCGGCAAATTTGAGGGTGAGAGCCTGCAGACGCCGAGCGGTCATCGCCGAACCGCAAATCACGAAGGCGATGGAGATGTCGGGCACCACCTGCGCGGCGAGCACGCAGACGTCTTCGACGTGCATCGCGTGCGAGCTGGTTTCGATGGCGGTGAGGTCGTCGAGCAGGGTGCGCGTCGACACGACGCTCAGGCTGCGTACCGAACGGATGCTCTTCCGCACGATATCGGGGATTTCCTCGCTCGCTACGACGGCCAAATCGCGGCCGTCGCGAATGGCGCGCACGCCGAGCGAACCGGCGGCGCTGACCGCCATCTCGAACTCGTCCTCCGACGCGTATTCGGCATCGTTGAGGCTCAAGACGATGGCCAGGCGGGAGCGCCGGCTTTCTTCGAACTGGCGCACCATGAGCTTGCCGGTCTTCGCGGTGGATTTCCAGTGAATGTGCCGCTGCCCGTCACCCGGCGCGTACTCGCGAATGGCGTGAAAGGAGATGTCGGAGTCGACGATGTCACTCGTGGGGTTGCCCTCGAGGTCGCGCACGAACCCGGCGCTCGTGCTCGGAATCGACACGGTCACCGGATGCACGAACAGGCGGTTGACGTCGGCCCAGGCCACTTCACGGCCGAGCACACCGAGCGGGTCGCTGCGCACGGTCGTGACCGGGCCCACGTCAATCACACCGCGACGGTAGGCCGGCACGCGAACGTGCTCTTCGTGAACCTGGCCGCTGCGGAGGAGCGGCACGTAGACATCCGCCAGGCCTTTGCCAATGGGAACGTCGACGCGACCCGGCAGCTCGAGCCGTTTGGACACGTTGGTGACGGTGAGGGTACCCAAAACCTCGGAGCCGGCCACCACCCGGTCGACCGGCAGCACGAAGTCGACGCTGTAGGCGCGGCCGCCGGCCAGAAAGGGCAGGGAGATGAGAATGAGGGCGACCGCCACACAGCCGGTGACGATCAGTTCGGTCCAGCCGAAAACGAGGCCGAGCGGCAGCAGCACGATCGCCGTGGCGACGACGACCCAGCCGGCCGGCGTGACCGTTTCGCCCACCCATTCGACGGATACCCGCGCACCGTTTCGCACAATTCGCGAAACCCGCATCCAGAGCACGACGGCGCCCACGAGGGTCAACGCTGTTGACTGGTTCGTGCGCGTGGTGCTGTACCGGGTGTGCGTTGCAGACCTGGTCTGGGTGCTGGTTCGCGCCAGATTTGAGGTCTGGGAGCGCCGCGATTCGGTGTGGAAACTCACGCCAGGTCACTCCGACTGGGCGGTACGACGTCGAGCAGAATCTGGCCGATGACGGCGCTCGCCGTGACGCCGTCGAACTCGGCCTCCGGGTCGAGCACCATGCGGTGCGCGAGCACCTGGTCGGCGAGGGCCTTGACGTCGTCGGGGGTCACGAAGGTGCGGCCGTGGGCGACGGCCCAGGTTTTGGCGGCCTTGGTGAGGGCGCGTGCGCCACGCACGCTGACGCCCATGCGCACCTGGCGGGCATCCCGGGTGGCCTCGACCAACCGAACGATGTAGTCGTAGACCAGGGGGTTCACGAACACTCCGCGGGCGATGTCGCTCATGCTCACGAGCGCCTGCGGGGTGATCACCGGGGCGAGTTCGTGGCGCACGTCGGCGGTGCCCTCGAGAATGCGAATGGTCGAGGCGAGGTCGGGGTAGCCGAGCGACGCCTTCATCATGAACCGGTCGAGCTGCGCTTCGGGCAGCCGGTAGGTGCCGGCCTGCTCGATCGGGTTCTGGGTGGCGATCACGAGGAACGGCACACCGGTTGAGCGGGTGACGCCGTCGATGGTCACGTTGCCCTCTTCCATCGCTTCGAGCAGCGCGGACTGGGTCTTCGGGCTGGCGCGGTTGATCTCGTCGGCGAGCACGACGTTGGCGAAGATCGGTCCGCTGTGAAACTCGAACTCGCCGGTCTTCTGGTCGTAGACGGTGATGCCGGTGACGTCGCCGGGCAGCAGGTCCGGGGTGAACTGGATGCGCGTGGAGACTCCCTGCACGGTCTGCGACATGGCGCGGGCGAGCGAGGTCTTGCCGGTACCCGGGTAGTCCTCGAGCAGCAGGTGGCCCTCGCTGACCATCGCGGTGAAAGCGAGTTCGATCACGTGGCGCTTGCCGAGAACGACCTGCTCCACATTGTCGACCATCATCGCGAAGGTCGCGGAAAACCAGTCTGACTGCTCCGTGGTGATTGTCATGTGTGTGGCTCTTTCAGTGGGGCGAGATTTAGGTGGTGGGCGCAGAACAGCCGGTGGCGGTTGTCTGGGTGACAGCGGAGACAGGGGCGAGGCCGGATGTCTGCGCGGCCGTCCATGTGATGGTCCAGGTCACGTTCCTGGTTTGTTCCGCGTCACCCGGAACGACGGCGGTGTTGCGGTACTCCCACATCCGGCCACCATTCGGGTTGGGCACGTCAAACTCGGCACGGGTGACGACGGCCGTCGCGAGACCGGCAGCGGTCGCATCGACGGCGACCTCCAGTGTGCGGCCAATCAGGCATCCCGCGGTGGTAAGGCCGGTGACGGCGTATTCGACCTGCCAGGCGCGGTCGGAATCCGCTGCCGTCACCGTCGACCAGTCGCTGCACAGGGTGTCGTCGTTGCTGGTGCAGTAGCGCGCTGTGATTCCCGGGTTAGCGCCGAAGACGCTCGAGCCGGCGACCTCGTCGTATCCGTCGAAGTCGACCACGAAATCATTGGGCACTGTGGCCGACGAGGTAGGCGTCGTGAGCAGGTACTTTCCATTGGCCGGCGTCGCCATACCGTAGGTGTACGAGCCGTCGCCCGGAGCGGAGGGCTTCACCCACGTTGTGACGGAGCCCGCGCTGCCCACCGCCTCGCCGTATCCGTTGGAATAGCAGACCGTCACGTAGTACCTGGTGTGCTTGGTAAGGCCACCGATGGTGGAATCCTTCGAGGTGAGATTTCCCGCCGAGGTGATTCCCGCCACGGTGAACGTGCAGACGGCGTCCGGTGTGGTGGATGCCACATACAGAATATGTTCGGTCTCGGCGCTGTAGTTCTTATCGGGATTGGTACCCGAAACCGTGATCGCGGTGTTCTCCGAGGTCAGCGTGCCAGCCGTGATCGAGGGAGCTCCGGCCACGATCACCGTTTGCTTGACCGACAGATCAGTGGGTCCGCTTCCGGCCGGCCGGTCGTACTTACTCAGCGGGGTGACGGTGATGGTCTGCTCGCCGACGGGCAGCGTGCGCGTGAATTCCGTCGTTCCAACACCGGGAACAGCAACGGTTTCTTCCGTGCCGTTGACGCTGTACCGGTTGGTGGACGGATCGTCGTTCTTGATCTTCACGGTCACTACGCCCTGCGCCGTCGTCGTGCGACCGTCGAAGACCGGCTCGGCCGTGAGCTCGCCCATGCCCGGAGTGTCATAAGACCAGGCCGTCACGCTCACCACGGTGCGCGATTCCCCGACCGCATTGAAGGCTTTGGCCTCGTAGTCAGCTTTGTCACCGTTCGCCGACGTCGTGATGTTGCCGCAGTCGCCCGACGTGTCGCACCTCGCCACCGAAGCGCCGTTGCGGTACAGGTTGAAGCCTTCGAGGGCCGGGTAGGCCGCGTTAGCGCCGCCGGGGCTCACCGAGAGAGTCACCGACCGGTCGTCGTAGGCGATTTGGGCCACGGCGTTCGGCGCTTTCGGGTAGCCCTGCAGGTCAACCGTGATCGACCCATTGCGGGTGCCGGCGCTGAGCTTGCCCTGCGCGTCGCGCACCACAAAACTCGCCTCGCAGACACCGCCGGCGGTGTCGCCCGACCAGCTGGCTCGAACATTCTTGGAATTCTCGACCGAGAACGACACCCCAACGCAGGTGCTCGGGGCGGTGACCGAGACCAATTCAAGCGGTGTTCCGCGGTACAAGTTGACCTCGCCGGGGGTGCCGACGACGGCAATCGAGCAGCTCGATCCCGACGACTGGGTGCAGGTCGTCGCGACGGTGCCGCCCTTGGGCAGTTCGCTCGGTGCCGGGCCCACCTTGAGCGCGAGCACCGCCGGAATCGCCTCGCGGTGGCTCGACAGGCTCACGGTGACCGCCGCCTCCCGGCCGGCCACGGCGTTGTCGGCGACAGAGATCGTGAGAATCGAGCCGTCCTGCGTGACGGTGAACTGATCGGAGGAGAACTCGATCGCAAAGGTCAGCGCCGGCACGTCGCCCTTGCCCTGCCACTCGACCATGTGGCTGAGGTCGTAGCGAACGGCGTCGGCTCCCGGGCTCTCGGTCAGCGCGGCCGGGCGCAGTTCCGGCTGGGGGTCGAGCGGCTCGACCACGATGGGTACTACCAGCTGCGTGTAGTCCTCCTGTCCATCGATGCGTGCCGGCACCGTGCAGGAGTCGGTCCAGGGCGCATCGGAACCGGCCGTGTAGGTGACCGTCGTGCCGGAGTCGAAGGTGCAGGCCGCCTTGCCGCGCTCCCCCGACGAACGGATGCCCGTGCGCTGCAGTTCCAGCGTGGTCCCGGCGGGAATCGACACGAGGCTCGTCAGATCAAAACTGACCGAGGCATCTTCCCGCACGTTTTGGTCGACGTTCCCCTTCTTGAGCGCGATGATGATCGCATCCTTGGCCGGAATGCGCAGGAACCCGTAGGTGGTCACCAGGGCGCCCTGAAAATTCGGGCCGGTCAGGGCGAACGGGGCGAGTAGTCCCTCGTCGGGGACGTCGCCGCGGATCTTCCAGCCCGACACGTCAAGGCCGGGGTGGTTTCCCCACAGGGTCAGGGTGAGATCGGAGACATCCCCGGAGTTCCAGGACACCTTGTCGGTGACCACGTCGATGCCCTTGGGAAACCCGTCTCGTTCGTCGAGGGTCAGGGTGGTATCGATCACGACCGGGTAATCGGGAACCGAGGTGCGCACCACCTTGACCACGATGAGTCCCTGGCCGACGTCGTCGTTGGCGTTGGTCACCGAGTAGACGAAGGTGAGCAGGCCCGGCTCGTCGCCGGCCGTGAACACCACGCGCGCGTCGGTGACGGAGTCGATGCGCCCAGCCAGCGCGTCGTACTCAGCGGTGCCAGCCGCGGCGTCGGGGGTGACCTGGCTCAGGGTGAGGCGGCCGCCGCCGGGTTCGATGTCGTTGGCGGCGGGAAAAACGACGACCTGGTTGTCGGGCCCGGCCTGCACCTCGACGTAGTCGCTGAAGGTGATCGGGCTCGGATTGGAGCGCTGGTCGAGTACGCCGATGCGCACGAGGGCGACGCCGGTGGTTCCGGCGGTGTCGCGTACGCGGTACTGAAATTCGATGGCGCCGTGATAGTCGCGGGGGCTGGAATAGACGACGGCGTCGCCGGTGGCGTTGAGCGAGGCCGTTCCGCGGGCCGGCTGGGTGAGCACCCGGTCGAGCACGACGGTGTCACCGTCGGGGTCGGTACCGAAACTGTCAAAGGGAATCTCGATGGTCTCGCCCGACAGCACCCGACCGTAGAGGGTGTGCGGCTGGGGCGCCGTGTTCTCGCCGTCGGCGAGCACCTCGACCGAGACCTTGGCCGAGTCGATGAGTTCCGGCGAGCCGGCGGTGTAGACGCTGTAGGCCACCTCGTAGCTGCCCGGTTCGTCGGGGGCGAGGTAGCGCAGCTCGGCGCCGGCCGCGAAAGCGAGGCCACGGTCACTGCGGTTCTGCACCGATTCGGCGTTGAGCATCACGATGTTGCCGTCGGGGGCCACATCGTTGGCGAGCACCGGGATGTCGATCTGGGCGCCAACGCGCACCGAGACGCTGTCGTTCATGGCGATCGGCGTCTGCGGAACGGATGCCGGAAGCAGGTAGACGGTGGCCTCACCGCGCACGGTGTACAGCGGGTTTTCGGTGCCGTCCGACACCGTGTAACGCACGGTGCCGAGCTTGCCCGGTCGTTCGTCAGCGGTGGAACCGCGTACGCGCAAAATGTTCTGCCCGACGACATCGACGCTGAGCGAGGCCCCGAAGACGGTTTCGGGAATGGCCTCGCCGAGCAGCAGCACCCGGCCGGCCGGATTGGACACGGCGGTGAAGACGTCAACGCTGGTGTCGGCCTTGGGCCGCACGAAAACGGTCACGGGGGAGGTCGTGAGTGCCTGGGCATCCGCTGACACCACCGAAATGCGCGCGAGCGTGACGACCTCGCTCACGTCGTCGGCGATGGTGAGACTGACGGTGTAGTTACCGACGACGGTCGCGGAAAAGTCGAAGGCAGTACCGTTCGCCGTGATGCTCACGGCCCCGCCCTCGGTGCTCGACGGTGTCGTCGCCGACGTGATGCGGTACAGCCCGGCGGCGCCCGAAATGTACTCGGCGGGGTTCACCGTGAGGCGCTCGTTCACCGCGGCGAGCAGTGCGAACGGTTCAACGGTGAGCCGTGGCGTGGGCGTGACCACGATCGTGAGCACCTTCTCGGTCGAAGCGCCGTGAATGTCCGAGACGCGCACCAGAATCGTGGCCGACTGGGCGGCCTGTTCGGCCGCGTTCGGGTGCTTGTAGACGAGCACGCCGGCCGGCGTCACGCTGACCGAGCCGATAGCGGTGGTGTTCAGAGCGGATGCGACGAAGATCGGATCGCCGTCGGGATCGACCCAGCCGGGCAGCACCGGAATGGTCACGGTGCCGCCGGGCTGTACCTCGGGGCTCGGCCAGTCCTGCAGGCAGCCGTCGGTGCCGCACCAGACCGGGGCAGAATTGATCTCGTCGCCGTGCACGGTGAGGGTGACCGTCGTCGATGCGGAGTCGAGGCCGTCGGCGCGCGATCCGTCGGTGATGGCGTAGTTGAACGTTGCAGAGCCGCGAGCGCCGGGAGCCACCTGCACGGCGAGAGCCTGGTTCTGATCGGTGACGGTGACGGTGCCGAAATCGGGGTCGAGGCCGGTGACCGAGGCGGGCACGACGCTCAGCACGTCGTCGTTGGCGTCGTGGTCGTTGAGCAGTACCGGCAGCGTGACCAGCTGGTCGATGCGCACACCGAAGGCGTCGGGCACGGCAATGGGGGCTTTGGGTTCAACGACCTCTGAAGCTTCCTCCACGTTGTCCTGGCGCTGCGGTTCTTCGGCGGCGGCGAGGGTCCAGTCCTGGGAACTGGCGACCAGGGCGCCGCCCGGAACGGTCCACACCCATCCGCTCCGGGTGTCATTGAGAATCATGAGCGATTCGTTGGCGCGAAAGGCGGGGGCGGCGTCGCCGGTCGGAGTTGCTGCGCCGTAGCTGAGGGCGGATTCGCCGTCGCTCTCGCTGAACAGGGTGCCGCCGACCCCGGAGGCGGGCAGCCAGGCGGCGTAGCGTTCTCCTTTAAAAGGGGTCGGCGCGGCGGGGGCGCCGAGCACGGTTTCATTGTTGCCGACCAGTTCGGTGCGGGCCCCGTCGGCGAGCGCGAAGGAGACCAGGCCGGTCTGGTCGGCGACGAGCACGTCGTCGGCGGTGGTGCTCGGGCGTTGCAGCACGGCCAGTTCGCTGAGGTTGGTCGGGGTCGGAGCGTTCTGCCCGGCCAGCCACAGTTCGTCGCCGACCACGCTGAGCAGCGCCCAGCTGTCGCCGACAACGCTCAGTTGGCTTCCGGGCTCGGCCGGGCCGTCGGTCACGTCGTCACTATTGCTAATCTTGTCGTCGACGATGGAATAGCGCAGCACGCTTGCGGCCTCGCTGGAGTAGCTGTAGAGCACCCCGTCCGGTGTGATCGCGATGGCGTCGGAGCGGTAGACGCGCGGGGTGTCGCCCTCGGCTACCTCGTCGTCGGCGTAGGGATTGACCGCGCGCGGTGCTTCCGCGGCGCCCACGGTTCCGGCGAAGACCGTTCCGGCGCTCGTGAGATAACCGACCCAGGAACCCGACGACACGATGGTTCGGGTGCCGGCCGGCGTGCTGTCGTAGTCGCTGGCGTCGTCACCGAGGTCGATCGGTGCCGCGAGGCTCACGTCGACGACCTTCTCGTTGTTCTGCGCGTAGAGCAGCACGGTGGAATCGGTTTGCACCAGTTCGCTCGGCGCCGGCACGGTTTTCACGGTGTCGAGTTCGCCGAGGTCGGTGTTGACGCGGGCGTACCGGTTGCCGTCGCCGCTCTGCAAAGCCCAGATCGAACTCGCGTTCACCGGCGTCTGCTTCACGTCGAAACCATCGACGACGATCGCCACGGTGGCCAACAGCGCGCCGATCGCGCACACAGCGGCAATGCGGATGACGCCGAGACGAGCCGTTGACAGCACGGGCAGGCGGCGGCGAGTCCGTTTGCCGGCCATCAGAGCAGCCCGGTGATCACGAGCACGCCCACGGTGGCGCCGATCCCGACGATGACAGCGCTGGACAGGAGCAGGCTCAGTGTGAGCGGGGTGAATCGGGTGCGAGCCGTGTCGCTCGAGTCCGGCAGGGTGCCCTCGCGGGTCTGCGAGGCGGGGCGGCGGGTACTGCGCCGCGGGCCGGGGCGCAGGGTGGGAATAGAGACATTCGAGATGATAGCGCCACGCGATTCGTGGTTATCAAAATCCACCGGCGCACCAGCGGATGCCCAGGCCTCGTCGGCGACCTCCAGCGCGGTGAGGGGCAGGCCGAGGTCGCGTTCCACCCGCTGCAGGTCGTAGGCACACTCGAGCATGCTCCCCTGGCGGGCTGCCGGGTCGCGACTCATCATGCGGGCGAGGGCGCTTTCAAAGGAGGCGGGAACATCCGCTCGCCCGATGCTGGTGTATTTGGCGCGGCCAATGCGCTGTTTCAGCTGTACCCGCGACCCATTGGAACCGGCTGGCAGTTCGAACGGCGCCCGTTCGGCCAGAAGCGAATACATCGTGGCACCGAACGACCAGACCTCGGTGGCGATCGTACCGGTGGTGCGTTCGTCGACGATCTCCGGAGCGCTCCACGGCAGCGACATGGCGAACAGCTCGTCGCGGGCACCGCCGGCCAGCGACGCGGCGATGCCGAAGTCACCGAGCACCGGGCCGCCGAAGGTCGTGGTGAGAATATTGGACGGTTTGATGTCGCGGTGCAGCACCTTGGAACGGTGCGCTGTCTCGAGGGCGCAGGCAATTCGCACGGCGATATTGAGCACGGTGGCTACGGGCAGCGGCTGGGTACGCTCCCGGGACGAATAGGAGCCGGGGCAGAATTCCATAACCAGGTAGGGGCGGCCATCGGCCGAGATGCTCGCGTTGTAGACGGTGAGAATGGACGGATGCGAGCTGAGGCGCGCCATGACGTCCGCTTCGGCATTGAAGGAACGCAGTACGTCGGCGTCGACGATGTCCTGCAGCAGCACTTTGACCGCCACGGACCGGCGGGGCATGTTCTGTTCGAACAGAAAAACGTCGGCAAATCCACCGGTGCCGAGGGGGCGCACGTAGGTGTAGCCCGACAAAATGGGCGGAGCAGAAGGAAGTCGCCTGCCCATCGCTCCCCCGACCTGCATTGTTTCTGTCTTGCATCTTTGTCTTCACTCGCAAAGACGCAGCTGGTCTCAGATCCAATCTTAACGGCGACACTCGACCCCGCCACACACTGGGGCAAATGGTACACCCCCAAAATGGGGGTGCCTAGCTAAGTAGTCGTGCGCGTCACTGGGAATAGACGGTCTTGGCAAGTGAGCTGCCGCGGATATCTCTGACAGTGGGCCCTCTTAAAATGAGGGATCACTGAAAGTAGAGATCAGCATGACCGCATCGCGGAGAAAATTTACCCAGGAGTTCAAGGACGAGCTGTGTCGCGAGGTGATCAATACCGCGAAGCCGATTAAGGACGTCGCCACCGCATATGGCGTCGGTCCCGGAGACGCTCCGGAACTGGCTTAACAAATATCGTGAGGTCAACGGCGGCACCGAAGCCGACCTGACGGTCTCGGAGCGGGCCCGTTTGAAGGAACTCGAGCGGGAAGTTCACGAGCTGCGGGCGGAGACCGGATTCTTCAAAAAAGCCAGCGCTTACTTCGCGCGGGAGCAGCGGTAGTGAGCAAGTACGAGTACATCGACTCCCAAAGATCTGAGCTCACCAACCAGAATTCGGTGGTGAAAATGTGCCTCTGGCTGGCCGTCTCCACGTCCGGGTTTCACCACTGGGCGATCCGTCCGCAGTCCGCGACCGCGGCTCGCCGAGAGGCCCTGCTCGCCCGGATTCAACACTTCTTCGAGGAGTCCGACGGCACGTACGGGTACCGCCGAATCCACGCCGATCTCGCCGCGGAGCAGACCGAGTGCTCGCCCGAGCTGGTGCGGCAACTCATGCGCCAGATCGGCCTCGTGGCCTGCCAACCACGGCCCTTCCGCATCACGACCGAAGCCGATGCGAAGGCGGCCGCGAGCATGCCCGACCTCGTTAAGCGCGACTTCACCGCCGACCGTCCCGGAGTGAAGTTCGTCGGCGATATTACCTACATCCACACTTGGCAGGGGTTCATCTATCTGGCCACCGTCATCGACTGCTATTCGAAGAAGGTCGTCGGCTGGTCCATCGCCGATCACATGCGCACCGAGCTCGTCGCCGACGCCCTCCGCAACGCTGCTGCAACGCTGCTGCAACGACCCTGATCGAGCCTCACGCGATCTGGCACTCCGACCGCGGCAGCGTTTACACGTCGGCTCACTTTCGGGCTCTCGTGACCGGCCTGGGGATGCGCTCCCCCATGGGCCGCACCGGCGTGTGCTGGGACTGTGACACGATCAGCTCATCAGGCTTGGTCGCGGCTTGACCCGTGTTGGGATTGACCGCCGCTCAACCGTGGCGTGTCCTTGTGTTGATCTGTCGACCTCGGCCCAGTCTGGAGCAGGGTTCCGCCTGCTAAGCCATGTCCCAATAGGGGCCTTGCCCGGGTGTTCCCTGCCCGTGTGTATCGTCACAGTCCTGACTGACTTTCTTCGCGGAACCGCCTTCGATAGAACAGCGAATGAAAGGCCAACTCAATGCCCGCCCCCGTTTTAAAGCGCCCTCGCAAACCTCATGGGGTATTCCACGGCGAAGGAGTAATCCTCGGCGTCGATACGCATAAAGATGTTCACGTCGGAGCCGTCCTCACGATGGCTGGGGTGCTTCTGGCAACCCACAGTTTCGCAACCACCAGTGCCGGCTATCAGGCTCTCTTGTTGTGGGCTTACCGTTTCGGTGAGGTGAGCGCGGCGGGAATCGAGTGCACCGGCTCATACGGTTCAGCGTTGATGAAATACCTCCACACACAACATGTGCTGGTCTTCGAGGTCAACCAACCCGATCGTGCGTTACGGCGAAAAGCGGGGAAAACAGACGCAGTCGATGCCGAAGCTGCCGGACGAGCAGTGCTCGCGGGTCGCTCGTTATCGACCCCGAAGGACGGTATCGGAGGAAGCGAGAACCTTCGCCAGATGCGGTTAGTGAAGTCCTCAGCGGTGAAAGCACGCACGACCGCGATCAACCAACTCAAAGGACTCGTCGTCGGCGCTGAACCCGGTCTGCGAGACGAGCTACGAGGGCTGACCACGAAGGCTCTCACCCGGGCTTGTGCGGTCATGCTGCCCACCAGTGTCGAGCGGATGCTGATGGCGGAACTTGCCCACCGGATCAGCTCCCTCACCGACGAACTCACCCGTCTGAAAACAGTCATGACGCAGACAGTCACGGCCTGCGTGCCAGAACTCCTCCAACGATCCGGTATCGGCTACGACAGTGCTGCAGCGCTGATCATCGCTGTCGGTGACAACCCCGAACGGATGACGAACGAGGCATCCTTCGCGGCTCTGTGCGGGGTGAGCCCGGTCGAGTTCTCATCCGGGCAAACAACGAAACGTCGACTCAACCGGGGCGGCAACCGACAAGCCAACGCCGCCCTCTATCGCATCGTGCTCACCCGACTTCGATGGGACCCACGCACCCAGGAATACCTGAAAAACCGTACCGAGAAAGGCAAAAGCAAACGAGATGTCATCCGCTGCCTGAAATGCTACATCGCCCGCGAAATATTCACCATCATCAAAACTATCCGTGACCAGCCCAAACATCTAACACGGGCCGATTTGACACCATAGGGGCATCAACAGCATGGCTGAATCGTTCTTCTCGATGCTCAAAAACGAGCGCGTCTACCGGACCATTTACGCGACCAAAACCCAAGCCCGCAGCGACATCATCCGCTATATCGAGGGGTTCTACAACAGCCGACGCCGGCACTCAGCGCTCGGCTACCGACGCCCCAACGAAGTCCACTATGGTTATCAACAACCAGCCCTGGCAGCGTAGAAGAAACCACTAATTCCGCTGTCCGAAATCCCCGCAGCAGCCCAGTCGGTGGCTGCCTAGATACTGTGACGGACAAGCGAAAAGACCGGACTGAGCAAAGGAGCACACAATGACGACGTACCCTTCAGCGAAGAATCAGGACCCGACTCTCTACTGCTCTTATTTCGGTGGTCCGCGAGACGGACTCAAGTCCGGTGACCTTCCGACTATCCTCTCGGGCAAGAAATTGACAGGAATGGTCTCGAAAACGCCATTGAGTCAGCCTCACCAGTTCAGCCTCTACGCCGTATACGTGTGCACCATCGAGGCGCAGATCAACGGCTTCTGGGAATTCCACTACCGGGGGATGGAAGGACCCGATGGAGAGAAACTCATCGCGGCCACGCCTGACCCCGTCACGACGCAGGTGGACTCGGCTACAGGCCTGGGGGAGCGTGGACGAAGCGGACTCGTCAAGCTCCATGCTGCCCCAGCAACGTGGGAGAGCAAAGCCCGAGGTCTGATGCTCGGACTCGCTTTGGGCGACGCAATGGGCTCAGATACGACTCGGTTTCGCTAAGCTCTCGCTATGGCCTTCGGTGATCGCGGACGTTACAAGTCGCTGGCAACAGCGATCTATCAGTTGCTCCCGGATTTCAACCCGACTATCGAAGCGTTTCCGAACGCTGGAACCGTGGCGGGATTTCCGAAGGAGGCAGTCGTCTTTCACCCGACGAGCAACACCTCACAGTTGGTTTGGATCGAAGCGGGAACGTGGAAGTGGAAGCTCGTCGTAGAGAACCATGATGGGAGTTCCACGGTTACCGATGACCCAGGGGATGGGCCACGTTCAGGTGATTTGCCCGCACGCTGGGCGCTGGGCGGAACTCGACGCTATTTCAAGGGCTGGCTTGCCGATGATCAACCAGCCGAAGACGAGCGAGCCAAAGAGTATCGTGCCTCCCTCTCCCGAGTTCACGTCGAAGACATGCTTTTGCGAGTTGAACGGCTCCTTCTTACCTAGTTCCTAAGCCCTGCCTGATTCCCACTCTCGCATTAGGGCAACTTGGGGTGACTTGTGAATTCGTCGAATATCCGACGCTAAGGGCGTGGGGCCCGGGGCGTCCGATAAGGATCGTTCGCACGGCAGTCCTAGCGCGCTGCATGTCACGCCAGGTGGAAGGAAGTTACCGAGACGGATTCTGAAGCTACGCGGCAGCGACTAGCGCAGAAATAGACCGTCTCAGGTGTCCACGCGCCGCGCGCGATACCTGCGGACCGTGGAAATGCTGGAAACACCGTTTCGGAGAAGCCCCTCCCCGAGCGGCCCGGTTATGACTGGGTCTGCTCCCCTGCGTCGATGGAGACCTCGGCGATCCGCTTGATCGCGGCGAGGGTTTTTGGGATGCCGTCGAGGGCTTGCTGGGTGCGGTCGGTGATTTGAGCGTGGGCGTCTTCGCCGTACTTCTCCTTGAACATGGCGATCCCGTCCGGTAGGAACTCCCACGACTCGGTGAGCATCGTTCCGGTCTTCGCGGCGGTGAAGCTGAAGCCCCAGCGGGCGAAGCTGCCGCCGACCACCCAGGCGAATTCGCGACCGTGCTCTGCTGTCACCACCTCAGACCGGGTTTCCCAGGTCCGGTGTGGGAGCTCGTTGTGTCCAGTGAACCAGGCACCGACCCGACCGGCCTCGGCTTCGTCGTCCCACCAGCATGACGTACAGACCGGGCTCCACTGGCCGGTGCGGGTGATGTCGGAGAGTAGGTCGTAGAGAAACGCGGCCGACGCCTCGATGAGGATGGACTCCTGGTGGCTGACGGTGCTCGTCTCATTCATGCATTTACCCTAGCGGAAGGGGTCATTTCTTCTGCCGTCGGCTGCCGCCGTGCCAGTCCTCCTGCTTTCCGACCGTGTCCGCGTCGACTCCGAACGCGGCCAGCTGTGGCCGTTCGCGCAGGCTGCGCTTGAGCTCGGCAAAACCTGGGAAGCGGGCCAGAGCGACTACGTGGTCCCACAATTCGGCTGCCGAGTCCTCGTGTGGTAGCCGGCTGATCACCGGTCCGAAGAAGGCCACACCGGTGGGTGGCTCGAAGTGGATGATGGGCGTGCCCACGTCTTTTCCCGTCAGGGAGAGTGCCTCGTCTGTCTCCTGCTGGATCTCGATGTCCCATGATTCGTCGTCGAGAGCTTCCGCCAGCTCGAGCGGTAGGCCCGCGTCGGCGAGGATCGGCTCCGCGAACTCACGCGTTCCGCGGAGCTCACGCAGGTCGACCTCGGTCCGATGGTTGTCCGGGTCGGGGGGGCGAAGATGTGGGTCCCGAAGGCGGCGTACAGCGGCGCCATCGCTTCGCGGCCGTGCTCCGCTCGCGCGCGGGCGGCTAGCTCGCAGGAGTCGGAGTCCGGAGGTGTGGCCAGTTTCGTACTCGGGAGGGAAGTGTGCGTAACATTCCCGAATTCACGACAACAGAGAAGATGCTAGGTAATGAACAGGACGGTTGCCGCGCTTACGGCGACCACGACGAGAATTGTTCGGAGAACGTTCGCCGGTAGACTCCTGCCGATTCGTGCACCGAGCCATCCGCCCGTGGCGGAGCCGACACCGACCAGAATCGCAATCTTCCAATCCACCGTTCCGCTTGAGATGAAGATCACGGCGGATACCACGTTGGCAATACCCGCAAGCACGTTCTTGGCACCGTTCGCCTTATGCATGTCAGTCGACCAGAGAATGCCCAAGAGCGCCAGCAGCACCACACCCTGCGCGGCGCCAAAATATCCGCCATATACCCCGGTGCCCAGAATGCCGAGGACGAGCCCGAACGTCACCGGGCGGGTATCCGCGACGATCCCTGTGGACTTGCGCCTCACGAATCGGGCGACCCGAGGTTGAATTGCGGAAAGTAGAGCGGCGAGTAACAGCAAATACGGGACCACCATGGAAAACGTGGCCGCCGGAAGTACGAGCAGGAGCATCCCGCCGACCAATCCGCCGATCGCAGAAAATACGGCCATCACGCCAACGCTGCGCCACTGCCCGCTGAGCTCTCGACGATATCCATACGTACCGGTGATTGCGGCGGGCACGAGACCCACAGTGTTTGACACGTTGGCGGTGAGTGGTGGGATTCCGAGCGCAAGCAGGGTGGGAAACGTAATCAAGGTGCCAGCACCCGCTACGACGTTGATGATGCCGGCCACAATGCCGGCCACCAAAATGATCGTTCCGTCAAGAATACTCATTCAGTTCTCGTTCCTTCGATCCTGCGGGATCGACTCATGCTGGCTTCGCCACGGATAGCTTTGCCCAACTTCACAAATCAGGCGTCAGGCACACCCCAAAGAGAAGGAGAGCTTGTATTTGACCGGGTCGCTTGTTGCTTCGCGATGTGGGCGAGAACCGACTCGACATGCACTGCGGCGGCCTGATAAGCGCCTTCGGAGTCACGAGCTGCGATCGCCTTGACGATCTGTTGGTGTTCGGCGATCGATGACCGTTGTCGCGCGATGGTAAGAAGGGCATTACCACGGCTTGGCTCAATAATTTCATTCACCCGATCCAACAGGCGTAGCAACAAGGGGTTTTGGGCGGCCAGGGCGATCGATCGGTGGAAAACTCGATCGAGCGCGCCATACTCGCCGGGCGTCAACTCCAGCGTCATCTCCGAAATCAGCCCATGCAAATTGGCGATATCCGTTATCGATGCCCGAGTGGCGGCCCTCGACGCGATGGGCGGCTCGATGCACGCGCGGACGTCCATGATGTCGTCCAAGCCGGACGGCGCAATATCGAGGCCGGAAGCGAGAACATTACCGTGCGGGGTGGCTCCCGGGTCCGTAATGATGGTGCCGATACCGGGCTGTCGGCGGACCATACGCCGAACCTCCAAAGCACGCAAGGCGTCTCGCAGAGACGAGCGAGATACACCGAGAATTGCTGCCAACTCGCGTTCAGGGGGGAGTTTTGAGCCCGACGCCAATTCGCGGGACAGGATCAGGCGTTCGATGCGAACAACCAGTCCATCCGGGGTTGAGAGTCGTCCACTCCAACTTTGATTCATCTTTTACGCTCTCTGGTCCGACCAACGGGTGTGCGGTATTGACATTACAGGATTCTCGCGCCTAGCTTGGTCCTACCAAGACATTTGCAATCTCAGGAGAACCTATGAAAGCTTTAACCAAGATTGTTCCAATTCTCGTTGTCGCCGGCCTAGCGCTAACGGCGTGCGACAGCACTGTCAACGCAGAAGTAGACGCCAGCAGCACGACGATTGAAGCTCCCCGCACGATAACCGAGGGCGCTCTGACCTTCTGCACTCCTTTCGAGAGCCCGCCGAATAATTTCTATGACGAGAACCATGTCGAAACGGGAGCGGAGGTCGACCTCGCCCGCGTGCTCGCGGCAAAGATGGGCCTGGCACCCACCTTCCGGGAAACCAAGTTCGCCGCAATCATCCCCACGCTTCAGGCGCAACAGTGCGACGTGATCATGGCTTCTCTCTATATCAAGCCCGAACGCGAAAAGGTTGTCGATTTCGTTCCCTACATGCTCTCCGGACAGGCCGTGGCCGTCAAGGTCGGCAATCCCAACCAGATCACGGGCATGGACGACTCCCTGTGCGGAATGAAAATCGGCGTCAAGGTCGGAACCACCGCTGCGTTCAAGAGCGAAGAGCAGGCCGCGGACTGCGCGAGCAAAGGTTTGGGCGAGCTCACATTGATGTCCCTCGACAATCAAACCATCGGCCTTCAGCAGGTGACTGCGGGACAGCTAGATGCGTACAGCGACACCAGCGCCCTCGTCCTCTACTACCAGACGAAGGATCCGGACGCTTTCGAAATCGCAGGTGAGCCCTACGGCAAGATCACGGTTGGAGCCGCAGTGAATAAGGGCAGCACCGAGCTCCAAAATGCATTGATCACCGCCCTGGACGAAGTTCGACAGGAGGGTACTTACGACGCAATCCTCGCAGACTGGAACGTTGATTCCCTCGCCCTCGACTGAATCTCACGATCACCTATTTCGGAGGATTAATGGATACCGGCCTCATTTTTGATTGGGCGTTTTTTTGGCGCCACCTGCTCACGCCTACCGACGCATTTCTCGATGGCTTATGGCGAACAATTTATATATCGGTTGCAGCCATGGCCCTGGCACTGGTCGTCGGCGTCGGTATCGCCCTCATGGGCAGATCAAAAATCGCCTTGTTCCGCGGCTTCGCTGGCGTCTATATCTGGCTCATCCGCGGTACACCGCTGTTGGTACAGCTGGTCCTCATCTACAGCGGATTGGCTGCGATCGGTGTTTATCGTTTTCAAGACATCTTTATTTTCGGGTTCGTGTTCCAAGGGGTCATCCAGGCAGCCATCATTACCCTGACGATTCACGAGGGTGCTTATATCTCCGAAATTGTCCGCTCGGGAATTGAGGCCGTCGACCGCGGTCAACTTGAGGCGGCGGAAGCGCTGGGATTGACTCCAGCTCGCGGCATGCGGCAAATCGTCATCCCGCAGGCACTGCGAACAATGGTTCCACCACTCGGCAATATTTTCAACGGACTGATGAAGACGACTTCGATACTGAGCATCATCGGCGTCAGCGAGATGTTCCTCGTCGCACAAGGCATCAGTTCGACGACGTTTAAGACGTTTGAGATTTTCCTGGTCGCGGCCGTCTATTACCTTGCCCTCACCACAATTTGGACATTCATCCAGCGCGCCATCGAGATCAAGCTGAATGACCAAATCGGAATCATCAGGGCGAAATCGATGATGCAAAGATTCATCGATCGACGTTCAATCAAAGAATTGGTTAGGAGTCCAGATGGCAACCATTAACGACACGACCCAGAACTTGATAGCTGACGTGCGGACACCGATGGTACAAATTCAAAATATATGTCGGGTCTTGGGCGGAGTCCAGGTTCTCAAGAACATCAACTTGACGGTTGCCCAGGGTGAGGTGGTCGTTCTGGTCGGGCCCTCCGGTGCTGGAAAGACCACCCTGCTTCGCACCATCAACCACCTCGAGGAAATTGACTCGGGCTGCATCCTCGTGAACGGTGAAATGGTGGGGTACCGAGGCGGCCATCGCGGGACGCAGAAGAGGGATACGGCGAAGGGAATCGCCAGAAAACGCCAGGACATCGGCTTCGTTTTCCAGCACTTCAACCTTTTCCCCCATATGAGCGTGCTCGACAATATTTGCCACGCACCCATGAATGTGCTGGGAAAGTCAAAAAAGGAGGCCGTCACGACCGCCGAGCGACTGCTGGAACGGGTCGGTCTGCTCAACAAGGCACTGGCGAAACCGCGCAATCTCTCCGGCGGCCAGCAGCAGCGAGTCGCCATAGCTCGGGCACTGGCCATGGATCCGACCGTCATGCTCTTTGATGAACCGACCAGCGCTCTCGATCCCGAAATGATCGGCGAGGTCCTGGACGTCATGAAAAAACTCGCCGCGGACAACATGACGATGGTCGTGGTTTCGCACGAAATGGGATTCACCCGGGAGGTCGCGGATCGAGTAGTAATCATGGACGACGGGCGAATCATTGAAGAAGGCCATCCAACACAGGTCTTCCAGACCCCGAACCATCCGCGAACCGTCGAATTCCTGTCGAAAATTCTCTAGGAGCTATCGCAGGAACGTGATTCGCCACATAGAAAAGGCTATCTCAATGACCATGATTTCAACTCCTACTTCGGAATCCTCGGTGACCGCCAGATCCGGTGCCATCGCAACATCTCACTCCCTCGCGACTGCAGCCGGTGAAGCCGCGTATGCGGCCGGAGGAAACGCTATTGACGCCGCTTTGGCGGCCGCAGCGGCTTTGGCCGTCGTGTACCCCCATAACACCGCACTTGGTGGTGACCTAGTCGCTCTCGTACGCACTCCGGAGGGCCGGGTCCATTGTGTGAACGCGACTGGTGTCGCGGCGCAAAACGTCGACATCACCGAGCTGCGGAAGAGACACGGCGGCCAGTTGCCACAACGCGGCGTCGATACCATCACGGTTCCGGGAACCATATCCGGATGGAAAGAAATCAGCAGGCTCGGCGCGGAATTGCCATGGGCCGAACAATTCAACCTCTCAATTCAGTACGCGGCCGAGGGTGTACCCGTTTCCCATTCCCTGGCTGAGGCCCTGATCAACGGACGTGATCTCATCGCGCGGGATCCGGGAATGAATTCCATTTTTCTCAGCGACGGACAGCCACTTGGTGAGGGCGCTCTCCTGCAGCAACCCGCCCTGGCACGGACACTCAGCACACTGGCAAAGGGCGGGCCGGACGAGTTCTACCGTGGCGAAATCGGCCGAACCCTGGTAGACGGACTCTCACGTTTGGGATCAGCGTTGACGTTTGATGATTTCGCTGACTATCAAGCTGAGGTCTGCGAACCGATCAGCCTGGAATACCGGGGACACCGGGTCCACACCAGTCCGCCCAATACCCAAGGATTCATCCTCCTCAGGGTCCTGAAGATGCTCGATGAACTCGGTATTCAAGATCCCCTGGGGCGCGACGCTGATTCGCTGGGCAGGCTCTTCTTCGACGGGAACCGGTTCCGCGAGGAACTCCTGGCAGATCCGCGCTTCACAGCCCTTGACCTGGACCAGCTACTTCAGGGAGCCTCCTTAGGGGGAGAAGGAACAGGCAATATTCAGATCCCTACCGGCGACACCGTCGGAATCGCCGCCGCAGACTCCGACGGACTCGCCGTATCTCTCATCCAGAGCATTTACTTCAGTTTCGGCTCGGGCATCTTGGAACCGACAACGGGAATCCTCATGCAGAACCGTGGCATGTCCTTTTCCTTGGACGCAGACTCTCCAAACATCTTGGCGCCCGGGAAACGCCCCAGTCACACTTTGATGCCGGTGTTGGTCACACAGGGCGAGCACCTTCGCTGGGCCAATGCGACGATGGGCGGCAAGGGCCAACCGCAGATCCATACTCAGGCAATCCTGCGGCTACTGGCTGGAGCCACCCCCGAGGATACGGTCTCCAGTGCTCGTTGGATCGTAGGTCCGCACGTTCCAACGGACGGTCCTGAGACCGTCTACGTAGAAACCGACACGGCGCCCGAAGCTAAAGAAGCCATCTTGAAGACTGGGTTCGCCGTCCACGAAATTCCTCCCCTGACGGATTGGATGGGCCATCTGCAGATCGTCGCGGCCCAGCCGGATGGAATTTTCACTGCCGCAAGCGATCCACGGTCTGACGGTTCCGCCTTCGTCGTCCCAAGAGCTTAATCCTTTGATTCCCCGGGGAGAACCAATCACCACCTCCGGCGAGGTACGCGACGGTCTGGCCGGCGCTGGCGGCGCGGTGCGCCATTTCGTTTTGGTTCTGTTCCCAGAGTTCGGGCGTGGTTTAGTGAGGGTCGCGCTGTCCGGGGTATGCCACTGGTGGTCCTGGTTTCGGCGCAAGGGACGTCTTGCTAACCGAAGCGGCCAGGGCTGTGGGTTTGCCCGCGGCCCTGCGCACGACGCTGGTGCCGTGGCGTAAATCTTTGCCCGGTGCGATCCGGGCAAAACCACAGAGAAAGCTAGGACGCGAGCTGCTCACGCTTCGGGAGCTTCCATCCGGGACGCACATAGTGGCAGGTGTAGCCGTTTGGGAGCTTCTCGAGGTAGTCCTGGTGCTCCTCCTCGGCCTCCCAAAAGTCGCCAGCCGGGGTCACCTCGGTGACAACTTTGCCGGGCCAGAGGCCGGAGGCGTCGACATCGGCGATCGTGTCTTCCGCGACGCGCTTCTGTTCGTCATTCGTGTAGAAGATCGCCGATCGGTAGCTGTTGCCGACGTCGTTGCCCTGACGGTTCTTCGTCGACGGGTCATGGATTTGGAAGAAGAACTCCAGCACGTCACGGTAGGCGATCTGGTCGGGATCGAACACGATCTCGACCGATTCCGCATGGCCATTGTGGTGACGGTAGGTCGGGTTCGCCACCTCGCCGCCGGAATATCCGACTCGGCTCGAGATCACTCCTGGGCGCTTACGCAACAACTGCTGCGCTCCCCAAAAGCATCCGCCGGCCAAGATCGCTGTTTCTGTCGTTGTGGTCATCGTGCGGACTCCTTCGTAGTCATTGGGCTGCTCGAACCGCAAATTGCTTGCGGTCGGAGCGAGCCACGTCACGTAGAACAGGCCTCCACTGCCAAATGTTCCCTGCACCCACTGTGTCGACAGGAGCCGTTGCTGACGAAGGGTCTGTCTTTTAAATGGTGTTTCGTGCCAGACTGAATATTGGCTTCTGTGGGCTCCACCTGCGTTGCGGGTGAGCGCCACTGTTCAGATTGCTGATGCGCGCTGTTCAGCACCACTACCGGCGTGGTTGAGCACCACCTGAAAGGCTCCTTCCACCATGTGATGGCCACGTGGTGGAAGGAGTACTGGTAATGGTACGGAAGATCAAAGCGAAGCTGGTGTTGCAGCTACGTAATCAAAGCTTGTCGCGACGAGCGATTGAGTCTACTCACGGGATGTCCCGGCACAGCATTCAGGCGGTCCTTGATGCGGCGGACCGGCTGGGTCTCGGTTGGAACGATGTCGAGGAGATGCCCGAGGCGGAGGTCTATGCGGCGTTGTTTCCTGGCCGCGGGGTCCGGGAGAGTGTCTTTGCGCAGCCGGACTGGCCCCGGGTGCACACCGAGCTGGCTCGGGTGGGAGTGACGTTGAAGCTTTTGCACCAGGAGTATGTCGACGCGTCGTCGCGTGCCGGGCAGGCCGTGATGAGTTACGACCGGTTCTGCCGGCTCTATGGCGACTACGCCGCCGTGACTGGCGCGTCGTCCCGTGTTGGCCACAAGGCCGGCCGCAGCATCGAGGTCGACTGGTCGGGACCCACGATGCAGCTGCTGGATCCGACCACGGGCGAAATCTCGAAGGTGTATTTGTTCGTCGCTTGTCTGCCGTTTAGCCGGTATGCGTTCGTGGAAGCCACGTTGGATATGCGACAGGAGTCGTGGCTGCGCGCCCACACGGCGATGTTCGCTTTCTTTGGCGGCAGCGTGCCACGCCTGGTGCCGGACAACTTGAAGACCGGGGTGATCTCCCACCCGCGTGAGGGCGAGGTCGTTCTCAACGACGCCTACCGCGAGATCGCAGCGCACTACTCAGCCGCGGTGCTGCCGGGCCGTGTCCGGGCACCAAAAGACAAAGCCAGTGTCGAGAACACGGTCTCCCACGTGGCGACCTGGGTGATCGCTGGCCTCAGGCACGAGCAGTTCACGTCCCTGCCTCAGTTGCGGGTCCGGGTCGCTGAGCAGATCGATGCCTATAACCGGCAGCCGTTCCAGAAACGGGACGGGTCTCGGCTGAGCGTGTTCATCGCGGAGGAGAAGCCGTTGATGCAACCGCTGCCGGCGGCCTCGTTCGAGATCAGCACGTGGTCCTACAAACGCAAGGTGGGCAAGAATGCTCACGTGGTCTGGGCGAAGAACTTCTACTCGGTCCCCATCGGTCACATCGGTGCCCTCGTTGACCTTCGCGTGACGGACACGATGTTGGAGGTCTATCGGGCTGATGAGCGCCTGACCAGCCACCTGCTTTTGCCGGCCAGCACGGCGAATCGGTATCAGACCAACGATGCTGACCTGCCCGAGGGGCGGAGCTGGCAGGCCTGGGACCGGGTCCGGATCGACGACTGGGCAGCCCGGATGGGCCCGGCCACAGTGACGGTGATCGGCAAGATCTTCGAAGCCGCCTCGATCGAGGAGGCCGGCTACGATCCGGCCTTGGCGGTGCTGCGTCTGTCGCGCCGGTTCTCTCCGACCCGGGTTGAGGCGGCCTGCGAGCTGGCGTTGCGGGGGCCGATCCGCTCTCCGCGGTATGCGCACCTGCGGCCGATTCTCGACACCGGGCAAGACAAAACGGGGAACGTCCCCGATGAATCCGAGGCGGATGGCGGCGGCTATGTCCGCGGCAGCGCCTACTACGCCGGCGGCACCCGATGAGCCGGCTGGACGGGGAGACCAAACGCAAGTTGCGCGAAATGAACGCCGGCGAGCTCCTCGAAGCGATCGACAGTCAGGACGAGACACTCAGCATCGACATGCCGTTTGAAGAGCGAGTGCGGCTGGTCGTGGATGATGCCTATTCCACCTTCACGCACTCCAAAGTGGAGGGTTTGATCCGGCGGGCGGGGCTGCGTTACCCAAACGCTGACCTGCGCCGCATCGACCTGCTCGACGAACGCAGCCTCAACCGGGAGCTACTAACCCAGCTCGGCACCTGCTCCTTCGTGACCCGGCAGCAGAACGTCGTCTTCCAAGGATTCACCGGGTCGGGGAAGTCGTATCTGGGCTGCGCGATCGCCAAACGCGCCTGCGAGCATCGCATCCGCGCCCACTACGTCCGCATGCCCGACCTCGAAGAAGCCTGGGTCGCCGCGCAAGACAGCCCCGGCGGGTCCGGCAAGTTCCTCCGCAAATACGCCGCATTCACGTTGCTCGTTGTTGACGAGTGGTTGCTGGACCGGCCGACGGAATCAATGCGCGGCATGTTGCTGGAGTTGATGGAGCGCCGCTACGGAGAAACGTCAACGGTGTTCTGCACGCAGTACTCGCAGAAAGACTGGCACCAGCGCCTCGGCTCCGGCGTTCACGCGGACGCGATCATGGACCGGATCATCCACAACACGGTCTGGGTCGAGACCGGCACCTACAACATGAGGGAACACACCGCCCTGGTCAACGCCTAATCCAGGACGGGCGGGCGCCAGTGGCTCCCAACCACACCACCACTGGCGCTCTCCCGCACGATCGGTGGTGCTGAACCGCACGATCGGTGGTGCTGAACCGCACGATTGGGTGGTGCTCAAAGCCTCAAATACTCACCAGACACACTGAGCGTGAGTTCGGCGGGGAGGGTGCCGTCATGACGACACTGGATGATGTGACGATGAAGACTCGAATGGGGCCGACAGCGGAGCCTGTCGCAGTGATTGGATGGGTGCACTGAGCCCGTGAACTGGGCCCGAGTTGAGAGGGTCCGGAAGACCTGCTCGAACCAAGGCGAGGGTGTCAGATGGCCTGTGTAAGGCGTTGCGGATCGACTGCTCGAAGGAGTGATACTCATGGTCATGACGAATCGAAACGAGTTGCGCAAGGCACCGCGGTCCCCGTCTCAGCTGCAGACGGCGAAGGCGATCGATGACCTCCGCGAGAGCGGCGCGTTGGATTCGCTGTTCTCGAAGATCGATGCCGGCCAAATCCAGCTCACGGGCGAGGACGGGTTCGTGCCCGGCCTGATCGAAGCGGCCCTCGAACGCGGGTTGCAGATCGAGCTGACCGAGCACCTCCGCTACGAGAAGGGCGACCCAGAAGCCCGGTTCTATCCGAATTCTCGTAATGGTTCCACGCCCAAAGTGGGCGACGCTGAGGTCGGTGCACTCGATTTGGACATTCCCCGGGGACCGTGGCGGGAGCTTCATCCCGCGCCTGGTGCCGGGGTCTGAGTAGCACCGGAACGAAACGTGCGCTAAGGGTTGTTGGGTTGCAGGCGGGAGAAGCATGCCCAGCGACACGGCGCTAAATTAGGGTCGATAACTCGTGCCGAGAATCAATACCGGTAAGCCATGTATGTCAACTTTTTTAGTACAGCCCTTCCAGAATCCCGGGCCGCCATTGGGTTCGTCGGCCTTATCGTACGATCTGGGTCCATTACCACTCCCAACCCCAATATGCCTCCGCTCAGATCACCGCGTTCGCTGCCGAGAATGGCATCACACGCTCGATGGGATTGACCGGTATTTGCTGGGATTGTGAGACGATCAACCCATCAGGCCAGGTCGCGGCTTGACCCGTGTTGGGATTGACAGCCGGCCTCATCGCCGGCGTGTCCTTGCGTTGATCTGTCGGCCGCGACCGGGTCTGGTGCCTGAATTTCACCTGGCCCAGCCATGTCCCAATAGGGGCCTTTCCGTGGGCGTTCGCTGCCTGCGTGGATCGTCACAGTCCTGACTGACTTTCTCTCGTGGAATTGCTCGTCAACCCCCACGAAAGGCAGCCATGAGGTCATCTGTTCTGAAGCACCCCCGAAAGTCGTGACCAGCGCTCCACGGCGAAGGGGTGATCCTTGGCGTAGACACACACAAGGATGTCCACGTCGCGGCGATCCTGACGATCACGGGAGTTCTTCTAGCGACCCACAGCTTCCCGACGACACGCGATGGCTATGCAGCGACTTTGGAGTGGGCCCACCGGTTCGGGGACGTGAACGCGGCCGGTATCGAATGCACCGGCTCGTACGGTTTTCGCGCTGATGAAATACCTCCAAACCCAAAACGTGACAGTGTTCGAGGTGAATCAACCAGACCGAGCACTGCGGCGCAAAGCCGGAAAAACAGATGCCGTTGACGCTGAAGCCGCGGCCCGGGCAGTCCTCGCCGGCCGGTCCTTGGCCACGCCGAAAACAGGTATCGGTGCCGCCGAAGAACTACGCCACATGCGGTTGGTGAAATCGTCAGCAGTGAAGGCACGAACGACTGCGATCAACCAGCTCACAGGCCTCGTTGTCGGAGCGGAGCCAGCACTGCGCGATCAGCTCCGTGGACTCAGCACCAAAGCCCTCAGCCGAGCCTGCGCACTGCTACTGCCCAGCACCGTCGAACGAATGCTCATGAGTGAACTTGCCACCCGCATCCACCACCTCACTCAGCAGCTCAGCCGCCTGGAAACGGCCATGACACGAACGGTGACAGCCTGCGCGCCCGAGCTCCTAGACCGCCCCGGTGTCGGCTACGACAGCGCCGCTGCGCTACTCATCGCCGTCGGCGACAATCCCGAAAGAATGAAGAATGAAGAACGAAGCCGCATTCGCAGCGCTCTGCGGCGTCAGCCCGGTCGAGTTCTCGTCAGGGAAAACGACGAAGCGGCGCCTCAATCGCGGTGGGAACCGCCAAACCAACGCAGCCCTGTATCGAATCGTGCTGACGAGACTTCGATGGGATGAAACCACCCAAAACTACCTACAGCACCGCACCGAACAAGGGAAAAGCAAGCGAGACGTCATCCGCTGCCTCAAACGATACCTCGCACGCGAAATCTTCACCATCCTGAAAACCATCCCCGACCAGCACAAAAACCCGGCGCAGCACGAATTGACAACATAGGGGCATCAACAGCATGGCCGAAAGTTTCTTCTCAATGCTCAAGAACGAGCGCGTCTATCGCACTACCTATGCCACGAAATCACAAGCTCGCAGCGACGTCATCCGATATATCGAAGGGTCTTACAACAGCCGCCGCCGGCACTCCGCACTCGGATATCGCCGGCCCAATGAAGTCCACTATGGTTATCAACAGCCAGCACTGGCAGCGTAGAAAAATCCACTAATTCCGCTGTCCGAAATACCCGCGGCAGGTCAGGGAACAACCCGCGCTCCAACGGCGCCTTCGATGCCGGGCCTTTCTACCAAGGCCCGAAGCCCTTCATCTCAATGGATGGGGAAGGGGCGTTGATATTGAACCCGAGCGTACCGTTGGACAATCACAACCTCGTCGCCACCGACGATTTGAATAATCAAGAGGTTCTTGTGGACCTACAGGAGCTGATTTACGGATGAATCGCCAGGGCAAGACGACGGCAATTACTGGATTGCTCATTCTTATAGCCGTACTGACTTCATGTGCGCCGACAAATCAGGGAAGCGAGACGACCATGGATCTCCAGACAGCGAAGGGCATCGCGATGGCATTAGAGGACGAGACCGCTGCACTCGTTCCTTCCGAGAATGTGGGCGACCAGTCTCAGTTGCAGATGACCTATTTGTTGGGCTGCGCGAATGACACGTTGGCTTGGCCTGGTCGAACGACTGTCACTCTGGTCGGTGATGTCGATGCGGAGGCGATGATCGATGTTATTGCCTCCGCGTGGGAGCAGAAGGACGGAGTGGTCGTGGAGCGACGCAAGACCAGGCAGGGCGCACCGAGGGTAGACATGACGGGCGTTCAGGGAGACTTTTATAGTGCGTCGATTTGGGCTCCCGGCACCGAACTTCAAATCACCTCCTTCTCGCCGTGTTTCGAGCTGGAGGGCGGCACGAAGCCTGGCATGCAGTATTGATTGAGTCGTCCGGGTCCTCCATGAGGCAGGGCTTTCCGATTGACAGCAACAACCTAGGCCTCTCCGGATGTGAACAATCGACTGGTCCTTGTAGATCTTGAGGAGCTGATTTACGGATGAATCCCACAGGAAAATGGGCGGCCATCGTCGGGATTGTCGCGCTGACAGCAGTGTTGGCGTCGTGTACGTCGACGGACCCGGAAAGTGAGGCGATGATGGATCTGCAGACAGCTAAGGGCATCGCGATGGCGATGGAGGACGAGGCTGCGGCCCTTGTCCCAGCGCAAAATGTGGGCGATCAGTCTCAGTTCACGACGGCACACCTCATGGGATGTTCGGCGGGCGGATATACCTGGCCCGGCCTCACGACCCTCACTTTGATCGGTGAGGTGAATGGCGAGGAGCTCATCGACGCGATCGCATCCGCGTGGGAGCAAAAGCCCGGGGTGACCGTGGAACGAAAAGCCGTTCGCGGCGGCACACTCCGGGTAGACATGATCGCGACACAGGGAGACTCCTACAGCGCGGGGGTCGGGACTCTGGGAAGACTCTGAAAATCGACTCCTTCTCGCCCTGTTTCGAACTGGAGGACGGTCTCAAGCCCGGCATGGAGTATTGACGCAGCAAGGTGCCGCCCCACTTCTGAGGTTCGGCGGGAGAATCGCCGCCATCAGCGTCCCGCTCGCCATCACGGCACCTTTCCCGCCAGACCCAGGTCCAGCGCGTCAGGCCGGAAACACCGTTTAAGAGACAGTCCCGGTGGGGATCGTGCAGCTGGATTCGACCGGAGGCCTGCTCACCGCGAACGACCAGTGGCTGGCGCTTAGCGGACTCACCCCCGAGCAGTCCCAGGGCTCCGGATGGGCCGCTGCCATGCACCCCGATGACACCGAGCGGGTGGGCAGCGAATGGGCCGTGCACGCGGCCGACGGCACGGCGTACCAGACCAGTCTGCGGTTTCGCACACCGAACGGCCAGGTGAACTGGGTGCAGGTACATTCAGCGCCGACCTATGACAACGGCGTTCTGGTCGGCCACCTGGCCGGCGACGCCGTACTGGTCGAGGTCGCAGCCCGGCTGCTGGAGGGTGCCCGCGCCAACGGTGCAGCCCACCTTGGTTTCGCACCGCTGACCGAACGAACGTCTCATTCACCATTCAGCAGAACGTAGACGATCCCCGCGATCTGGCCGGTCACCCGGTCGGGAGCCTCGGCGCTGGCTGCGCTCGTGCTGAACGACGTCACGGTCATCAGGCGCTGGCCGTTTTGCAGGCCGTCAAGAAATTCCAGCACGGCGTCGAAATTTCCGGTGACGGCGATCGTGATCGGCACGGCGACGAAGTTCTCCGCCGTGACCAGTGGACTCGACGCGGCGGACGGCGCGGCCGAAGCATCCGCTGCCGTCGTGGGATCGACGCCGGAAGCGGTGTCGGGCAGCGCGACGACCGGCAGATACGGCATCGCGTCGGCCGAGGAGAATTCGGTCAGGGTGACGGATGTTCGACCGGCGATGCCATCCAGCTGGCCGATCAGAGTGGGCAGCGCCGCACCGCCCGGGATCGCCTCCCGCAGCACCGCGAGTTCGTCCTGCACCGTTTCGAGGCCGTCGAATTGACGTTGCAGTGCCGCGAGCTGCAGGTCATACACCTCATTCTGCGCCAGCGCCGCGCTGCGAGTCGTGCGGGCCTCGCTCAACTCGTCGAGTTTGGGCGAGATGCCGAGCGTGTACCCGGCCAGCATGACGAGCACGATGACGAGCATCGCGCCCACCAGCCACCACTTCGTCGGCGTCATCCGTTACCCTCCTGGTCGGCGAATCGGTTCGAGAACGCCTCGCCGTTGACGTGCAGGGTAAGGCTGACCTCGTACGCCCCGGAGTCGAGCAGCGCCACCCGGGTCGGGGCGCTGTCCGCGTACCCGGGCAGGGTCGCCATCGCGTCGAGCCAGTCGGGAATGCTCGGCAGGGTCGCACTGGTCAGTGTGAGGTTGATGGCGGCTACGCGGTGCGGCTGCAGCGGCGCCGTCGCTTGCAGATATGGAGCCCAGGGCGAACCCGCGTCGAGGGTCACCGCGCCAATCACAACGTCACCGGGCAGGCGGGCACGGATCTGCTGCAGATATGCGGTCCAGTCAATATCAACGGATGCCGCCAGACGGCGAGCCGCGAGGGTCGCGTCGACCTCCTCCTGCGCCCGCCGCACCTCGATGTATTCACCCTGCGCGGCCAGCAGCTCGGTCGTGCGGGCCTGTACGACAGCCAGGCTGGCCTGGCTGCGTTCGGCTTCCCAGGTGGCGGCCGCGATACCGGAGCCCGTCGCGATGACCACGGCGACGACCGCGACGGCGAGCGCCCGCCGGAGCCGACGTCCCTTCTGTTCCGCCGTGACTTCGGGCGGCAACAGGTCGACCCGGGGCTCACCGCCGATGATCGGGTCGTGATCGGCGTTCTGGGCGCTCATGGAGTGCGTCCCAATGCGAGACCGAGCGCGACGAGATAGTCCCCACCGGAATTTGCCAGCCGCAGAGCGTCGAGGCCACGGCCCACGGTGAGACCGCCGGTTGGGTTCGGCGCTACGACCGGAAGGCGAGTGAGCTCGCCGAGTTGCGCGGCGAACCCGCCCAGCCGTGCTCCGCCCCCGGTCAGAACGATACGGGTCACGGGCAGGTCGCTCCGGGTGTGGATGAAGTAGTTCACGGTGTTGCGCAGGCTGGCGAGCAGTTCGCTCACGCCCTCGTGAATGACGAGCGCGGCGGTCGCCGCGGTATCGGCCAGCTCAGCGGCATCCGCTGACCCACCCGGGAACGGCCCGCTTGAGCCGATGCTGGAGGCGCGTTTGAGGGCATCGGCTTGTTCGACGGGCAGGTCGAGCCGAGCGGTGAGCGCCTGGGTGACGTCGTCACCACCGGCCGGAATGAGCCGCACGAACTGGGGCACTCCGGCCGCAGTGATCACGATGCTCGTTGTCCCGGCTCCGACGTCGATCTGCGCCACCACATCGTCGGTGGGGCCACCCCGACGAATAGCGCGGCTGAGGGCAAACGGAATCAAATCGACCGCGACCGGGTTGAGTCCGGCCAGTTGCACCGCCCGAACGTTACGCAAAACCACTTCCTTGACCGCGGCGATCAGGAGTCCGTTGAGCTGCGGCCCCGATTGGCCATCACCGGGCACGGCCTTGATCGGGTAAAAGTCGAGCAGGGCCTCCGACACCGGAACGGAGAGCAGGTTCTGCACCTGAAACGGCAACGACTCACGGATGCTGCGAATCGACTGCGCCGGAACAGTCAGGTCTCGAGCAACCACCCGATGGTTGCCCATACCGATGACAACATTCTTGGTGGTGAATTTGCCGCCCGCCCACAGCCGTTTCAGCTGTGAGGCGACCGTGTTGGGCTCGAGTACCTCGCCGCGTCCCACGGCGCCGTCGGGCAGCGCCGCCTCATGGAAGCGCATAATGGTCGGCTGCTCCCGGCCGGCATCGGCCAGTTCGACCGCCCGCAACGATGCACGACCGATATCGATGCCGACGACGTGGCGCGTCATGGTGTGCTATCCATCACTCAGGTCCCTCATTGACGTCATGTTTCCCAGGCGCGGAACAGTGCCAGCCGAGCCGGCGACGGTCACCGTGCCCGTGTCGAGGTCGATTCCCGGCAGGCCGAGCGGGGCAGATTCGAACCGGGTATTGTTCTTGAAATCGTTGGCCCCGTTCGCGTAGAGCTGGCCGCGCCACTCGAAAGTATTCATCGCGTTGAACCGGCAGGGTGTGTAGGTCATGGCGTCGAGTGTGGACGCTACCGTGAAACTGTTCTTCATCAAGAAGTCCCCCTGCGACGCACCACAGGTGGGCAGATTGTCGGCCACCAGGTCGGGCGTGATGAACCAGACTTTGTGTCGAGACGTCGACGAGGACTGAAAATGCACGTTGTTGACGAAGGTGAATTTATTGGCGAATATCACGACATCGGAGCTGAGCTTTACCGTGCCGGCTGCGGTGACACCGGAGGCACACGCAGCCAGGGCGTTGATAATGACGGGTTTGCCGCCGTTCGCGGCCGCAGATAGGGTCGTCGCATCGATGGTGCAGCCAGCACCGATTGACGCGACCTTATAAGGCACTCCGCTTGCGTCGATCCAGTCGCTCGGTGTGTAGTTGAGATCGACCCAGGGCGGCACTGTGGGAATCGGTGTTCCGACGGTATAGCGCGTATAGACGCCGCCGATCCTGCTAGCTCGTTGGTCCGCTGTCAGGTTCACGCTCGCCGCGGTGAGGTTGCCCGTTACGGCGCCGAGTGTCGCGGCGCCGGTGGCCCACGCGTTGCCCTCGATGGAGCATCCGCTGATATTGAGGTTGCCGGCCGAAACGACGACATCACCCTCGATCACGGTGTTATTGGAGCACGATACGTTTCCGTTCTTTACCTGGATGGCCGCCCGACCCGACTCGGCCACGAGCAGGTCGGCATTGTTCATAAACACGACACCGCCATAGAGGTACATGGCCGCGCCACTCGGCTGCACGCCCGGGGGCACTGCCGACTCGTACTCGAAGATCGCCTCGACCCGAGCTCGATCCGACGCTGACCCGGTCAACGAGCTTCCGGTTGACTCAACGCGCAAACGCACAGCCTGGACGCCGGCGGCGGGGCAGCCCGCCACCCATACGTCGTCGGTCGAGCTCAGGGAATACGCCACGTCGGCTGTGAATTGCGGCGAGGATCGCGAGTAGCTGGGCTGGCAGGTGCCCTGGGTCAAACTGAGTTCGGCCGCGCTGACACCGCTTTCGGCGGCGGCAACCGATTGCACGGAGGCACGAGTGCTGCGGGTGAAATCAAGCGAGTAGAGCGTGGCCGTGGTCAGGGTCAGGGTGATAACGATCATTACCCCCATAACGCCGATGACGGCCATGAGCGCACTGCCTCGCTCGACGCTCGCGCCGTTCTGATTTACAGGCACGGGGCACCCACCGTCGCAAGTGTGCGCGGCGTGACCGTCGTGTTGACGACTACATCATCCTGCGCGCCCGCAGCCAGGTTCAGGTCAACGGTGATGCGATCGTTGACCCCGCCGAAGACAGCGGCACCGGTTGTGCTCACACCGACGCCGAGCTTGATCCAGCTGTCCAGGTCGGCCGAAACCGGCGCAGCGATGTGACTTGCTGGAGTTGTGCGCTTTGTGTACAAAGAACCGCCAGAATCCGACGTATAGAACCACGCTTGACACGACCACACCACCGTTGCACCGCGGCCCGCCGTTCGAACGACGAGAAGTTGAGCACCATCACTGTTCTGCAGAGAGACCTGCGAGGCGTTACGCACCCCGACCTGCACCGAGCGGCTGATCAGCTGTCCGAGGTCGGTCGCTTCGGTCGTGCTGCGCACGTCCCGTTCGATTCCCACCGAGCTGATCAGCATGCCGCCGATGATCACGAGCACAACGACAGCAAAACTCATATAAACGAGAAGTTCGATCAGGGTGAATCCCGATTCTGCGTCCGTCACAGGGGATTGCCCACTGTCGGTCACGGCGCATCCAACAGAATGAGGGTTTCCGCAGCGGCCAACTCGTCGTTCGACCCGACGGACGATGCCCACACCCTCATCTGCACGACGCGTAGGTACGGTTCGGCGCACACGTCGGAAGGCGGCAGGTTGAGCCTCAAGTGCGGTTGCAGGGCACCACGTTTCGTTTCCACTGCTGCCGGGACACTCGCGGTGACGGCCTTGACCGCTGAGCAGCTCGACCCGGCAGCCCCGACCCGCTGCAGTTGCTGGGCAACGACCTGAGTCGCCTCGGCGATGGTCACGTTCGTGTCGGAGACGCGCGCACTCTGCACGAGAATCGGCAGAAACGCAACGGCCAAGAGCCCGATGAGGAACATGGCCACGACAATTTCGACCACCCCGAATCCGCCCTCGTTGCACGAATGCGAGCGGCGCGGCGAATCGGGCATGCTCGCCCCCTTCGGTCGATCGAAACAGTGCACTGAAAATATATGGATCGGTGGGTCCACCAGACGGAGGCAGGCGGGGAGCCACGTGTGACACCCCACCCGGCACCGGCTACGGGGTCGCGACGTTCGAGACGCAGGTCCCCTGCAGAGCAGCACCGTTATCGTCGATGACGAAGATGCGGGCCGAGCCATCGAACTGGCCCGAGATGCAGAACGCTGTCGCGGAGCCGGTCAGCACGACGGTGACGTCATTACTCGGTGTGTAGGCGCTCGCGGCAGCAAGATTTGCGGGGAAACCGTTTGTGACGATCTCGGCCACTACAGCGGTCTTCGCCTGGGTGATCTGGGCCTTGACAGCGCTGTCCTTTGCGCCCTCCTGCTGGTTGAGGAAGATCGGAATTGCCACGGCGGCAAGCACGCCGATAATGAGAACGACCACGAGCAGCTCAATGAGGGTGAAGCCCTGCTGCCGTTCTCGAATTGCCGTGCGGGTGCGGGAGAGTGCGTGCAGGGTGCGGTGGATCATGGGTCGGATCATGAGCGTGGTTTCCTTATTGCCGTGGCATTACTGTGGGATATTGGGTAAGTGGGAAATGCCAAAATCTCACTTGGTTTGATCTTACGGTTTTCTACCCCTTAATTGGGGGTAACTTGAAAACTCGTTTTAGCATTCTCTGACCGGCTATTTTACATATTCAAAGATGCTGAACATGGGCAGATACAGGGCGACGATCATTCCGCCGATCACCACTCCGATGAACGCGATCATGAGCGGCTCGATGAGTGCCGTGAGCTGCTCGGTGGTGGCCTGCACCTCTTGGTCGTAGAAGTCAGCAACCTTGGCGAGCATCTGCTCGAGGGCGCCGGCGTCTTCGCCGACGGCGATCATCTGCACGACCATGGGTGGAAAGATCGGCTCCTGCGCCAGTGGCCCGGCGATCGACCCGCCCTGGCGCACCGATTCGGCTACCTTGCGCAGCGCTGATTCAATCACCCAGTTCCCGCTGGTCTCACCGACGATGGCGAGCGACTGCAGGATGGGCACGCCAGCAGCGATCATGGTCGAGAAGTTTCGGCTGAAACGCGCAATGGCGAGTTTCGTGAGCAACGGTCCGAACACCGGAAGTCGCAGCTTGAACGGATCAACCCGCCGGCGCACCGCCTCGGAATTCTTGTTGGCGCGCCACCAGTACGCGAACCCAGCACCAAGCACGAGCAGCAGCGGCCCCAGCCAGACCATCATCTTCGACAGCACCACGAGAATCTGAGTGGGCAGCGGCAGCTCCCCACCGAGCCCCGCGAACATCTTCTCGAAAACCGGCACGATGAAGATCAACATGCCGATCACCGCCAGCACCGCCATGATCAACACAACCACCGGGTACGCGAGAGCAGACTTGATGGTGTCGCGCAATTTCACCTCAGACTCGAAATTTCCGGCCACCGAGTTGAGTGAATTTTCGAGAAATCCGCCGGTCTCCCCCGCGCGAACCAGGTTGACCATGATGGGTGGAAATACTGCCGTGTGCTTGATCATCGCCTCGGAGAGCGCGGCCCCGGTCTCCACTTCGGATCGAATCGTTGCCAGGATGCGCGCGAGCTGAGCGTTCTCGGTCTGCTCCGCGAGGATGTTCAGGGTGCGCAGCAGGGACAACCCGGCACTGGTCATGGTCGCCATCTGGCGACTCATGATCGCGAGGTCTTTCAGCCCGACGCCCTTGCTGAGACCGGGGATCCGCACCTCCCGCTTCAGCCCGGTCCCGACGGTGACCTCGGTCACCGAGATCGGCGCCAGCCCCATACCGCGCATCCGCACCATCGCCGCGTTCTCAGACGCGGCGTCCAGCCGACCCGTGACGATCTTTCCCACTGCGGTGCGACCCTTGTAGGCGAAGACCCCGCCGGTGGTCATTGCGGTTCCCTGGTGGAGTACGAATCACCGAAATCGATGCCGTCAAACCCCGATGGGCCGGCCGCGAGATCGCTGACATCCGTCTTGCGAATGAGCTGGGCGAGGCTGTCCTGGTCCTGAGCTTTGTCCTCGGCGGCCTTGCGAGTGATCAAACCGGCGTTGACGAGTTCGGCGAGGTGCTGGTCCATGGTGTGCATTCCCAGCGCTTTCCCCGCCTGCATGGCCGAGGCGATCTGGTACGTCTTGCCCTCGCGAATGAGATTGGCGACGGCCGGCGTAACGATGAGGATCTCCGTAGCGACGACCCGGCCACCACCGACCTTTTTCACCAAGGTCTGGCAGACCACGCCCTGTAGGGTGGCGGCGAGTTGGGCGCGCACCTGCCCCTGCTGGTAGGGCGGGAAAACGTCGATGATGCGGTCGATGGTCTGGGCAGCATCCTGGGTGTGCAGAGTTGCGAAAACGAGGTGTCCGGTCTCTGCCGCAGTGAGGGCCACCGACACGGTTTCCAGGTCGCGCAGTTCACCGATGAGAATCACGTCGGGGTCCTGCCGCAACACGTGCTTGAGCGCCGCCGCGAAACTGTGGGTGTCGTTTCCGACCTCACGCTGATTGATCAAGGATTTGTGGTGCTGGTGCAGAAACTCGATTGGATCTTCGACGGTGACGATGTGGTCGGCCCGTGTGCGATTGACCAGGTCGATGAGCGCTGCCAGGGTCGTGGATTTGCCCGAGCCGGTAGGGCCGGTGACGAGCACAAGGCCGCGGGCCAACTGTGCAAACTGGGCGACCGCATCCGGCACACCGAGCTCGCCCAGCTGTTTGATTTCCCCCGGGATCAGGCGAAAGGCACCGCCCACACTTCCGCGCTGTTGAAAGTAGTTCACCCGGAACCTCGCTCCGGTGGTCGTATAGGCGAAGTCGAGCTCGAGTTCGTCCTCGAACAGGTGCCGCTGCTCGGGGGTGAGCAGACTGAACAGCGCCGTGGCAACCTTGTCGCGCTTCCACACGGCGGCCCCGTCGATAGCCCGCAGTCCGCCGTCGATGCGGATGCAGGGCGGCGCTCCCGCCGTGACGTGCAGGTCCGAGGCACCCTGCAGCACGACGTCGCGCAGGGCCGCGACGAGCGCCGGGTCAGGCCCGACGTCGAGGTTCGGATCGTCGAGCGGCCAACTCTCCGCGGCGACGCCGGGCGGAGTGACCGGAATCTCGTAAATTTCCTGACTCATCGTGACTGTCCTTTCGGCCTACGCGACCACTCGAAGAATTTCGTCCACCGAGGTGAGGCCGAGCCCGACCTTGGCCCAGCCGTCGTCGCGGAGGCTGATCATGCCTTGCTCATGAGCCGTGTGGCTGATCAGGGCGCTGGACGCACGCGCGACGCACAGACGTTCGATCTCCTCGGTTACCGTCATCACCTCATGAACGGCAAGACGCCCGCGATAGCCGGTATTGGAGCAGCTGGCGCATCCGTTTGGTTGAAAAATGAGGGGCAGCGGATGATCCGGCTCAAGTGGAAACCGCAGGTGTGCGAGCTCGTCCCGGTCGCGCCCGTCAGGCATCTTGCAGCGGTCGCACAAGCGTCGAGCCAGGCGCTGGGCGACGACGCAGTCCAGCGCGCTCCCCACGAGGAAGGGTTCGATGCCCATTTCGGTGAGGCGGGTGATGGCGCTCGGTGCGTTGTTGGTGTGCAGGGTGGAGAGCACAAGGTGCCCGGTGAGTGCCGCCTCGATGGCAATCTGCGCGGTTTCGTGGTCGCGAATCTCGCCGAGCAGAACAACGTCGGGGTCGCAACGCAGAATGCTGCGGAGTGCGCTCGCGAAGGTGAGGCCCGCCTTCGGGTTCACCTGCACCTGGTTGATGCCGACCATGCGGTATTCCACCGGATCTTCGACCGTGATCACGTTGATCTCCGGTCGGGCCACCGAATAGAGGGTGGTGTACAGGGTCGTCGATTTGCCCGACCCGGTCGGCCCGGTCACGAGGATCATGCCGTAAGGCTTGGAGTAGGCCGTCTTGAAGGCGTCGTAGTTGTGGTCGAGCAGTGACAGGTCGCGCAGGTCCATGCTCGTGGTCGAATTGTCGAGGATTCGCATCACGACCTTCTCGCCCCACACGGTCGGCAGGGTCGCCACGCGCAGGTCAATCTTGCGGCCGCCGTGACTGACCGACATACGGCCGTCCTGCGGTTTGCGACGCTCCGCGATGTCGATGTCGGCCATGATTTTCAGGCGGCTGATGACGCCGTTCTGAATGCTCTTCGGTGCGCTCGGCATCTCGTGCAGCACTCCGTCGATGCGATACCGCACCCTCAGGCTGACCTCCCCGGGCTCTATATGGATGTCGCTGGCCTTGTCCTGGATGGCCTGACTCACGAGCAGGTTCACGAAGCGCACGATGGGTGCAGCATCGTCGCTGGCTTCATCGCTCGGATCAGGCGTCGACAGGATCGAGTCGTGTTCTTCTTCAAGCGTGGTCGTGAGGTTGCTGAGTTCGTCGTCGGCGCGATGGAACCGAGCGATCGCCGCGAGCAGATCGCTGCGCTCGGCGACCACCGCAGACACTCGCATGCGAGAGGCCTCACCGACATCGTCAAGCGCGAACACGTTACCGGGATCCACCATTGCGAGCACGAGCCGGCCGCCCTCAATTCCGATTGGCAGCACTTCGTGTCGTCGACAGACCAGCGGCGACACGAGGGCGAGGGCACTCGCCTCGACCGCATACTCGAGCAGTTCGACAAAGGGAAGATTAGCCTGGGCGGCTCGTGCCTTCGCGAACTGCAGTTCGGTGATAATTCCGCTGTCGACAAGCCGCCGAACGGCGCCCTCATCGGCCGGATCCCCCGCCAACAGGGTGTCGAGAGCTTCGATCGGAAGCAGACCGTGCAGAATGAGAATCTCAGTCAGGGTTGCCACACACGCCTCCCCCAAACTGGGCACAATTACAGTAGAACCCGAGTATACGTCTCTTCACCCCGTTTCCCGTCCTCCTCCCTTCGCCCTCCGGCTACTTTCCGGGCCCGGGCCCGGAAAGTAGGACCGGGATAGATCATGGACCCGGTTCCCTACGGTGGGCCCGGGCGGCGGGGCGGGCGCGCGAAGCCAGCACGCGGCATCCGCTGCCCGGCACCGCGCTCGAGTGCTTAAACGACGGATGGCCCCTGCCGAAGCAGGGGCCATCCGTTTAGAACTGCGGGTTAGTTATACGTACCCGGCGCCAGGTCGTCCGACGAGAAGCTGTCGAAGTCGACGAAGCTCAGGTCACCCTCATTGAACGTTGCATCTTCGGTGAAGATGCGGTTCGGGTAACGCTCAGCCTTGGCTTCTTCCGTGGCCTCGACGGTGACGTCGCGGTAGCGGGGAAGGCCGGTGCCAGCGGGGATCAACTTACCGATGATGACGTTCTCCTTGAGGCCCATCAGCGGGTCGCTCTTGCCTTCCATGGCCGCCTGGGTCAGAACCCGGGTGGTCTCCTGGAAGGAAGCAGCCGACAGCCAGGACTCGGTCGCCAGCGATGCCTTGGTGATACCCATGACTTCCTGGCGAGCGGATGCCGTCTTCTTGCCCTCGGTGAGCGCGGTGCGGTTGAGGTCGTTGTACTTCAACCGGTCAACGAGCTCGCCCGGAAGCAGTCCGGTGTCACCGTGTTCGACGACGGTCACCTTGCGAAGCATCTGACGAACGATGACCTCGATGTGCTTGTCGTGAATCGGTACACCCTGCGAACGGTAGACCTCCTGCACACCGGAGACGAGGTGCTTCTGCACCGCGCGAACACCCTTGACGCGAAGAACTTCCTTCGGGTCGACGGCGCCGATGATGATCTGCTGCCCCAGCTCAACGTGCTGGCCATCCTCAACGAGGAGGGTTGAACGCTTGAGCACCGGGTAGGCGATAGCTTCGTCGCCACTGTCGGGGGTCAGGATGACCTTGCGGCCCTTGTCCGAATCCTCGATCGTGATGCGTCCGGCAGAGTCGACGATGGGCGATGCACCCTTGGGGGTACGCGCCTCGAACAGCTCCTGAACACGCGGCAGACCCTGGGTGATGTCGTCAGCGGATGCCGACCCACCCGTGTGGAAGGTACGCATGGTCAGCTGGGTGCCGGGCTCACCGATGGACTGTGCGGCAATGATACCGACGGCCTCACCGATGTCGACGAGCTGGCCGGTAGCGAGCGACCGGCCGTAGCAGACCGCACACACACCGACAGCCGACTCACAGGTCAGCACCGAACGCACCTTGATGGTTTCGACACCACCGATAATGAGCTTCGCGATGAGCACGTCTCCGACGTCGTCTCCGGCGTCGGCGATGACCTCACCGGCAGCGTTGACCGCGGCTGCGGCCAGGCTGCGGGCGTAGACCGCGTTCTCGACGTTGAAGTCGACCAAGAGGCCGCCGTCTTCGCCCCGCAGGAGCGCACCGGTCGTGGCGTCGGTTCCGGCGATGGGCAGTTCAAGGCCCTTCGTCGTTCCACAGTCGTCTTCGCGGATGATGACATCCTGCGAGACGTCCACCAGACGACGGGTGAGGTACCCCGAGTCAGCGGTACGCAGAGCAGTGTCGGCCAGACCCTTACGAGCACCGTGAGTAGCAATGAAGTACTCGGCAACGGACAGGCCTTCGCGGTAGCTCGAGATGATCGGGCGAGGGATGATCTCACCCTTCGGATTGTTCACGAGGCCTCGCATGCCGGCGATGTTACGCACCTGCAGCCAGTTACCACGAGCACCCGAGGTGACCATGCGGTTGATCGTGTTGTCGGCCGGGAAGTTCGCCTGCATCGCTGCGGCAACGTCTTCCGTGGCGCGAGTCCAGATCTGGAT
Organism: Cryobacterium sp. TMT1-66-1; assembly: GCF_004403435.1. Classification (NCBI taxonomy): domain Bacteria; kingdom Bacillati; phylum Actinomycetota; class Actinomycetes; order Micrococcales; family Microbacteriaceae; genus Cryobacterium; species Cryobacterium sp. TMT1-66-1. The sequence continues at coordinate 43,297 of NZ_SOGP01000016.1, forward strand.
GAGCTCCTGGCGACGCTCGAGGTCGGTCGTGAGACCCTTCTCGAACTGTGCCTGAACCTTGGCGGCCTGCTTCTCGTAGCCGGCAACGATCTGCGGCTTGTTCGGCGGGGTCAGAATGTCGCTGAGCGCAACGGTTACACCGGAACGGGTTGCCCAGTAGAAACCGGCATCCTTGATCCGGTCGAGGGTTGCAGCAACCTCCACCTTGACGTACCGCTCCGCGAGGTCGTTGACGATGGTCGACATGGTGACCTTGTTGGCAACGTCTTCGAAGTACGGGTAGTCGGCCGGAAGCGCCTCGTTGAAGATGGCTCGACCGAGGCTCGTGGTGACGAGAACGGTTCCGACAGCCTGGCCGCCCACAAGTTCGACGCCTTCGGGCTGCGTGCCCTCGGTGAAGTACTTGTCGGTCAAGCGGATGCGCACCCTGGCATTCAGGTCGAGCGACTTCTGGTCGAACGCGAGAATGGCCTCGGACACGGTGGAGAATGCGCGGCCTTCTCCGACCACACCTTCCTTCATCGTGGTGAGGTGGTGCAGACCGATGATCATGTCCTGGGTGGGCAGGGTCACCGGGCGGCCGTCAGACGGCTTGAGGATGTTGTTCGAGGCGAGCATCAGGATGCGTGCCTCGGCCTGGGCCTCAACCGAGAGCGGAAGGTGGACGGCCATCTGGTCACCGTCGAAGTCGGCGTTGAACGCCGCGCAGACGAGCGGGTGCAGCTGGATTGCCTTACCTTCAACGAGCTGAGGTTCGAAGGCCTGGATGCCGAGGCGGTGCAGGGTGGGTGCACGGTTGAGCATGACCGGGCGCTCGCGGATGATTTCCTCGAGCACGTCCCAGACCTGCGGACGTGAGCGTTCGACCATCCGCTTGGCAGCCTTGATGTTCTGAGCGTGGCTCAGGTCGATCAGACGCTTGATCACGAACGGCTTGAACAGCTCGAGTGCCATCTGCTTGGGCAGACCACACTGGTGCAGCTTGAGCTGCGGGCCGACCACGATGACCGAACGGCCAGAGTAGTCCACGCGCTTGCCGAGCAGGTTCTGACGGAAACGACCCTGCTTTCCCTTGAGCATGTCGCTCAGGGACTTGAGGGCACGGTTACCGGTACCGGTGACCGGGCGACCACGACGACCGTTGTCGAACAGTGCGTCGACGGCCTCCTGCAGCATCCGCTTCTCGTTGTTCACGATGATCTCGGGAGCACCGAGGTCAAGCAGACGACGCAGGCGGTTGTTGCGGTTGATCACACGACGGTAGAGGTCGTTGAGGTCGCTGGTGGCGAAACGCCCACCGTCGAGCTGCACCATCGGGCGCAGTTCCGGCGGGAGCACGGGTACGACGTCGAGCACCATTCCGGCCGGCGAGTTGCCGGTCATGATGAAGGCGTTGACCACGCGCAGACGCTTGATGGCACGGATCTTCTTCTGACCCTTGCCCTCAGCGATCTGCAGGTGCAGGTTTTCGCTCTCGGTGACCAGGTCGAAAGCCTCAAGGCGCTTCTTGATGGCTTCGGCGCCCATGTAGGCCTCGAAGTACATTCCGAAACGGTCCTGGAGCTCGTGGAAGACGGAGTCTTCCGGCTTCAGGTCGCCGACCTTGAGGGTGCGGAAGTCCTCCCACACGCGCTCGAGGTGCGCGATCTGCTCGTCCAGGGACTTGCGAACCTGGCCCATTTCCTTCTCGGCGGCGTCCTTCGTGCGCTTCTTCTGGTCGCTCTTGGCGCCTTCGGCCTCCAGTGCTGCGAGGTCGGTTTCAAGGCGCTGCAGGCGATCGGCGATGCGCGAGTCGCGGCTGGACTCGATGGTCTTGAGTTCGAGGCGAAGCTCGTTCTCGAGGCCAGGCATGTCCTGGTGGCGACCGTCTTCGTCCACCGTGATGACCATGTACGCAGCGAAGTAGATGACCTTTTCGAGGTCCTTCGGAGCCATGTCCAGCAGGTAGCCGAGACGCGAGGGCACACCCTTGAAGTACCAGATGTGCGTGACCGGAGCAGCGAGCTCGATGTGGCCCATGCGCTCACGGCGCACCGACGACTTCGTGACCTCTACACCGCAACGCTCGCAGACGATGCCTTTGAAGCGAACACGCTTGTACTTGCCACAAGAGCATTCCCAGTCCCGTGAGGGTCCGAAGATCTGCTCGCCGAACAGGCCGTCTTTTTCCGGCTTGAGCGTGCGGTAGTTGATGGTTTCGGGCTTCTTGACCTCACCGTGCGACCAACGACGGATGTCGTCTGCGGTAGCCAGGCCAATACGAAGCTCGTCAAATGTTGTTACGTCGAGCAATTTCTCTCCTTGGAAAGTTTTCGAAGATTGCGGGGCGGGCCCTGCCTTAACAAGCTCAGATGTCGTCGATGGACGACGACTCAAACCGGGTGGAAATGTTGATGCCGAGTTCTTCCGCAGCACGGAACACCTCGTCATCCGTGTCGCGCAGGCTGACTGCGGTGCCATCGGCCGAAAGTACTTCGACGTTCAGGCAGAGCGACTGCATTTCCTTGATAAGAACCTTGAAGCTCTCGGGAATGCCGGGTTCCTGGATGTTCTCACCCTTGACGATGGCTTCGTACACCTTGACGCGGCCGAGGATATCGTCGCTCTTGATGGTCAGGAGTTCCTGCAGGGCGTAAGCGGCTCCGTATGCTTCGAGCGCCCACACCTCCATCTCACCGAAACGCTGTCCACCGAACTGCGCCTTACCACCCAGCGGCTGCTGCGTGATCATGGAGTACGGACCCGTCGAACGTGCGTGGATCTTGTCGTCGACGAGGTGGTGGAGCTTCAGGATGTACATGTATCCAACGGACACCGGCATCGGGAACGGCTCGCCGGAGCGGCCGTCGAAGAGCTGGGTCTTGCCCGAGGAACCGATGAGGCGTTCGCCGTCGCGGGTCAGGGTCGTGGAGTCCAGAAGACCCTCGATCTCGATCTCGAGCGCGCCGTCGAATACCGGGGTGGCGACCTTCGTGCCGGGGGCGGCGCTGAAGGCGTGCTCCGGAAGACGAGCAGCCCATTTCGGCTTGCCCTCGACGTTCCAGCCCTGCTTCGCAATCCAGCCGAGGTGGGTTTCCAGCACCTGACCGAAGTTCATACGACCGGGGATACCGAGCGGGTTGAGGATGATGTCAACCGGGGTTCCGTCGGCGAGGAACGGCATGTCCTCGATCGGCAGAATGCGGGAGATGACACCCTTGTTGCCGTGACGGCCGGCGAGCTTGTCACCCTCGGTGATCTTGCGCTTCTGGGCGATGAACACGACCACGCGCTGGTTGACGCCCGAGCCGAGCTCGTCGTCGCCGTCCTGCGAGTCGAACACCTTGACACCGATGATGGTGCCGCGCTCACCGTGGGGAACCTTGAGCGAGGTGTCGCGAACTTCGCGGCTCTTCTCGTTGAAGATGGCGCGCAGCAGGCGCTCCTCGGCGGAAAGCTCGGTCTCGCCCTTGGGCGTGACCTTGCCGACGAGGATGTCGCCGGGGCGAACCTCGGCTCCGATGCGAATGATGCCACGCTCGTCGAGGTCGGCGAGGAAGTCCGGAGACACGTTGGGAAGGTCGCGGGTGATCTCTTCCTTACCCAACTTGGTGTCGCGGGCATCCACTTCGTACTCTTCGATGTGAATCGAGGAGAGGGTGTCGTCTTTCACCAGGTTCTGGCTCAGGATGATCGCGTCCTCAAAGTTGTAACCTTCCCACGGCATGAATGCCACGAGCAGGTTCTTTCCGAGGGCGAGTTCGCCCTGGTCGGTGGCGGGTCCGTCGGCGATGACCTCGCCGGCTTCGATGCGCTCACCGGCGTTGACGATCACGCGGTGGTTGAAGCTCGTGCCCTGGTTGGAGCGCGAGAACTTGCGCAGGTAGTAGTCCTGCGTGCCGCCCTCGTCGAGCTGGATGGTAACAACGTCAGCCGACACCTCGGAGACCACACCGGGCTTCAGCGCGGTGAGCACGTCACCGGCATCGATGGCCGTGTAGACCTCCATGCCGGTTCCGACGAGCGGGCTGTCGCTGAGAAGCAGCGGCACCGCCTGACGCTGCATGTTGGCACCCATGAGCGCGCGGTTTGCATCGTCGTGCTCGAGGAACGGGATGAGGCTGGTCGCGACCGACACCATCTGGCGCGGCGAGACATCCATGTAGCCGATGTCTTCAGCGGGAACGAGGTCGACCTCGCCACCCTTCTTACGAGCTAGCACGCGGGCCTCGGCGAAGTGCGAGTCCTTGGTGAGCGGCGCGTTGGCCTGGGCGACGATGAAGTCGTCTTCCTCACTCGCGGTGAGGTAGTCGATCGTCTCGGTGACCTTGTTGCCCTGCACACGACGGTACGGCGTCTCGATGAAACCGAACGCATTGATCTGCGCGAACGAGGCGAGCGAACCGATCAGGCCGATGTTCGGGCCCTCAGGGGTCTCAATGGGGCACATGCGGCCGTAGTGCGAGGGGTGAACGTCTCGCACCTCGACGCCGGCGCGGTCACGGGACAAACCACCCGGGCCCAGCGCGGACAGGCGACGCTTGTGCGTGAGGCCTGCGAGCGGGTTGTTCTGGTCCATGAACTGCGACAGCTGCGACGTACCGAAGAACTCCTTGATCGCGGCGACGACGGGGCGCACGTTGATCAGGGTCTGCGGGGTGATCGCTTCGATGTCCTGCGTGGTCATGCGCTCGCGAACGACGCGCTCCATGCGGGACAGTCCGGTGCGAACCTGGTTCTGGATGAGCTCGCCAACGGCACGGATACGGCGGTTACCGAAATGGTCGATATCGTCGATGTCGATGTTGATGTCGGTCATCTTGCCGTCGCGCAGACCCGGAAGGGTGGTCTGGTTGTCGTGCAGGGCGACGAGGTACTTGATGGTGGCCAGAATGTCCGCCAGCGTCAGTACGGAGTCACTCAGCGGCGCTTCGAGGCCGAGCTTGCGGTTGATCTTGTAACGACCAACCTTGGCCAGGTCGTAGCGCTTGGAGTTGAAGAAGAAGTTGTCAAGGAGCGCACGCGCAGCCTCGGCGGCAACCTGCTCGCCGGGACGAAGCTTGCGGTAGATGTCCTTGAGGGCTTCTTCCTTGGTAAGGATGTTGTCCTTCTCGAGGGTGAGCTCGATGGACGCGTAGCCCTTGAACTCCTCAAGGATCTGCTCGCTGGTGAGGCCAAGGGCCTTCAGGAACACGGTCACGGACTGCTTGCGCTTGCGGTCGATGCGCACGCCAACCTGGTCGCGCTTGTCGATCTCGAATTCAAGCCAGGCACCACGGCTCGGGATGACACGGGCGGAGTAGATGTCCTTGTCAGACGTCTTCTCCTGCTCGCGGTTGAAGTACACGCCCGGGGAGCGCACCAGCTGCGACACGACGACACGCTCGGTGCCGTTGATCACGAAGGTGCCCTTGGGGGTCATCAACGGGAAGTCACCCATGAACACGGTCTGAGTCTTGATCTCACCGGTGAGGTGGTTCATGAACTCGGCGTTCACATAGAGGGGTGCTGAATAGGTCTTACCCTTTTCCTTGCACTCGTCAATGGTGTACTTCTCCGGCTCGAGCTCCGGGTTGGTGAAGGACAGCTGCATCGTTTCGCCGAGGTCCTCGATGGGAGAGATCTCCTCGAAGATCTCATCGAGCCCGGTGCGATTCGGCAGGTCCTGGCGTCCGGCCTTCTGGGCCTCGGCGACGCGAGCCTTCCAGATATCGTTGCCGACGAGCCAGTCGAAGCTCTCGGTCTGCAAAGCGAGCAGATCCGGAACGTTCAAGTGGTCGCTGATCTTTGCGAACGACAGACGCTCGTGGGAGCGGCCGTTCTTGGGTGAGTTGGTGGTTGCGTTGCGCGCAGCAGCCAAGGAAATAACCTCCGTGGACCCCGTCAGGTCTAGTTACTGTTATTGGTGATGACTCCGCAGACCCTCGAAAGAGGTGTGCCTCAAGGTGGCTTGAACACGCAAAGCCGACCGCAATATGAAGGCATAGTTTGTCTGGGAGCGCAAGGATCAACTATATGCCTTCCTGACTGATGTGTCCACCTCATTGTTGCGATCGAGCAGATTCTCAGGTATAACCCACCCTTCCCCTTCCCTCGAAAGCGGATGTTGCCGGTACCGCACACACGGAGGGCGCAGACTGGGGGGATGAGTACTGGGCGCAAGGGCGAAGTGGCGACGGACGGGCATCCCTCTGTCGTATTGAAGTTGAGCGGACACACGGCGGTGATCGAACCGGACCGGTTCACCCCCGGCAGCTTTCAACTCGTGGTCGACGGCACTCCGCAGTCGCACGTGAACATCGACCACCCCGACGAGCTCTTCTTCGAGTACATCCAGCGCATCGGGCATGTCATCGATCTGCTCGGGGAACCGCACGAGCCGATCACCGCCGTGCACCTCGGAGCCGGCGCCCTCACCCTGCCCCGCTATGTCGAGGCGACCCGACCGGGCTCGCGCCAGCAGGTGGTGGAGATCGAGAGCGATTTGATCGATCTCGTGCGCGAGGTGCTTCCTTGGGACAAGCGCGCCCAGCTGCGGGTGCGCCACGGCGACGCCCGCGAGGTGCTCGGCAAGCTGCCGGCCGGGCTGAACGGCGCGGTCGACCTCGTCGTGGTCGACATCTTCTCGGGCGCGCGCACCCCGAAGCACGTGACCAGCCGTGAGTTCTTCGCGCTCGCCGCCCCGCTGCTGTCGCCGCGCGGCGTGCTCGCAGTCAACGTAGCGGATGGCCCTGGCCTCGCGTTCGCGCGTGGCCAGGCCGCCACCCTCTCCGCGGTGTTCCCGCACGTGATCGGATTCGCCGAGACCCAGGTGCTCAAGGGTCGCCGTTTTGGCAACATCGTGTTCGTGGCGGCGCACACGCCGATCGACCTCAACTGGATTCCGCGGCTGCTCGCTAACGGGCCGCACCCGGCGAAGGTGATCGAGGGCGCCGAGCTGAAGGCGTTCATGGCCGGTTCGCTCGTGGCGACCGATGAGACCTCGACGCAGTCGCCGCTGCCCGGCCGCACGGTCTTCCAAATCGGGCACTAGCCTGCGCCCGATTCTCACCGGCGGCGGTACTCTGGGCACACCCGTTCTTTCCCCTGCGGCCGCGGCCGCCCTCGTCAATACAGGAACACACCCTGAGCTTCATCATCGGTTACGATCCCATCACCCTGCGCGAAAAAGTCGACCTGCTGGCCGCTGGCGAGCGACTCGTCGAACTCGGCAATCTGCGCAGCCTGGCCGCCCTCAACGAAAAGGTCGCCCTGCTGCGGCTGGTCGGGCGGCTCGATGAGGCCTGGGAGATCGCGAATGAGGCGCTGCGGCAGTCCCGCTTTACCGGCAACCGGGAGCAGGCGGTGGCCAGTCGCATCCGTCGTGCGCAGGTTTTGCAATTTCAGGGCAAGCTCGATGAGGCCGCGAGCGAGCTGACGCACTGCATCCTCGACTCCGAGGTGCACGAGTGGACCCGCCTCGCCGCCTATGCCCGGCAGCACCGCGGCAAAGTGTACTTCGACCAGGGCAACCTCGAGGGCGCGTTGGCTGACTTCACCGCGGCCGTGTTTCTTCGGGAGAAAGACGGCGCCGACGCCGACGAACTGGACAGCTCGCTGCTCGCCGTGGCCGTCGTTGAATCGCACATTGCGGCCCGCGGGTCCGCGGCCTGAACACCTTCCACTTTGGCTGCCGCGCAAAACTCCTGCAATTCGCAGCGGGCGCTCGATACAGGTCCGAAAATACGCGGCACCCGATGCGCTCAGCCAGAAATTGCAGGAGTTGTGCTGCCCGTCGGCCGGAGACAGTGGCCCCCGAGCGAGTTCTACGGCATGCTGTGTTCACCACGAAGGCGAGGTGAACAGTGACTTTTGGGCGAGCGGCGGCCGTCGCATCTGCAACCCTGCTGGTTCTCGTGCTGGCCGCCTGCAGCGCGGACGCGCCGAGCGCTACTCCGTCGACCTCGACACCAGCCGGGCCCGCACCGACCGCGACGGACGCCGGCCCGCTCGCGCCGGTGCATCCGCTCGGCGAACCGGTCGTCATCGCCTCGGAACTCGAGGCGCCCTGGTCGATTTTGCGGCTGCCAGACGGCGCCACGCTGATCAGCGAACGCGACACGACCCGGGTGCGGGAGCTGCTGACCGACGGCAGCCTGCGTGAGGCGGGAAAAGTGTCGGCCGCGCAGCCGAACGGTGAAGGCGGCCTGCTCGGCCTGGCCTTTCTGGCCGACGAAGCAGCCCCCGGCGGAGACGGCTGGGTGTACGCCTATTTCTCCACGGCCAACGACAACCGCATCGAGCGGATGCCGCTGGCCGGCTCCCCCGGCCGCCACACCCTGGGGGCGCCCACCGTCATTCTGAGCGGTATCCCCCGGGCCGGCAACCACAACGGAGGGCGCATCGCGTTCGGCCCGGACGGCCTGCTCTATGCGACCGCTGGCGACGCGGGAGACACCGTCAACGCCCAAAACCTTGATGCCCTCGGTGGCAAGATCCTGCGCATGACCGCGACCGGGCAGGTACCCGACGACAACCCGTTCGGCACGCTGGTGTACTCGTTCGGGCATCGGAATCCGCAGGGTTTGGCGTGGGATTCGCGCGGACAGCTCTGGGCGAGCGAGTTCGGCCAGAACACCTGGGACGAGCTCAACCGTATCGTTCCCGGTGGCAATTACGGCTGGCCGCTGGTCGAAGGCCAGGCCGGCAACTCGGCGTACATCGACCCGGAGCAGCAGTGGTCGACCGACCAGGCCAGCCCGAGCGGCATCACCATCGTGAACGACACCGTCTTCATGGCGAGCCTGCGCGGAGAACGGCTGTGGAGCATCCCAATCACGACGGAGTCCTCCACAGACACCCCCACCGAGTGGTTTGTGCACAGTTTCGGTCGATTGCGCGACGTGGTGCCCGGGCCTGCTGGCACACTGTGGTTTGTGAGTAATAACACGGATGGCCGGGGCTCGCCGGCGGCCGGTGACGACCGGCTCTACCAAGTCGAGTTGCGCCAAGTTCAGGTTGGTCCTTAATGGCCGACCTCGCTCAGGTGCGCCGCTGGGCTGACGCACTCATCGTGCTGCACCTCGACCCCAGCTGGACTTTCGGCTTCGACAACGCGAAGAAGCGGGCGGGCCTCTGCAATTTCAGCAAGAAGCACATCACCGTGTCGCGCTACCTCGCCTCGCGCTACGTCGACGACGACGTCTACCAAATTCTGCTGCACGAGCTCGCGCATGCCCTGGCCGGCCCGCGCGCCGGACACGGCCCGCGGTGGAAGAAGATGGCACACGACCTCGGCTACGACGGCAAGCGCACCCACGACGGTGAAATCGCCAATGAGCTCGCGCCGTGGGTGGGCACCTGCCCCGCCGGGCACACCCACTTTCGGTACCGGCAGCCCACCCGGCCCCTGGCCTGCGGGCTCTGCGCCCGCCGGTTCGACCAGGCGCACGCCATCACCTGGCTCAGGCGGGAGATCACACCGGCGATCCGGCGCCGGGCCGCGGCATCCGCTGGGCCCTAGTGCGTCACCGGCCGGGTTTAGTGCGTGTCGTAGCGGGCGAGGGCGTCGGCATCCGTTGCGAGGGTCATCGCCCGGCGCGCGGTGTCGAGCGCGGTCACCGGGTCACTTTCGGCCACGGCGAGCGCCAGCTGCCGCTCGGCCTCGGCCAGGCGCGTGCGGGCTGCAGCTTGCACCCGTCCGCGGTGCGCGGCCACGAAGTCGCGAGTGACGGTGATCTGGCTGCGCGCGGTGAGCAGCGCCCCGGCCAGGGCGGTGCGCGCGTTGTCGAGGCGCAGCTGGCGGTTGCGCGCCTCCGAGCGGATGCTGTCCAGCCCGTTCATCGCGGCCTCGAGGGTCACCAGATCCGCGGCCGGGTCGCTCGGCCGCCCGGGCTCGCGGAGAGACGCGTGCACGGAGGCGGCGTCGGCGATGACCTGGTTAAGCGACGCGCTCGTGTCGGACTCTTCGTGGCAATCGCGCAGGGCACGGGCTTCGGCGAGTTCCGTACCGGCAGCATCCAGCGCCTTCTGCAGGTTTGCGAAGCCGCGGTGGAGCTGGTCTTCGCCGGTTTCGATCGCGTCGAGCAGCTGCGTCGCCTGGAACAGGGCGTGCTCGGCTGCCTGCAGCTGCTCGCCGACCGGCTCAGTAGCTGCCAGGCGCGCCGCCGCCGCATCGGCGCTCGCCCGCGCAGCGTCCAGAGCCGTGCGGGCCCGGTCGACGTTGCCGCTGATCGGCGCGAGCGCGGCGGCCGAATAGCTGAGGCCGAGCCTCGTGAGGGTGCTCGCTCCGCCCGCAACGCGGTCGGACACCCGGCCCTGTCGGCGGCGCAATTCGTCGATCTGCTGCGGCGCATTGCGCTCCACACCACGTTTGGCCGTGAAATCGCGGGCCTGGTTGGTCAGCCGACCGGTCGCTTCGTCGGCGAGCTGCACGATCTGGTGGTTCCAGCGGGTGCGCTCGAGAGCGCTGTCCGGCACCGCGTCATCGAGTTTCTGCTGCAGCGCGAAGGCATCGCTGAGCTGTCGCCTCGAGGTCGCGAGCGCGGTGGCGAACTCCCGCGTTGCCGATTCCCCGAACTGCGCGATCGCGAAGCTGAGTTCGTCGGTGGCGTCCTGCACCACGTCGTCGGCGCGCACCAGGCTGCTCGACGCGTTGCGTTCCAGCTCGGTGGCCACTGCTCTCACCTGCCCGAGCCTGGCCCGAGTGCGCCGCCGCGAGGCGCCGACCAGCGCCCAGACCCCGGCCACAACGAGGCCGATAACGATGACCGAGGGTACCCACCAGAGATCGCCATTCATGGGCTTGAGTCTAATAAGGGATTACTGACCAAACGCCCTACCGGTCGTCGGCGGAGGGCCGGCGCATCTGCTGCCGAATCGTCTCGAAGTCGTGCCGCGAGATCTCCAGCACGCCGGCTCGCAGCTGAAAACCCCAGTTGAGGTTGTCTCGGGTCAGTTGCAACACGGGCAACAACGGGCGGATGCTGGTGGGCCAGGCATCCAGGTCGTAGTCCGCCCGGCGTCGCCACGGACGAAATTCGTTACCGGGGTCGCCGACCTGGTACGCGTAGGCATCCGCTATGCGACCGATCGCGGTGAATTCCTTGAGCGGTTCGCCCTCGATCGCGGTCTTCGGCGAGTAGTAGACGATACCGTCAGCCTCGCCCATCTGCGCGATCATGTCGCCGGCACCACGGTTGGCGCGGGCAATTCCCAAATCAACACCGCGCAGCACATGCTCGCGATGCACAACGCCCAGCCAGAACCGAATTGCCACCTGTCTAGTTGTACTGCATGCCGTCGTCAGACCAAACTAGAACCATGCGCGTACTGCTGAAAGAGATCCTCGACTGCACACCGGATGCCGCCTGGCACGCCATTCACAGCCCCGCCGTGTTTCGGGAGGTGAGCAGCCCGTTCATGGCGGTCGAGTCCCTCGAAGCCGACGGTTTTCCCACCCGCTGGGAGCCCGGCGAACACCCCGCCGTGTTCACCGCGCTCGGTCTCGTGCCGATGGGCACCCAGGTCATTCGACTCGCTGACTCCACGCACCGACCCGACGGAGTGCGCATTCTGCGCGACACCGGCCGCGGGGTATCCGGTGCGCTCAGCGCGGTCACGCTGTGGGACCACCGCATGGCCATCGCGCCCGACCCGGCCGGCACCGGAAAAACGCTCTACCGCGACCAGCTCATCTTTCGCGGGCGGCCTGCCACGCTCGCGCTCTGGCCCACCTTCTGGGCGTTCTGGCAGTGGCGCCTGCTGCGGCTCAAGCGCCTCGCCCCCACCTGGCAGCACGACGTCGGCATCGACGACCCGAACTTCGTGCCGCCGGCGCAGTCAGCGGACTCCAACGGCACCGCCGAAACCGCCCGCGACTAGCGGATGCCTGCTGTGCGCTGCGCCCGGCGGCGGTAGCGTAGCCCGTATGAGTTCTTCCCTCGGAGCCTTGCAGATCGCCGACTGGCGCCGTCGCGTAACCGGACTGTATGCCGGGGTGCGGCAACTGAGCGCGAGCAGCCCGAAGAGCGGGCACGATCTGTGGCGTTCCGGGCGCGACGAACTGTTCGCCGGGCATCCGTCGTCGCCGCTACTGCCGGATGACCGCTCGGCATTCACCGGGCTTCCGATTGCCGCCTACGACCCGGACTGGCGGTTCGAGGTCGAGGTTCACCGCGCCGAGCAGCCGTATCGCATGCAGGTGGAGACCGGAACCGACGGCACCGTGCCGTTCGATCTGGTCGGAACCGTGCGGCTGCCGTACCTCGGCTCGCTCGACGTGTGGCGGCTCGCCAGCTACGGCGGCGGACTTTTCCTGCCGCTGAAAGACGCCCTGGCCGGCAAAAACGACGGAACCTACGGCGGCGGGCGCTACCTGCTCGACACCATCAAGGGCGCTGATCTCGGCCCGGGTGTTGGCGACGACACCCTCATTCTCGATTTCAACTTCGCCTACAATCCCTCCTGCGCGTACGACCCGATGTGGGCCTGCCCGTTGCCGCAGGCCGGCAACATCATCGACACCCCGGTGCCCGTCGGCGAGCTCTACCACGGCGACCACTCCTAGCTATCCGGGTGCCCGCTCATAACTGCGGAGAATTCACCGATTCGCGCGCCTCCGGGTGCGATATTGTGCGAATTTTCGAAAATCTCCGCGGTTCGGTCCAGCACCCCGGATACGAGGGTAAAAACGGGTGGGCACGGAGCCGATTTGACAGCATCCGCTAGAGTGGGAGTACTTGCGAGTGCGTAGTTGCGCTCGCTGCGTCGTAGAACGCCCTCTTCTCTATCCGGCGGCCCACCAGGCTGACCTGATTTTTCGAATGAAACATTCTTACGGCGAACGGATGTGCCCTTCGGCACCTTCGCCATGTGAATCCTCCTGGTTCGATTATCGCTGCGCGGTAAACAAACGGGCGAGGAGACTGATGCCCCGAAAGGCACCACTTTGTCTACAGCTTTATCTACAACTTTCAGTACGCTCGGCGTGCCGGCTCCCCTGGTCAAGGTTCTCTCTTCACAGGGAATCGACACCGCTTTCCCCATTCAGGTCGACACCCTTCCTGACACTTTGAACGGCCGCGACGTACTCGGCCGCGGCAAGACCGGCTCGGGCAAGACCCTGGCCTTCTCCATCCCGATGGTCTCTCGCCTCGGTGGCAACCTCGCCGGCGGCAAGCGTCGCCCCGGTCGCCCGCTCGGCCTGATTCTCGCGCCGACCCGCGAGCTCGCCACGCAGATCACCAACGCCATCACCCCGCTCGCCGAGGCCTACGGCCTCAACACCACCACCATCTTCGGCGGCGTCTCGCAGGGCCGTCAGGTCACCGCGCTCAAGGCCGGCGTCGACATCGTCGTCGCCTGCCCCGGCCGCCTCGAAGACCTCATGAAGCAGGGTTTCGTGAACCTCGATTCCGTCGAGATCACCGTGCTCGACGAGGCCGACCATATGGCCGACCTCGGCTTTCTGCCGGTCGTCACCCGCATCCTCGACAAGACCCCCGGCAACGGCCAGCGCATGCTGTTCTCCGCCACGTTAGACAACGGCGTGGACAAGATCGTAAAGCGCTTTCTGCACGACCCGGTGATGCACTCGGTCGACGAGGCCAACAGCCACGTCTCGGCCATGACCCACCACGTGTTCGAGGTCTCCGGCGTTGACGCGAAGAAGGAGCTCGTGCAGAAGCTCGCGAGCGGCTCCGGCCGTCGCATCCTCTTCATGCGCACCAAGCACCAGGCCAAGAAGCTCGCCAAGAGCCTCACCGACGCTGGCATCCCCTCCGTCGACCTGCACGGAAACCTCTCGCAGGTTGCTCGTGACCGTAACCTCGCCGCCTTCAGTGCCGGCACGGTCAAGGTTCTCGTCGCCACGGATGTCGCCGCTCGCGGCGTGCACGTCGACGACATCGAACTCGTGATTCACGTTGACCCGCCGGCCGAGCACAAGGCGTACCTGCACCGTTCGGGCCGTACCGCCCGGGCCGGCAGCGCCGGTGACGTCGTCACCGTCGTACTGCCGGAGCAAAAGCGCGACACTGACGCGCTTCTGCGCAAGGCCGCCATCAAGGTGACCCCGCAGCGCGTCGATGCCGCCTCCCCCGCCGTCGACGCCCTCGTCGGCGATGTCGCCGCCTACGTCAAGCCGGCGCCCCGAGTCGAAGCGCCGCAGCAACAGCGCCAGTCGCAGGGTGGCCGTTCACAGGGCGGTCGCTCGCAGGGTGGCCGTTCACAGGGCGGTCGCGCAGAAGGCGGTCGCTCGCAGGGTGGCCGTTCAGAAGGCGGTCGCGATGCCGGCGCCAGCCGCTCCGGCGGAGGTCGCGACGGCGCTCGCACTGACCGCAACGACGGCGGCCGCAGCCGCGACTCGGCTCCCGCCGGTGGAGCTCGTCGTGAGCGCACCGGTCGTCCGGCCGGCGCTGCCACCAGCGCGCCCCGCTCCGGTTCGGCCGCTGGCCGCTCCGGCGGAGCCCGCGTCGGCAGCCTCCAGGTCGGCGGACTCGTTCGCGGACCCGGCTCGGGTGGAGCCGGCCGTTCGGCTCCCCGCCGCTCGCAGGGCTAACCAGCCCGCAGCATCCGCTTGCTAGAACGGGTCGGTCCTTTCGGGGCCGGCCCGTTTTGCGTGCCCCGCGTCACGGGGCACCCGCAAACACGGTTAGTGTCGAGACATGAACACCACAGTTGTCGTTCGACCCGTCAGCGAAGCGGATGCCGAAAACCTGGGCCGCGTACACGCCGCCTGCTGGCATGAAACGTACGATCACCTGCTCAGCCAGGCCGCCCTGTCACAGCTGCGGCCCCAGCGCCTCGCGGCCCTCTGGGGCCGCTTCACAACCCAGGGCGTGCAGTACCGCCAGAATGTCGTGCTAGTGGATGGCGAAATCGTGGGCTTCGCCGGCAGCGGACCGACGCGCGACGGGGACCATCCCACTCCAAACGAGTTGTTCTTCCTCTATCTGCTCGAGGCGAATCACGGGTCAGGCGTAGGCCAGCAGCTCTTCGATTCCGTCGTGGACCCCGGTCCGTCTTCATTGTGGGTAGCTGCAGACAACCCTCGGGCGCACGCCTTCTACGCCCGAAACGGCTACGTAGCGGACGGTCTCGAGCGCAACGAAGAGGTGCTCGGCGAAAAGCTGCACGAGGTGCGTCTGGTTCGCTAGGTCCCGCTCACAAGTGCAAAGTTCGCCCTACAGCGCTCGAATGCAGCCCCAAAGCCCCCAACGGAGGTTTTGGGCATATTCAAAGCAATAGGGTGAGCGGATGAGTCCTTCCGCAGCCCCCGAGGCGATCCCTGTCATCCTCGATGTTGATACCGGGGTCGACGACGCCCTGGCCATTCTGTTTGCCCTCGCGCACCCGGGCATCAACGTGCTCGGCATCAGCTGCGTGGCTGGCAACGCCTCCCTCGAGCGCGTCGTCGAAAACACCCTGCGTATTCTCGACGTCGCGGAGGCCCCATACATTCCGGTCGCTGCCGGAGCCCGCCGCCCCTTGCTCGAACCAGCCCGATCGGCCGCGCACGTCCACGGCGAAAGCGGCCTCGGCACGCTGCAGCTTCCGCCGACCGACCGCCAGCCGGAGACGATCAGTTCGATCGAGCTCATGCACAGACTGATCCAGGCCAGCCCACACCCGGTCACCCTGGTTGGGCTGGCGCCGCAGACCAACCTCGCACTGCTGTTGCGGCAGTACCCCGACGTCGTGAACAACATCGAGCGCATCGTGTTCATGGGCGGATCCACCACGGTCGGCAACGCCACCGCCGTCGCCGAATTCAACGTCTGGCACGACCCGGAAGCCGCGGCCATCGTGCTCGACTCCGGCGTGCCCACGTTCATGTACGGTCTCGATGTGTTCAATCAGGTGTCGATCCCGGAGCATGTCGCTGATGCCCTGGTGCAGAGCGACTCCAATCTCGCCCAGGTCGTCGGTCGACTACTCGGCAACCGGATCGCGCTCGGGTCGGGCCGTAACGCCGAATACACGGGCCTCATCGGTGACGCCGGAGCCCTCTGTGCCCTCGTCGATCCCTGCGCCCTCACCATCGAGATGTTGCCGCTGCGGGTGCAGCTCGCCGGCTACGGGCGCGGACAGACGCTGGTCGACAAGCGCATCCACCCGGGAGAAGACATCGTGCACGGGCTGGCGACCGAGTGGGAGGCCGCCGAGGTAGCCCTCGACGTCGACGTCGACCGCTACGTGCGCTTGTTCCTCGACACGCTCGGCCTCGGATCGGCGCTGGAGCAGTAATCAAGCGGATGCCGCGCGCGGCATCCGCTGAGCGGGTCAGTACAGCTGACCCACGGAGGCCAGGGCCGCGCGCAGCAGGGTGCCGCGACCGCCTTCCATCTCGGCGGAGACCCCCGGCGAGGCGGCCTCGGCCGGCGTCATCCAGGTGATTTCGAGCGCGTCCTGGCGGGGGTCGCAGGTGCCGGTGACGGGAACGACGTAGGCCAGCGAGACGGCGTGCTGGCGGTCATCCGTGTAGGCGGTGATGCCCGGCATCGGAAAGTATTCGGCGACCGTGAACGGCACAGGGCTGGCCGGCAGCTGCGGAAAGGCCATCGGACCGAGGTCTTTTTCGAGGTGGCGGAACAGCGCGTCGCGCAGGGTCTCGCCGTAGAGCACACGGCCGGAGACCAGGGTGCGCGTCATCTCGCCGGTAGGACGAGCGCGCAACAAAACGCCGACCTCAACGACCTGACCGAGGCCATCGACCCGCACGGGCACGGCCTCGATGTAGAGGATTGGGAGCCGACGACGAATCTCGGCGAGCTCGACGTCCTTCAGCCAGCCCGGATTCGTATTCGGAGCTCCCACGGGGGGCTTCGGCGTCCAGTCCGGGTCTGGGTCAGGGGTTCGCACGCTCATAGTGCCATTCTGTCCTACGCTGGCCCCGGCTGCGCACTCGAGCCGTTACGCGATGTGGAGAACGGGCGCGGCAATGGAAGTATGGAAGGACACGGCGCCGCGAACCCGGGAGGACCCATGACCACCAGCACCCCCATCGACAACTCGGCAGTACTCTGGTCGGCGACCGGCGCCGACCAGGCTGACCGCCCGTTGTTGATCATCATGCACGGCTACGGCTCGCACGAGGGCGACCTGTTCTCGCTGGCCCCGCACCTGCCGCTCGAACCGGTGATTGCCGCCCTGCGCGCGCCGCTGCCGGCGCCGCTCCCGGTCACCGACGGCTGGGCCTGGTTTCCGATCAGCGAACCGGGCAGCCCAGACCCGGCCACCGTCACCGCCGCGGTCAACGCCGTGCTCGACTGGCTCGACGCCCTGCCGCAACAACCGCCATCGATCGGTCTGCTCGGATTCTCCCAGGGCGGAGCGATGGCGCTCGAACTGCTGCGTGCCGCGCCCGACCGGTTCAGTTTCGCGGTGAACCTCTCTGGATTCATCGCGACCGGCCCCCAATTTAGCGACGCCGAGCTGGCCGAACAGCCGCTTCCGGTGTTCTGGGGGCGCGGTACCGCCGACGGCGTGATTCCGCCCAGCGCGATCGAACGCACCCAGGCCTGGTTGCCCGACCACAGCACCCTCACCGAGCGCATCTACGAGGGACTTCCCCACTCGATCTCGCAGGCCGAACTCGGCGACGTGGTGAATTTTCTGCGCACCCAGTACGCCTCAGTCGCGGCCGAGCCGACCGCCTAAACACACGAAAAGCGGATGCCGGTCACCGGCATCCGCTTTCAGCGGGTCAGGAGCGGTCGCGCTTGGCCTGCTCCTGCGAAGCCTGACGCTCGACGTGCGCCTTCTTAGCGGCGCGCTGGGCGTCGCGGTCTTTCACGGCGATCTGGTCGGCGCGCACGCCGGCCTGGGTGGAACGTTCCAGCACGAGCCAGGCCGGCGGCTGCTGCAGCAGGGCGGCGATCTCAGCGGTGGTCAGTGGGTCGGTGATCTCACTGCGGGCCAAGCCGGAGATCGAGACGCCGAGCTTGGCGGCGACGACCTGGCGTGGGTGCGGGCCGTTGGCGCGCAGCACGGTGAGCCATTCCGGCGGGTTAGCCATGAGGTCGGCCAGCTCGGTGCGACTGACGAATTCGGTCTGGAACTCGGCCGGTGCCGCGCCCGGTAAAATCCCGAGTTTCTGGGCCGCCGTGGCGGGCTTCATGGTCTGGGGCTTCTTCTCGGAACTCATTGTTCAAGCGTATAGCCTGAGAGGGCCCTCGTTTGGGCAAATCGACCTCTGCTGCCCTCAACTACTACGAGAAAGGATGCCGGTGAGCTTTTCCATCGCCTTCGTCGCCGGTGTCACCCCCACCAAATGGACCCGCATCTGGAATGACCGCCGCCCCGACGTTCCCCTGTCCGCGTTTCGCACGGAGCCCGCGGAGCAGATCGCGGTGCTGCACGACGGCCGGGCCGACGTCAGTCTGGTACGCCTTCCGATCGACGACACCAACCTCAGCGTCATCAACCTGTACAACGAGATTCCGGTCGTTGTCGCGTCGAAGGACCACGAAACCCTGCAGGCCGAGACCGTGCTGCTGGCCGACCTGGCGGGTGAACACCTGCTTCAGAACCCGGACGACGTGCCTGAATGGCGCGATATCGCCGACGAGATTCGGGAGGGCACCCGCCGCGCCCTGCCGCCCATGCGTGATCTCGACGAGACGATGGAGCAGGTTGCCGCCGGCGTCGGCATCATCATCGTTCCGCACGGGGTCGCCCGACTGTACGGTCGCAAAGACGTGGTCTCCCGCCCGGTGACAGGGGTCGCCGACACCCAGATCGCCCTGGCCTGGATCACCCGCGAGACCAGCGACGACATCGAAGAGTTCATCGGCATCGTGCGCGGGCGCTCCAGGCAGAGCTCGCGAACGGATGCCGGTGCCGCCGCCGCATCCGCTGACACCGAAGAGGCACCGGTGCATAGCGATGGCCGCCCGGGAAAACCGCCGCGCAAACCCAAGAAGACAGACAAAGCCAAGGCCGCGGCCAAAGCCATTCGGGTTGCGGCAGCCAAGGCCAAGCCGGCCGTGCGCAAAAGAACCGAGAGCTCACCCGGCCGCACCCGCCCGACCAAGAATCCCAACAAGGGCAAGGGCCGCGGGCACTAGAAGAACTAGGGGTTTTTCAGCACCGACAGAATGTTGCCGGACGGGTCGGTGAACCAGGCGATGTCCGGCCCTTGTCCGCCGCCGACGGTAATTCCCTTGTCATTCTGCTCAAAGCCGTCGTAGCGCAGAAAATCTACGCCGCGTTCGGTGAGTTCGTCGACCGTGGCATCAAGATCGGTCACCGCGAAATTCAGGATCGTATAGGTCGCCGGCACGAAGTCCGGCTTGGGGTAGACGATGACGGTGGCTCCGCCTGGCAGGGCTATGCGCAGCATGCCCATCTCCCCGACGGAGACTTCGAGGCCGAGGGTTTCGGCATAGAAGGTGTGCGCGGCGTCGAGGTCGGAGACCGCGAAACCACTGAATCCGGCGACGATACCGACGGCGTGTTCGGTCATGAGGTGACTCCTTTGTCGATGAAAGGTCGGTCAGCGGGAGCTGATCGAGGCGAACTTACGAATGCATAGTGGCACGAACACGAGCAACATCACGGTGATGCCGATAAGAACGGTGAGAATCGGGTTCTGCATGGTCCAGATATCAGGCACCGGTGCCGTGCCGAGGTTGCCGAAGAGCTGGCGCACCGCCTGCACGAGTGAGGACACCGGGTTCCACTCGGCGAAGAGGCGCAGAGGTGTCGGCAGGGTTTCACTCGGCACGAACGCATTTGAGACGAAGGTCAGGGGAAACAGAATGAGAAATGACGCATTGTTGATGACTTCGGGGCTCTTCACGCTCATGCCGAGCAGCGCCATCACCCAGCTGAAGGCGTAGCCGAACAGAAGCAGCAGGCCCACTCCGGCCAGAACCTCCAGCGGCGAGGTGTTCACCCGCCAGCCGACGGCCAGTCCGGTTGCCATCATGATCACCATGGAGATGGTGTTGAGCACGAGGTCGCCGTTGGTTCGACCGATCAGCACAGCGGATGCGTTCATCGGCAGGCTCCGAAACCGGTCGATGATGCCCTCTTTCAGGTCGAGCGCCATGGCAGCTCCCGAGAACGTGGCACCGAACACGACGGTCTGGGCAAAGATGCCCGCCATCAGGAATTGCGTATAGTCGCTGCCCGCCACGGCGATGGCGCCGCCATAGACCTGACTGAACAGCAGCACGAACATGATCGGTTGGATAACGGCGAAGACCAGCATGTCGGGCGACCGCTTGATCTTGATCAGGTTGCGCTTGGTGACGGTCCAGCCGTCGGAGTACCAGAGCGACAGCGGATTCCACGTCGGTAGCGGCGGCAGGGTGGCCACGCGGGATTCACCCGGGGCGAGGCCGGTCGCCATCGGCGGCTCTACCGGAACCGAAGCGTGCCTGGCGCTCATTTCACTTCCTCCAGGTCTGCCGTGTCGGCGTTCGCCCCGCGCGACTGGTCCCGTTTGGCCTGCGCCCGTTTCGAGAGTTTCGGCCCGTCCGAGTCGTCATCGCTCGCTGTGAGATCGGCTTTGTGGCCGGTGAGTCTGAGGAACACGTCGTCGAGCGTGGGGCGGCGCATACCCGCATCGTGCAGGTCGACCTCAGCGCCGCGCAGGTCGGCGAGCATGCTTTGCAGCGCGGTGGGCCCGTTGGTGACGGCTACTTCGACTCCGCGTCCGTCGGTGGAGATCGTCGGTTCGCCCGAACCGTACCGGGCGAGAATTTCCCGGGCAACCGCGCCATCGGCGGCATCGACGAGGGCGACGACCACACGGTGTCCGCCAATTTGCGCTTTGAGCTGGTCCGAGGTGCCCTCGGCGATCACTCGGCCGTCATCGATGACCACGATGTCATCGGCGAGCTGGTCGGCCTCTTCGAGGTATTGAGTGGTGAGCAGCACCGTCGTTCCGTCGGCGACCAGGCGCTTGATGATGTCCCACAGGGCGATGCGGCTGCGCGGGTCGAGCCCGGTGGTCGGCTCGTCGAGAAAGAGCACCTTGGGATTGATCACGAGCGCGCCGGCCAGGTCGATGCGGCGGCGCATACCGCCCGAGAAGCCCTTGACCGGCCGGTTGCCCGCGGCGGTGAGCTCGAACAGGTCGATGAGCTCCTGCGCCCGTTTGCGGGCAGCCGCCCCGCCCAGGTGGTACAGCCGACCGACCATCTCGAGGTTCTCGAATCCGGTGAGGTTCTCGTCGACGGCGGCGTACTGGCCGGAGACCCCGATGATGCGGCGTACTGATTTGGGGTGGCGCACGACGTCGATTCCGTCGATGACGGCGGTGCCGGCATCCGGTCGAATCAGTGTCGTGAGCATCTTCACGACGGTGGTCTTTCCGGCGCCGTTCGGTCCGAGGAGGGCTTTGACCGTACCGCGCGGAACCTGCAAGTCGAGTCCGGCGAGCGCGTGCACCGGCCCACTCTTGGATTGGTAGGTCTTGGTCAGGCCGCGGGCTTCTATGATCACGTGGAATCCTTGCCGTATCGGGGGTGCAATCAGCTTCGATGCCATGCTAGTAATCCCCTCCGACATCGACAACCGCCCGCCCGCCCGCCCGCCCAATCTTGGACCGGGCCCCGTCCCCGGGCGAATCTCGAACCCACTTCCCCATAAGAGGTTCGGCGATGCAGTGTTTTGCGGCCGCGCCACCCGCTGTTCCTGTGAAGATCTCAGGAAGGAGGCCCGTTTCTGGCAGCGACCACGGAGTCTTCTATGCACTGCCGATGAATCGCCCGGGCAGGCCACACGCCTGTCAGTGTTCATGCGGGGAGACACCCCATGGAGAGGTATTTATGACTACGACCACCACGCGATCCACTGACGACCGGATGCAGCCCGCAGCTGCTCATCCCGACGGCACGACCGCGCGCCTGATCGACCAGCACCTGCTCACGCGCCGGATCACCGTTGCGCTGTCGCTCGCCGTCATCGGGGCGATTCACATTCTCGACCTTCCGAGCAAATTCGCCGAAACTCCCTACCTCGCCTTCGCCTACGTCGGAATCATCATTGCCGCAGCCGTGTTGATCGAACGGGTTCTCATCGTGGGATCGAGAATCGACTTCCTCGCCGCCGCTGCGCTGTCCGCGGCCGTCATCGTCGGCTTTGTCATCAATCGCACGGTCGGCATGCCGATGGCGACGGGCGACATTGGAAACTGGTTGGAACCGCTTGGCCTGTTGTCACTCGCCGTCGAGTTCTTCGCCATCTGGCAGTCGCTCGTGGCCGCGCTGGTCTACCACCGCAAGGCGCGCTGACCATTCGGGCTCACCGTCACGGTGACGCGGTTCCAGCCTGAAAACTGGGCCCGCGTTCGTGAGGTGGGCCCGGGCACGCCCGGCTACAGCCGGGCTAGGCGCTCGATGTCCTCGAGGAACTCGGCGGCAACATCGTCGGACACGGTGCGGCGGGTTTCGGAGATCGCCAGGGCATAGTCGTCGGTGCTCGGGCCGTTGATGACGGGCCCGTCGCCGGAACGGTAGAGCGCGTTCTCGAGCGCGTGCTGGGAGGCCCGATGGGCGGCGTACTCGACGTCGGCGGGCGAGAACCCGTCGCTTTTCTCGACCAGAACGGCGAGGTCGACCTCGCCGGACACCGCATCCGGAATGTACCGCTCCCAGATGGCCTGGCGAGCGGCGACATCCGGCAGGCCGATCGGCACGACATAGTCGAAGCGGCCATGCCGGAGGAAGGCGGAGTCGAGCGCGCGAATGAAGTTGGTCGCACAGACCAGCAGGCGTCCGGGCTGTTCGCGGAAGGCCGGAATGATCTTGAGCAGCTCGTTGGTGACGCCCTGCATGGCCGACGGCGGTTCGCCGGAGCGTTGGGCGGCGATCTCTTCGACCTCGTCGATGAACACGACCGCGTGTTCGAGCTCGGAGATTTTGAGAAAGGTTTCGCGCAGTGCTCCCGCGAGCCCCTGCGGGTCGGCAGCGAGTCGCGACGGAAAGACTTCGATGAACGACCACTCCAGGCGGGAGGCGATCGCCTTGGCGAAGGTGGTCTTTCCGGTGCCGGGAGGGCCGAACAGAACGACGGCTTTGGGCGGTGAGACCCCGTATTGCTCGGCGAGTTCGGGCTTGGCCAGGGGCATGACCAACCGGCGCTCGAGCAGTTCCTTCTCGTGCGCCATGCCGCCGACCTTCTGCCAGAGGTCGCGCGGCAGCACCCGGCCGCCCAGCTCGCCGAGCAGCTTGAGCTCCTCGCGCTGCACCGGAATGTGCCGTTCGAAGTAGCGCAGGTTCTTCTTCACTTCGAATCCGCGGTTGAGAAAGGCATCCACCTTGGTCTCGGATTCGGGCATGAGCGCCGAGAGCTTGGTCATGCCGTGCGGGGCCATCCGGGCTTCCAGCGCGGCGAGCATGGCCGTGCCGATGCCCTGGCTCTGCCAGTTCTCGGCGGTGGCAAGAAAAACGATCCAGCCCTGCGCATGGGCGGCCCGGCCGACGGCGGCACCGACGACCTCATCGCCGTGCACCGCCACGACGGCGTGGTCCTTCTCGCAGGAGGCGAGTACCTCGGAGAGACCGTAGACCGGCTCCGTGTCGGACGCCTTGAGTTCTTCCCACAGGCGCAGAATGCCGTCCAGGTCGTCGGAGTGAAAATCGCGCAGTCGCCAGCCAGTCATCGTGAACCTCGCATTGTTGGGTGTGCTGCCAATCTATTGCACCCACTCAGGCTCGAAACGCGGCAGCGAGAATGCCGGACAGCCTGCGCACCGACGGGCGCGCGGCGAATTCGGTCAGCAGGCGGGCGGTCAAAGTGCCACTGCGAGCCGACACGAACCACGGCGGCTTCGGCAGCAGAGCCCACTCACCATGCACCACCGAGCGTGGAAACGGCCGAAACGGCCCACGCACGACGGTGCGCTCCACCTCGTCGAGCAGCAGCGCGTTGTGCACCACGCCAATGCCGCTCTGCACGTCGCCGAGAGTGTGCCCCGGAAACGCTCCCCACGGCGCGGCGGCCGACAGAAAGCCCACGCCGGTCCACGCGTTGATCGCAATCGTTCCGTAGCGCAGGCGCGCCACGGCCTGCTCGAACCCCGGCCCAAGCTGTCGGATGGTGGATGGCGCCCCGAGAATATTGGCTCCGAGCGTTCCCAGGAAGTCGCGGTTGACGGTCTCCACCGCCAAGTCAAGAAAGGACTGGCCGGAGGCAGCAAGTTCGACGACGCCCAGCACCGGCGCGAAGTATTCCGTAGTGAGCATAGCTTCGCTCGAAGCGGATGCCGCCACGAGCAGTCGCCCGCCGGGAATCGACCTCGCGGCGGGATACGCGGCACCGGCCGCGCGCATCCGCTCGTCGATGCCGGGATACCAGGCCGGTCGAGCCGGCGAGGCCGCCAGAGCGGCGGCGACCGCGTCGAGGAATGCGGTCTTCTGCGGCCAGACCGAGCTGAGCACGAGCACCTGGCCAGCGATGCAGTTGTAGCCACCGTTGTGCAGCCGCATGGTGGCCACGTGCTCGGCCTGGTAGCGCAGGTCCCTGGCGCTCCAGCGGCCGGGCAGCACGATGATCGGCGAGACTCCGCCGAGCTCACTGCTGATCGGTTTACCCAGGCCGGGAGTTCTTGAGCCGCCGAACACAATCGCATCGTCTGTGGCCGCGCTGCCGGTGATGTGCACATGGCTGATGCCGGGGTGACGGGCGAGGTAGGCGCCCACGTCGGCGCCGCTGGTGACGGGCGCAGCAGTCCCGCGTCGATGAGCGGGGCGAGCGCCGCGCGATAGACGGCAAGCAGACCGTCGAAGGTGGAATTGAGTTTGAGAATCGAGACCCGATTGTGCGCGATCAGCTCGTAGAGCACGTCGAGGGGTGCGATCGAGGATATATTGCCGGCGCCGAGCACGAGGCCGACGCCATTGCGCGCTGTCGGTGTGAGCTGGCCCAGCCCGGCCTGGGCACGGGCCTGCGCCGCCGAGACGCCCGGTCGAAGCCACGCCCGGGCCGTGAAGCCGTGCAGCAGCCGCCCGTCCCAGGCGTTGTGCGGAAGCACGGCAACGGTGACCCGGCCGTCGGGCGCCCGCCCGAACGCTGGCCGGCGAGGGGGCTCCGCCCGGTGGCGAGCGTGCGGAGCGTGCGGCCCAGCGCAGTCAGGGAGGTGAGCACGCCGCAGGGTCCGGTCAGCCATTCCTCGCCGATGAGCGGCGACGAGGGCTCGAGGCCCTTGGCCCGGGCGGCCGCAGCCCCCCAGGGCTCGGCCTCCGCCGCAACGGATGCCCCGGTGTGCTCCAGCAGCTCGGCGCGCGCCTCGAGGGTGGTCGCCGCCCACCGCTGGCTTCCGTCGGTCAGCTCGGTAATGGCAAGGTCGAGCGCAGCCTGATCTGCCGTCATTGGTCTCCCGTGATTGCGGCCCAGCCTAGTGGGCAAACTGCCGAGAGAGGCTCCGTACGGCGGGGCTAGTGCAGGGCGACCGGGCAGTGCAGCTGCGTGCGTTCACCGGTGCGGTCGATGTCGTGCTGGTCCATCGGCTGGGCGCAGACCGGGCAGCCGCGCACGGGCGCGGGCGCTGCCGGCAGCAGATCGGACCCGCTCGGACCGACCGGCGGCGGCCCGAGAATGGGAAACAGCCGACCGTTGAGCCAAGCCGTGAGTCCGCCAGGTCCCTTGATGCGCGGGTGGGAATCCTTACCGTGTGTCATAACTGTTAGTGTACTAACTAAATGCAGGAAGAACAACCAGCCGGAACGGAACGCCCCCATGACATCGTCAACGCTTGAGAACCCCCTCGCTCTCGACAACCAGGTCTGCTTCGCGCTCGCGATCGCCTCGCGCAACGTCATTGCGCTGTATCGTCCCATACTGGAGCCGCTGGGACTCACACATCCGCAATATCTGGTGATGCTCGCCCTCTGGGACCAGAGCCCGCGCACGCTCAAGGGCCTCGGCCAGACGCTGTGCCTTGAGCCGGCCACCCTCTCCCCGCTGCTCAAACGCCTGGAAGCGTCGGGCTACGTGCGCCGCCAGCGTCGCGTGGCCGACGAACGCACGCTCGATATCACTCTGACCGAGCGTGGTGTCGACCTGCGTTCGGTGGCCGAATCGATTCCGCCGCGGGTCGTCGAGGCGCTCAATATTCCCCTCGACGACCTGGCGACCCTGCGCGACGCGCTGCACCGAGTGATGGCCGCTACGTCCTGACACGTTCGGGCTAATTTCCTGAATAGGCCCTCAGGACGCATGGACGATACGGGCCGGCATCCGCTGATGGATGCCGGCCCGGGGGGTGAGGCGCGTCAGACGACGCGGGTCAGGCGATGGCGTCGGCGACGGTCAGCAGCTCGGCGTGGAAGGCCGAGGCGACGTGCGCGTTGGTGATGCGTCCGTTGTGCACGTTGAGGCCCTTGGCCAGGGCAGCGTCTTCGGCGATGGCCTTCTTCCAGCCCTTCTGGGCCAGGGCGACGACGTAGGGCAGGGTCGCGTTGGTCAGCGCGCGGGTCGACGTGGCTGGCACGGCACCGGGCATATTGGCGACGCAGTAGTAGACGCTGTCGTGCACGGCAAAGGTGGGGTTGTCGTGGGTCGTGGCGTGCGAGCCCTCGAAGCAGCCGCCCTGGTCGATCGCGATGTCCACGAGCACGGAGCCCGGCTTCATCGATGCGACCATGGCGTCGGTGACGAGCTTGGGTGCCTGCGCGCCCGGAATGAGCACGGACCCGATCACGAGGTCGGCCTCGCGCACCTGCTCGGCGATCTCATACTGGGTCGACGCGCGCGTCTGGATCTCGCCGTTGAAGCGGGCCTCGAGTTGGCGCAGGCGGGCCAGCGACAGGTCGATGATGGTCACGTCGGCGCCCATGCCGAGGGCGTTGGCCGCGGCGTGCTCGCCCGCGACACCGCCGCCGATCACGACGACCTTGGCCTTGGGGGTTCCGGGAACGCCGCCGAGCAGGATTCCGCTGCCGCCGTTGGCGCTCAGCAGGTGGTACGCACCGACCTGCACGGACAGGCGGCCGGCGACCTCGCTCATCGGCGAGAGCAGCGGCAGGCTGCGGTCGGGCAACTGCACGGTCTCGTACGCGATCGCGGTCGTGCCCGACTTGATCAGCGCGTCGGTGCACTCAGCGGATGCCGCGAGGTGCAGATAGGTGAACAGCACCTGGCCCTGACGCATCAGCGGGTATTCGCTGGCAATGGGCTCCTTGACCTTTAGGAGCAGTTCGGCCGCGGCCCACACTTCGGCGGCGGTGTCGACAATGGATGCCCCGGCGAGGCGAAAAGCATCATCGGTGATGCTCGACCCCAGTCCGGCGCCCTTCTCGATGATGACGTCGTGGCCGCGACGGGTGAGCTCGTTGACGCCGGCCGGGGTGATCGCAACGCGGTTCTCGTTGTTCTTGATCTCAGTGGGAATGCCGACCAACATAAGTGCTCCGTCTCGGTTACTTCTGCCGAACGACTCGGCTTTGATAGAGGTAAGACTGCTATTGATTCGTTTCCGCTAGGTAAAATCCGTAGAATCTGCCAGACTTCAAGAATATTCCACGAAATATGCGGCTAGTTGGAGATGTGCGATGGCAGAAACGAAGAGGATTCGGGTCACCGAGACCCTCGACGAAATCGACCGCATTCTGGTCGCGGAACTGCAGGCCGATTCCCGCACCACCAACAGCCGGCTCGCCAGCGCCGCCGGCATCGCCGAGTCCACCTGTGTGTCCCGGGTGCGTTCCCTGGTCAGCCGCGGAATCGTCACCGGCTTCACGGCCATGGTCGACCCGAAGTCGATCGGTCTCGGCCTGCAGGCGCTGATCAGTGTGAGCATTCGCGCGGGCGCCCGCACCCACATTCCCGCGTTTCGGGATTCGATCCGGGTGATGCCGCGCGTGGTGCAGCTGTTTTTTCTCGGCGGCTCCGAGGACTTCATCATTCACCTGTCGGCCCGGGACACCGACGATGTGCGCGATTTCGTGCTGGAGAACCTCTCCGCCAACCCCGCAGTCGCCTCCACCCGCACGAGCATGGTGTTCGAGCACTTCTACAACGGCGTCGCGCCGGAGTAGTTCAGGCGCGCCAGTAGCCGACCTTGCCGAGCAACTGCACCTCGCGATTCGAGCCCTCCGGCACCGCCACCTCGGGCGGAAACACGCCGAAACCGCGCCACATTTCGATGTCGGGCGCGATCTGCTCCCAGAGGTTTTCGACCAGCGCGTCGGGCAGCGAGTAGTCGAGACCGATGTGCCTGGCAATGCTCCAGGCCTGGAATGCCCGGTAGAGGGCGGTGTGCTGCAGCGCTTCGGCGAGGGGATAGTCGCCGTAGCTCAGGTGTACGACCTTGTCGGGGTCGAGGTCGCCGTTGACCACTTTCGTCGTCGATTCGTTGAGGCGGTCGTAATTGCCGATCGGATCGTCACGGAGCAGGTCGCCCTTATAGGTGTCGCCGACTTCCTCGATCGTGCGGCCTTCCAGCACCGCGGGCAGCCAGGCTTCGTCCTCGGCGTGCGAGGCGAGAATGTCGCGCAGCGTCGGATTCGACTTGCGTGACCACTCGGCTGGTGCCGGCTGGTCGAGCTGCGCGGGAGTTATCTGGTCTACGACGCAGCGCAGCGCGGCATCCGCTTGAAGGAACATCTCTCTCTGCTTCATCGGGGCAAGCTAGCACGGCTGACCCCGATCGGCTAGACGCTCAACCGATCCGGGCCACGATTACGGCGATCTGCGCGACCGTCGGGTTGCCCACCTTCCGCAGGTGCTCGGCGATGGCGTCGTGTACCCGCCCACTGACATCAGCCGAGGACTCGGCGGCCCCAATGCCGATCTTCGCCGTGACCCGCACGCCATCGGACTGCGCAACCGTGTGCACCAGCGGCGCTGCGGGCGCGTGGTGTGCCACCGCATCGAGGGCGGTGGTGAGTACTGTGGCCACGATCGACCGAGCCGGGTACAGCGCGTCGACCCCGGGAACCTGGCGTACCAGCGCGTCAAGCTGGTCGGTGAACGGAATAACCGTGGTCATCAGTGCTCCTTTTCTTGGGCGGATGCATCGGGCAGGGCCTGCAGGTCACTCACCGTGATGTCGATGGCCGCTACGACAAGTTCCGTGTATTTGCCGAGCGCGGCGTACATCGCATGGCGCAGTTGATCGGCGAGCAGCGGAATTTTCTCCCCCGGGAATACGGTCACATCGACCTCGATGACGATCGGCGTGCCGGGTACGTTGACGTCGCCGACCAGCACACACCGGCCTACGAACACGTTCTGCATACGGTCGCCGGACTCCCGCAGAATGCCGCGCACGGCGCCTTCCGTCACGACCAGCCGCGCGGTCGGGACAGGATGGGTCAGCGGAATATCCCGGCCGGCGTGAGCTTCCAGGGTGATGTTGTCGAGAATGGCCGACACCCAGCTGTCGTCCCGCCGCGATTCACGTTCGAGGTCTAGCTTGAGCAGTAGCCGTTGGGCCCGGCGCAAGCGTTCGAGACCACGCAGGGCAATCTCACACTCCGGCGAATCGTCGATACTCGGGTCGGCTGGCGTTCGGTCGCGATCCAGGTAGTCGCTGAGCTGCTCGATGGTGTGGCCGTTGAGCCCGGCCTGTTCCCGCTCGGTATCATCGAGGTCGAATGCGAGGAAGCGCCTGTTTGCCGGCGTCAGTTCGGTCATCGCCATTCCTCCATCTCGCGAAGCAGGGTTTTTCGGGCACGGGCCAGCAATCCGCGCACGGTCGAGAGCGGCAGGCCCAACTCGGCCGCGATATCACCGTAGCTGTACTCGGCGAGTTCCCGCAGGGTCCAGCAGCGGCGCTGGTCTTCGGGGAGGGTGGCCAGCACCCGGGCGAGAGCCTCGGTCTGCGATTCGGTCTCGGCGAGAACGTGCGGGGCGTGCTCGTCGGGCGCCGGGACGTCCGCGTCGTCGATGTTGACGTGCTGACGGCGCGCGCGCACCCGATCGATGCTCTTGCGGCTAACGATGCGCATCAGCCAGCTCTTCACCGCGCTGCCGTCCTCGAGCGTGCCGAGTTGCTGCCAGGCCGTGATGAACGCCTCCTGCACCACGTCATCGGTCTCGTCGTTGGAGCCGAGCACCCGCGTCGCATAGACCCGCATGAGCGGGCCGTACCGCCGCACCAGCACCTCGAAGGCGCGCAGGTCGCCGTCGGCGGCACGGTCGGCGAGCATGCGGTCGGCCGCGGTATCGAGCGGCGACGCGACCCGCTCACGCAGAGAGCCGGGCATTGTCCCTCCTCTGAGGCTAAATATTTCTCATCTTCGCGTGACGAATATGTCACAAGTTTCGTCCTACAGGTAATAATCCGCTTTCGGCCTGTTCCGACGGCCCGATATGAAGGAGCAACATCATGGACCTCATCGACAGCAACGGCAACGCCTCCGCCAGCACGTCTCCCCGCAGCAGTGCGCCGACCGGCACAGCTCTAGCCGGTGAGCCACTCACCGGCACGGGAAAGACCGTGATCAATGATGGAGTCGTGGCCAAGGTCGCTGGAATCGCCGCGCGCGAGGTCACCGGCGTACACGCCCTCGGTCGCGGTGCGGCCCGAGCCCTCGGCGCAATTCGTGAGGCGATGAACAACACCGACGTGAGCCAGGGCATCTCGGTGGAGGTGGGCGAAACGCAAGTCGCCGTAGACGTGACGATCGTCGCCGAGTACCCCGTGCAGCTTCAGCAGGTGGCCAACGACATTCGCTCGAGTGTCATTCGGGCCATTGAAGACCTGGTCGGACTCGAAGTTACCGAGGTCAACGTGACGATCGTCGATATTCACCTGCCCAGCGACGACGCCGCCGACGCTGAGCCGAGCAAAGCCGCACTGCGGTGACCAGTGCAACCCGAACAGGAATGCTGGTCGGTGCGGTTCTCGCGCTGACCTGGGTGATTCTGGGCTTTTGGGCATTTCTGTTCGTGGGCCTGGCCATGCTGGTCGGCGCCCTCGTGGGCCGCGTGGTTGACGGCCGTCTCGACGTGAGCTCACTGATCGGAGCCTTTCAGGGAAAGCGCTCATCGTCGTGAGCGTGACGACAGACTCCGCGGGCTGGTTTCTCGGCGAAGGTATCCCCAGTGACACTCCCATGGAACCAACGAATGCCGCACTGCCGGCGGCCACAAGCCGTGGTCGAACCCGCATTGTGCCGCGGGCGTTGCGCCAGATCGTGTCCATGGTTACTGCGGAGTCGCTCGGCGTGGCGCCCAATCAGGTCGGCGTCGAACTCGGCGACGACCATGGGATGCTCGCGCTCACGGTCAGCACCTCAATCCGCGTGGTTTCCCTGCAGCGTGTCACGAGCGAAGCGGCCCTCATCACTCGCACCGGGGGAACCATCCTGGCTCGATCCGCGCAATCACAGACCGACATTCGACGCCGCGTCGGCGAGCTCACCGGTGCCGACATCGGTCGGGTTACCGTGCGTGTGACCGGGGTGGATGTCGCTCGGGAACGGCGCGTGCGATGAGTGCGTCGACATCGGCTACCTACGGGCGCATCCGTCGTCGCGAACTGCACTCGCCGCGGGCTGCCGCAGCCATCTCAGCGGCGATCGTGGTCATTCTGCTGTGCGCATGGCTAGGCACGGAGATCGTGCTGCGGCTGACAGATCAGCCAGCGCTGCTGACGGCGCCGGCCGATCTGGCCGACGGCGTGGCGTCCGCGTCGAGCGCACCCCTGTCACTGCTCATCGGAACCGCCGTCGGCTGCGCGCTGGTCGGCCTCGTCTTGCTGGTCCTGGCACTCTCGCCCGGACGCAGGTCCCGGCACGTGATGGTTTCCGAGCGGGCGGTGACCATCGTCGATGACGAGGTCATCGCATCCGCTCTCGCGGGGCGCGCCGCTCGCACGGGCGGGATCGATCCGGACAACACCCGGGTGAGTATCTCGCGCCGCCTCGCCACGGTGCACCTGGTGCCCGCCTCGGGCCAGGCCGTGCACCACGACACTGTACTCACGGCGGTGCGCGATCAGCTCGACGGGCTGCAGTTGCGCCCGGCGTTACAGACGCGGGTCGTGGTGGCCGTCGACGCAAAGGTCGGAGCGTGAACAACACCAATCGAGCGCTCAACCGCAGCCTTCTACTCCTGACCGGCCTGCTGCTGCTCGCCGTGGCCGGCCTGCTCGGTCTGCTCGCGTCCCAGACCGCTGTGCAGGATGCCTGGCGCGCCATTTCCGACGCCACCCGTGCGAACGTCGCCGGCTGGCTCCAGGCCAGGCCGCTGGGTACAAGCACGCACAGCTGGCTCTGGATCGTCGCCCTCGCTCTGCTGCTGGCGGTCGTGGGCCTGCTGCTTCGTTTCATACTGCGGCAGGGCGGCGGCCACTCCGGCCGGTTGGTCAGCGAGCAGACGACCGATTGGGGCGCCACCCAGGTCGATTCCGCCGTCGCCGAGCAGTCACTGCAACAAGCGCTCGGTGAGCACCCCGAATTTCTGTCAACGCGCGTCTCGACCTACCAGGTGGTGGGAGAGGCAGTGCTCAAGGTCTCGGTGACCTGTCGCCGCGGCACGTCCCCGACCGACGTCGTGCGCATCGTCGAACAGTCCCTTAACGCCCTCGACGAGCTGCTCGGGCTGCGCATCCCCGCCCTGCTGCAGATCAGCGGAGGCTTTCGGGTGCGCACCAGCCGCAGCACCCGCATCCGCCGATCGGCGATCCCCCAACTCGCGTTCGGCGCGCCCCGCACCGAACGTTCCCCGGAAACACCACACGAAAGAGAGAACACCATGAGTGCAGCCGACAAGATCAAGAACGCCGCGCAGGACCTCAAGGGCAAGGCCACCGAGGCCGTCGGCAAGGCCACCAACGACGACTCCAAGGTCGCCGAAGGCCGTGCTGACCAGACTGCCGCGAGCGCTAAGAAGGTTGGTGAAGACGTCAAGGACGTCTTCAAGGACTAGCCCTATCCGGTGCGGATACGTCTTCACCCGCGAAGGACGCCGCTTCGCACACCGCGAACGTCGCCGCCGATCAGGCCGCGAACGTGGGCGACACCGCCGCGCACGCAGCCAGTGAAGTCGCCGACGTCACGAAGGATGAAGTCGGAAAAGTCGCCGCCGAGACCAGGCGAAGGACCTGCTGACGGATGCCCGCAGCCAACTTACGGAGCAGGCTGGCGAACAGCAGGCCAGAGTTGCTGAAGGCCTGCGCTCGATCAGCGACGAACTGACCCAGATGGCCAGCCGGGTCTCCTCGGTGACAACCCCGATCTGGCGGTTCGGGAACGATGACCGACCTGCATAGTCCGTCAGAGCAAAAAGCGGCGGAAACGTCGCTGGGCGATCTGCTGGGAGAAGTCACACGTTATCTCTCTACGCTCATGCGTCAGGAACTCGAACTGGCCAAGGCCGAGCTTCGCCAAACGGCCACCCGGACCGGTAAAGGTGCCGGAATGCTGGGTGGAGCCGGCTACGCCGCCATCATGGCCGTTCTATTCCTGTCGATCGCACTCTGGTGGGCTCTTGGCTACCTGGTCGGTAACGGCTGGTCCGGGCTTCTCGTGGCCGGCCTCTGGGCGAT
Source organism: Cryobacterium sp. TMT1-66-1 (assembly GCF_004403435.1). NCBI lineage: Bacteria > Bacillati > Actinomycetota > Actinomycetes > Micrococcales > Microbacteriaceae > Cryobacterium > Cryobacterium sp. TMT1-66-1. The sequence continues at coordinate 76,706 of NZ_SOGP01000016.1, forward strand.
CATCGGGCTCGTACTGTTCCTGATCGGCCGCAAGGAATTGAAAGCCGTCAAGGGTGCGCCGCGCACCGTTGATTCCCTTAAGAAAATTCCCGGCACACTGAAACGAAATGAGGAAAACCGATGACCGACACCGACCGAACCCCCGATCAGATCCGGTCTGATATTGAGCGCACCCGGCGCGAGCTCGGCGGCGATGTCGACGCCCTCGCCGACAAAGTGACACCGTCCAAAATCATTCAGCGCCAGACCGACAAAGTGAAGTCCGCCTTCTGTATTGACGGTACTGAGTCATCAAACGGATGCTGCGGCTCGCCCGAGCCGCAGCATCCGTTATAGGCATCGACACTTTCTGGCAGCCAACCCAGCGCCAGATCAGTGAGAACGCAGTACATTTTCAGCGCCGGGATCGCGACCCCCGGCCTCACTCGACCCGAGCAGGAGATTTTCATGGTGGACGAAGGCCAGAGCCAGGACCTTGCCGACGCCCCGGCCCCCGATGATGACCGCAAGCCCGACTCGCCGACCGACGTCACGAAGACGTCGTGGAAGTACGTCGTCAAACGCACGCTGGGTGAATTCGGCACCGATCAGTGCACCGATATCGCGGCGTCGCTCACCTACTACGCCGTGCTGTCGCTCTTTCCGGCGCTGATCGCCCTGGTTTCGCTGCTCGGGGTTTTCGGGCAGGGCAAGCAGTCGGCCGATACCCTGCTGACCATTCTCGCCTCGGTCGCTCCCGGCGATGCCCTCGATGTCATTCGCGGGCCGATCGAACAGTTCAGCACGTCGCCGTCGGCCGGGTTCGCGCTGGTGGCGGGAATCGCGGTCGCGATCTGGTCGGCATCCGGTTATGTGGGTGCTTTCAGCCGGGCTATGAACCGCATCTACGAGATCGAAGAGGGTCGGTCATTCTTGAAGCTCAAGCCCACCCAGCTGCTCGTGACCGTGATCGGCATCGCCCTGCTGCTCGTCGTCGTGCTGATCCTGGCCATTTCGGGACCCATAACGGATGCCGTGGGCGCGGCCCTCGGCCTCGACCAGACCGTGCAGGTGGTCTGGTCCATTGCCAAGTGGCCGGTGCTCGCGGCGGCCGTCGTGTTGCTGATCGCGGTGCTATACTATTTCACGCCGAACGTGCGGCAGCCGAAGTTTCGCTGGCTGTCGCTCGGCGCGCTCGTGGCCCTGGTGGCTATCGTCGTTGCCTCGCTGGGGTTCGGGTTCTACGTCACGACGTTCTCGAACTACGCCAAGACCTACGGTTCGCTGGCCGGCATCGTGATCTTTCTGCTCTGGCTCTGGCTGACCAACCTCGCCCTGCTGTTCGGGGCGGAATTCGACGCCGAACTCGAACGCGGGCGCCAGCTGCAGGCCGGCATTGCCGCCGAGCAGAATATTCAGCTTCCGCCGCGCGGCACGAAGAAGAGCCAGAAGGCCGCCCTGAAGAAGATGCAGACGGTCGCCGACGGCCGGCGCATCCGCAAAGCGAACGCCGACCCGCAAGAGTAAGCGGTGCGTGGCCACCCCTCTTTTTTGGTCGGGGCCCTGACCCCGACCCTCACATCCAGCCGGCGGTCTCCATACCGTTGACCATGCAGCCGCCGACATCGTCGGCGATGCTGTTCCAGCCGACCGCAGCGCCGCGGCCCAACATGTTCAGGTTGGAACCGAAAATATTCGCCATGTCCTGCCCCTGACCGATCGCACCCATCATGGAAGCTGCCCCGCTGCGCCCACTGTTCTTGAGGGCATTCTCCAATCGTTCAGAAATCTGATCGGTGATCTCGCCGGTCGCCATATCCGCTCCATCGGCCAGGAATCCGTCGTCGATCGGAAGTTCAGCAATCCCGTCACCACTCGACCACGATTGCATGCAGCTCGACAGCATGCTCACCATCTCGATCTGACTGGTGATAATAGCGACACCCTCGTCAAAGCCGTCCAGCACCCTGCCCTCCACTCCCATCGCGTGCAAGGCCGTGGACACCCCCTGCATGGCAAGCGCCACCCCCTGTACGACATACATTTCTGCCAGGAGCACACCTGTCGCAACGGACACGATGGCGCTCAGCGCGCGCTGCGCCAAGTTACTCGCGACGTTTCCCACAATTTCGAGGTCACTGGGGCGATGAATATCAGCCCACGGTGCGCGATCTTCGGAGACGATCACCCATGCGGTCGTTCCTCTGCTCTGCGCCACGTCTCTCCAGCCGCGAAATTCCGACCCCTGCTGAAGTTCGAGCTCGATCTGAACCACCGAACCGCGCAGGAAGCGGTTGCTGGCACCACCCGGGCAATTTCCCGGCGTCGTAAATGACACGCTGTCCGCCACCGCCACCGAGTAGCAGATCGAGCGCAGCTGCAGAGGCAGACCGACCCGGGCTGTGATGTCACCCTGGGCGTTCAGCGACACGGATGCCCCGGTGGAAGCCGTTCCGTTGACCAGCGAGTAGGCGTAGTTCCCCGAGTTGGTGAGGCCGATCCCGACCGTTCGACCCGGACGGGCCCAATCGGGCGGGCATCCGCCGTTGTCAGCGATGTATGCGTGCACGCCCGACGCCGGCATCGTGCTTCCCTTCCCGACGTCGTTCTGCACCCGCACGTCCAGATTCAACGGAGCGCAATACTCCAACCTGGGCGAGAAGTGTCGCATCAGGTTCATGTCCGGAACGTAGAGGTACCCGCGAGAATACGAACGGCCGTCCGGCGCCGGTTCCAGGTCATAACCCTGCCCCTCGTAGGTTTCCACCGAGAAGAACGGAACGAGGCCTGGTGCATTGAGCGCGGGATCCGCAGTGATCACGCCGGATTGGTCGTTGGTCCACTTGCCGACGGGGCAGGATGGCTCCAACGAGTCGCTCGCCAGGCGTACGGACCCGCCCTGAGGAAGCTGCACGGGCACTCGACACGAGCCGGAGTACCAGTTGGCGGCGATAGTGAGTTCGGAACCCACCGCGGTCAGGTCAAGGAGCGGCCCAGAACCGGTACCCGCTGTGCCAGCCCGCAGTACCCCCGAATCGGTGCTGGTACTCCACACCGTCGTCGCGTCTTCGTTGTATCCTTTTTCGAACGAAATCGCTGCATATTTCGTGCTGACCTCGAGAGACCCCGTCGCGACTAACCAATCCCGGTGCGTCGTCAGGGAGTACGCGCCCAGCGTCGATTGTGACGACGTCGATCTGTTTCCGCCACAGTCATGCTGCCCATCCCCGGACCCGGGCGTGAGAATCAGACTCGTCGAGTCGACGACTTCGCTCGGGTTCCCCCTGGAATACGACATTCCGATCGGTGAGGAGGTCGTCGTGGTGACCGCTACACACCGAACTTCGCTGAAGATCGCTCCGTATCGAGCCGCCGCCAGAACCGTCACTACCTGCAGCCGTGAGACCGCATTCTTTGGAATACTTCCGACCGCACGCACGGCGAAGGTGGGATCAAACTCGGCGCAGGCACCGGATGCCTCCCACGAGCAGTGATTGTCGGCCTCGGAGAACGCGACAACACCCATATCGGTGTCGGCGACGGCCTTGAGGGTGAGCTGCGTGCCCGGTACGTACCCGGCTGCACCGGATGCATCCGTGCAGGCACCAGAATACGGTGCGAAGTGCGCGGTGCTGTCAGGTCTGCTCGACGACTGCACGACGATCGAGCCACCCTTACCGCTGACCATCGAGATAGGAATACAGTCACGCACCTTGAATTTCGCCGTCACGGTGCGGTCCTGGTCCATGACGACGTGGGCGAACGCCGGATTCGCGACCTCCCGCTCCGCCCCGTCGAAGGACAACAGGTCGAGTGCCGGTCGCTCCCAACTGGTTGCTCCCCGGTTTTCGCTGTTGTGGATCGCGTAGAGCTCCACTACCGTGCCGGCGGCGTAGCGCGGCGCACCGGCTTCTTTCTCGCGGAGTTCGGTCTCGGTGGCGCCGTCGGGGCTGGCGCAGTTGGGTTCGGTGAACGAGACGAGGCGGCCCGGGTCGTAGGCCGTGGTGGTATTGGGGTTCAGGGTCAGGGTGAAGCATTGCGGGTAGTACTGAGTCAGCGGCCACGCCCGCATCGCGCCCTGCAGACGCACCGAAATCGTGGAGTCGCTGTGGCTTCCGCGAGCCCACCGTGCGCCCTCGAACCACCAGCCGGTGTGCACGAAATTGCGGGCCGGGGCATCCGCTGTGATCGTGACGATGCTGCCGGTCAGAATGCCCTGAATCGACCCGCGCCGGCACGCCGTCGCCTCGCTCAGGTCGAGGGAGGCGTGCGAAGCGACCGCTGTGACGCAGGCCCGGGTGATGACGCTGCTGTCCTGTCGCTGTGCCGGGGCATCGTCGAAGGGCGCAAATACCGTCGAATAGGGCTGATCGGTATCCGTCGTTCCCCAGAAGCGATCCGGCACGACAATGACGCAGCTTCCGGCCAGTGCCGGGCCAGTGCATCGGTTGGCACCGATCGTCGCCTCCACGAGGCCCGAGGCGGGCGCGCCCGAAGTCGTCACGGCCCAGCTCACGGTGACCGGTTCACCTTCAATCCAGTGGTCAGGTAGCGGGTCGTAGGTAGTCGTCAGGATGCTGTACCGCGCGGCAGCCTCAAAGCTGACGTTGGAGGATTCCGCGGGAAGGTGCTGGTCGTCGCCGGAGTACTGCGCGACGGCGAAGTTCTCCCCCGCGCGCACGGCCCAGGCCGGGAAGGTGCACGGTGCGTTGGGTGCAGCAACGCAGATTGCGCCGGACGGCGACAGCGTCACGCTGACCGTTCCGGCGTTCAGGACGCTGCTCGCCACGCTGCCCATGACGGGCGTCACGGTGAGCGATGCGCTGACAACGGCGTTGTGAATCGGCATGAGGTAGATCTGGGTCGCGCGTTTGTCCACGTAGAGCGTCGTCGAGACGGTCGCCGGCCCGGTGTCGACGCCGTCACCGGCCATCGTCGCGGTGACGGCCAGCCAGCCGGCCGAGGTCGTGGGCACGTCGACCGTGCCGGTGAAGGCATCCGTGCCGTTGGAACGCCACAGGTGAACCGGGTAGTCGACATCGCCGACCGAAACTGTGGCAGCAACCCGGGTCGATTCGCCGGGCAGGCCGAACGGAACCGCAGCCGTCACGGTCACTGCGGCCAGGCTGCCGGCCGTGACCGGCGCGGCACTGACCGAGAGGTAGGTGGTTGGAGCAGCCAGGGTCAGGTCGAAGACTGGGCCGTTCACCGTCTGGTCGAGCGGGCCATAGACCGCCCGGGCATGCAACTGGGCGAGTCCGCCGCGCAGCGTCGATACTGTGAGCGAGCCGACGAGCCCATCGGTACCCGCAACCAGCGTGACCGTTCCGAGACCGCGGCCAGCGGCATCCACGATAACTGCTTCGGTGCCCGCGGCCAGTCCCGGCGTTCCCGAGGCGAGGGTGTGCGCAGTGACGATAAGGTTCACGGGCGCCCCGGCGCGCAACGAGCCAGTAAGAGTGTCAGTGGTGATGCGCAGGTCGGGCACTTCGGCGGGCAGTACTGTGGCCGTCAGCGCGTCGGAGACTGTCGGCGCCAGACCGCTCGCATTCGTGTAGGTGACCTCGACGACGAGCGGATGCTCTCCCGCCAACAAGGTGGACCAGTCCAGCGATCCCATGCCAGCGCCATTCAGCGCGATCGTGCCGAGAGATGCGCGGCCACCGAAGTAGTCGTACACGGTGACGCTTTCGACCAGGTCGAACGGCACGTCGGACAGCGCTACGCCCACCGAGAGTGTGGTTCCAATTCGCGGTTCAGTCGGCAGGATCACCGCGAGGGCCGGAACATGCGCGGCCACGACCAGGTCGGGCAGGAAGGTCTGTCGGGCCAGGTAGAGCGCGTCACCCTCATACTGCGCGTGATAATAAATCTGACCACTGACGGCGGCAATCTTCATTCTGAGGGTGCCGTCGACCAGATAGCCACGCCCCACCGGCACGTAGCGGGAATCGACGATCTGCACCCAGCCCGACGGCGCGGGCAGCCCGGCCGCGGCCGCGTAGCTGATTTCCAACCAGGTGTCTTCGAGCGAGAGATCGCCAGACCAGTGCGACGTCGGCCACGGTGCGTTGGCACGGGTTACCTCGGCTGTGACGTTGCCGCTCGATGACCAGAGATGGGTATACGGCGCGGCAACCTGCGAATAATCGGCTCTAACGACGAAGTCGGCTACCGTCGTCGGGGTGTAGCGGATGCTCGCCTGACCGGTGGAGTCGACCGTGACAGTGCCCAACTCGTTGCCGTTGACATAGAACTTCAGCTGCCCGGCAACGACCCCCGCGTTCGCGGCGGACGAGCTGGCCGCAGCGGTCAGGGTGACGGGACTGCCCACCGTGGCGAACGTGGTGGTCAGGGTCACCGTCGTGGGAGCGCGATCGATGTTGATCGTGTACTCGTCGGTGGCGGCCGCCGCGCTCGTGTCGGTACCGAGCACTTGGGCCCGATAGGTGTGCGCGCCAAAGCCGAGTTTCCGGGTCAGGTCCAGGGTGACTGTAGCGGTGCCGTTCGTGATGGTGAAATCAGCGGATGCCGCGATCGGGCTGTCGAGATAGACCCCATCCCGCACGATCAGGGTACGTGGGCCGTCCACTTCACCGGTCACGGTGGCTACGATCGAGTGGCCTTCTCCCCACGTGATCGTCTCGTTCCACGACGGCGTGGCCGAGATGTACAGGCTCGTCAGTGCCTTGCCGAGGTCGACCGTGAGCGAATCTTCGGACGGCTCGAATGAGCCGGTCGGCAGGTAGCTGAAGCGGAGCGGCACGGTGCCGACTGCGAAACCGTCCGTAGGTACGACCACCCAGGTCAGATTGTCGGTGGCGGTGTCGACCGTGGTCAGCAGGGTGGATCCGCTGTAGACCTCGATGCTGCCGGTGACGCTGACCGGAGCGCCGTTTGACGTCATGACGATGTTGAAGGTCAGGTCGTTGCCGATTCGCTCCTGACCAGGGTTCATCTCGTAGACGGCCATCTCCGTGACCGTGCCGCCCTGCACGGCGAACGCGGGCGTCGCCACGAGAGTCGAGCACAGCGCCAGCACCGTGACCATTGCGGTGCGCCGCATGGCCGGCGTGGCCCGGCGCAGGAAGTCGGCGTAGCGGGAACGCAGGCCGACGCGCGCGGCGCTGGCTGCGGCATCCGTTCGGTCGGTGGGGCTGGGCGGACTCAGCACGGCAATGGCGGCACCGGTACAGATCAGCAGGATGGCCAGGGTAAGGGCGAGCAGGAGGGTACCCGCTATGAATCCTGCCGACGTGGCCTCGGTCGCGCCCGCCTGCACGATGGTGGCGACCGTGGTGCCGGACCAGGTGAGCGCGGCCGACACCGGGGCGACGACCAGGACCAGGAGAAGCAGTGAACGCTTCTGCCGGCGCACCCGGTCGATCGCCGAGCGAAGGAGCACCCGAACCGAACGCGGCCGAGCGAGGCTGGCCGGGAACAAGGCGACGATGGCGGTCAGGGCTACCAGCAGCGGGAGGAAGGGAATCGCCCAGACCAGGGCACGCCGCACACCGGGCGAGGTGCGGGCCTGCTCGCCGACCGCCCCAGGTGTGCTGCGTCGATAGCGCACGTGGAGAACGACGGCCAGCACGAGCGCCGCCGCGGTGATCGGCGCCCAGGCGAGCAGCGTGATGAGAACGTTGACGACGAGCAGCGCGAGCGCTCCGAGCAGGCGTGGCAGTGTCGCGAATGCTCCGCCGAAGGCGCGTCGGAGTGGCCGGTTCTGGCCGGTGTGGGCTCCGGAGTGCAGCAGGGCGATGGCGAGCACCCCGATCAGCACCGCCAGCCCCGCGGAACCGTAGAGGATGACGTTGATGCCGACGGCCTGCACGAGGGCGCCGGTGGGGGTCGTGGCCAGGCTCGCACCGGCGGCCAGTCCGAATAGCAGCACACCGACCATGGCCAGTAGCGGTGCCGCGACGATTGCCAGTAACGCCAGCACGGCGGACCTGGCCAGTACGGTCGGTGCGAGGCTGCGGGCTGCACGCGTGCGAATTGCGGGGAATACGGGCGCGCTCATGTGTAACCTATCCGAGGTGCTCAGCCTGGTCGGGCCTGCTGTGGAGCTCTGTGACGACGGATGCCGATGCAGAGAATGCGTCGATCCAACTGTGCGCGCGACGAGCCACGGACAAAAAAGTATCGCTGGTTTATACAGTATCGAGCCTTCGTACCGCATGATATACCCCCATTATGGGTTGTATATTAAGATACTGTCGCCGGCCCGCTGCGCTGGGGCTGCGCGAATACGCGGGATTTTGCACTGCCAAGCGAAACGGGCCCAATTCGTCACCACGAGGTCTCACGACCTTCATGCCAACTAACGTGCGCCTCCCGCGCAGCGGCGCAGCTCCCGCGCGCCGTGAAAGTGTCCTCGGACTGGTTGGATAAGAGAGAGTGTCCGACCGCGGACACTGTCAACGATTCAGGGGGCACGAGTGCGACTGCTCTACGCGCTGCTCCTTTCCGGCATCATCCTGACCGTGGGGCTCTCGGTGGCGCTGCCCGATGCGACACTCGTCGCCGGCGGGTTCACCATCGCTGCCGCGGCGGTGGGACTGACGCTGGTCAACCGCACCCAGCGCATCATTGCGGGGGTGCTGATCGGTGTGGGGATCGCATCCGTTGTGGTCGGTCTGGTTCTGGGCGGACAGATCGTGGGCCGCGACCTGTTCCTGGTCAACCAGGACCTGATCGGCATGCTCGCCGCGGTGTCGTTTCTGCGACTGGTCACACCGACCTCGCCGATCACCCGCACCCGGCTGCACGGCCGACTCGCCGTCGTGCGCACCGCACTGGCCACGCACGCGCTCGGCGCGATCATCAACATCGGTGCGGTCGGCCTTGTCGGCGACCACCTGCGCGGTCGCTCCAGCCTGCGGCTCGCCGATGCGGCACTGATCTCCCGGGCCTACTCGACCGCCGCGTACTGGTCGCCGTTCTGGGCGGCCGCCGCGGCAGCGACCACGCTCGTTCCCGGCGCGAATTCACTGGTGCTGATGCTGGTGGGGCTGGGGCTCGCGCTCGTCACCATCGGCCTGAGCGTCTGGGACATCTTCCACCTCTGGGGCCGCGAACTGCCCGCGTACACCGGCTATACGCTCAGCTGGGAGCTCATTCGCGTACCGCTCGCCCTCGTGGCCCTGGTGGTGCTGGCGCACCAGCTGGTTCCCACGGTTCCGGTGCCGCGGATCGTGCTGCTCGCCGGCCTCGGCGTCACCCTGATCGGCTTGCTGATCATGAACGGTCGTGGCGCCCTGCGCGCGCTGGCGCGCCACGCCCGGCACGACCTGCCGCAGCTGCGCGGTGAGGTCACGCTGTTCGCCTCCGCCGGGGTACTCGCCGTCGGCCTGCGGATGCTGTTTCCCCTGTTCGACCTGCAGCTGCCGGTGACGGAGTTCACCGTACCCGTGGCCTGGGCCATGATGCTCGCGATGATTCTGTGCGCGATGGTCGGGGTGCACCCGGTGGTGTCGGTCGCGATCGTCGCGGCGCTCGTGCAGCCGCTGTCGCCCGACCCCACGTTGTTCGTGCTGGCCGCGTGCATCGGCTGGGGAGTGTCGACCGCGGTCGGCCCAGTCACCGGATTGACGATGCTGCTTAGTGCGCGGTACGGCATCGACAGCATCACCCTCACACGGCGCAACCTGGTCTACCTGGCCGCCGTGCTCGTTGCTTCCTGGCCGGCATTGCTGCTCTGCGCCGCACTGGTCTAGCGCTTGGCGCACGACCGCGCCCGATTAGGGTGCGCGCTACGACCGTTACCGTAGCGCCCACCAGGATCGGGCGCGGTCAAGCGGATGCGAAAGGCAGGCTAAACGGCGACCTCGACGGGCTCGTCGCTGACGACGTAGTTCTGAATCTCGATGAGCAGCAGGTCGCCGGCTTCCTGGTCGGTCAGGCCCTGGGCCAGAGCGAGTTCGGAGACGAGGATCTGGCGGGCCTTTTCGAGCATCCGCTTTTCGCCGGCGGAGACACCCTTGTCCTGGTCGCGACGCCACAGGTCGCGTACGACCTCGCTGACCCGGTAGACGCTGCCGCTGGCCATCTTCTCCTGGTTGGCCTTGTAGCGGCGTGACCAGTTGCCCGGCTCCTCGGTGAAGGCGTTCTGCAGAATTTCATAGACGGCGCTTACGCCGGCGGCGTCGATGACGTCGCGCACGCCGACGAGCTCGACGTTGTCGACCGGCAGCTGAATGGTCAGCGCGCTGGTGTGCACGTTGAGGGTCATGAACTGCTTCTCGACGCCCTTGATGGTGCGGGTCGCGAGGGCCGTGATGGTGACCGCTCCGTGGTGCGGGTAGACCAGGGTTTCGCCGATTTCAATCTTCATAGAATGCGCCTTCAGTGTTGTGTGGGTGATGCAACGCGAACGGGCGTTGCGCTTGAGGTTTCGGGTTCGAGCAGCCAGCCGGGCAGCAGGGCCACGAGCTGGTCGACGAGTTCGTCGTCGGAGACGTCGAGGTGACCGCGCATCCAGGCGCCGATCAGGGTGAGCGCTCCGCCGGCGACATAGGTCGTGACCAGTTCGGCGTTGACGGCGTCGTCGAAGACGAGCACCGACTCGAGCATGCGGGTGGCGTAGGCCTCGATGATCTGGTCGTGCGCGCTGCGCGTCAACGGTAGTTCGAGCACGCTCGCGTACAGGGGAAAGTTCTCGACCATATGGGCGACGAGTCGGGCATAGCCGAGGCGTGAGGCGTTCTCGCCGGTGCGCGGCCGCGGCAGATCGAGCCCGGCCGAGCCGATGTCGGCGAACTGCGCCCGCAGCAGTTCGGCGGCGAGCACGTCGAGGCTGTTGAAGTGCGCATAGAAGGAGCTGCGGCTGATCCCGGCCAGGCGCACGATCTCGGCCACCGAAACGGATGCCGCCGGCTGGGCGATCAGCGTGCGGATCGCCGTGAGAATGAGTTGCCGGGTGCGCTCAGCGCGCGGGTCGTGTTTCGACTCGTCTGGCTGCAGAATTGGCTGCACCTTTGGCTGGACTGCCGCTTGCGGGGCGGGCGCAGTCAACGAAGTCATTTGATCATACTAACACTTTTCGGACAAGTGTCCGAGACGGGCAACGTTTTCACGGCTGACTCGCGGAAAACCCCGAGTCAGCCGAGAATTTCAGCGCCCGCGGTACTCGTCGAGCAGCTGCGCGCAGCGGATGAAGCCGAGGTGCGAGTAAGCCTGCGGGTGGTTGCCGAGGTGGGTTTCGGTGGCCGGGTCGAACTCTTCGGAGAGCAGACCGGTGGGGCCGGCCAGGGCGATCAGCTGGTTGAACAGCACTTCGGCCTCGTCGATGCGCCCGGTGAGCACGTAGGCCTCGATCAGCCAGGTCGTGCAGATGTGAAAGCCGCCCTCGAGGCCGGGCAGGCCGTCGTCGTAGCGGTAGCGGAACACCGTCGGCCCCACGCGCAGCTCGCGCTCGACCGCGCTCACGGTGAGCTGAAAACGCTCGTCGGTCACGTCGAGCAGGCCGGACAGGCCGATGTGCAGCACGGCGGCGTCCAGGTCGGGGCTGTCGTAGGCCACTGTGTACGACTGGGCTTCCTCACTCCAGCCTTCGCGCAGCACTTCGTCACGAATCGTGGCGGCGAGTTCCACCCAGCCGGCCCCGACGTCCCTGCCGTGCCGCTCGGCGGTGCGGATGGCCCGGTCAACGGTCACCCAGCACATCGTCTTCGTGTAGGTGTGGTGTCGCGGCGAGCGCCGCGCCTCCCAGATGCCATGGTCGGGTTCCTGCCAGCGACTCGTGACGGCGTCGACCATCTCGGTCAGCAGGTGCCACTGAAAGTCCGAGAGCGTTCCCTGCCGGGCGCTCAGCGTGTCGATGAGCTCGGCTACCGGTCCGAACACGTCAATCTGCACCTGATTGTCGGCGGCGTTTCCGATGCGTACCGGGCGCGATCCGGCATAGCCGGGCAGCGATTCGAGACTGGCTTCGGTCGACAGCGATGAGCCCGTGACCGAATAGAGCGGATGCAGCCACTGCGCGCCGGGACTGTCCGCCACGACCCCGGCCAGCCAGCGCAAGAACCCGTCGGCTTCGTCGGTCGATCCCAGGTCGACGAGCGCTTTCACGGTCATCGAGCCGTCACGCAGCCAGCAGTAGCGGTAGTCCCAGTTGCGGGTGCCGCCGATTCCTTCGGGCAGCGACGTCGTCGAGGCGGCGAGCACGGCGCCGGTCGGTTCGTAGCAGAGGGCCCGCAGCACGAGGGCCGAGCGGCCGACGAGAGAGGGCTTCACGCTCGGCAACGACAGGGTGTTCACCCAGGAACGCGAGTCATTCATGACCGCACCGCGCCGGGCGGCCTCGCCGGCGGCATCCGCTGTGTAGGGCTCGGTATCGCCGCAGCGCAGGTTGAGCATGATGGCACCCTGCGAAAGGTCGACGACGGCGGTGGCTGTTTCATTGCGGCCGTCGCTGGTGACGGTGAAGTCGACGCCCGCGGCCGTCAGCACGATCGGGTCGGGGGTTCCGGTGATGGTCACCACACCGTCGGCGGCGTGCATGTTGAAGTAGGCGACGGCGTAGTCGGGGCGCGGTGCGAAGACGATGCGGGCGAGCCCGGTGCCGGTGAGCTTGCGCACGAGGTTGGTGATGCCGAGCGGTGACGGCTCGATGTAGTCGGTGACGGTGACGTCGGCCCAGCGGGTTTCGACGACCATGGTGTTGTCGACGTAGCGCTGGCCGAGCACGCGGCTCTTCTTGACCGGCTCGATCGAGAAGTGTCCGGCCTCTTCGCTGCCGAGGATGCTCGCGAACAGCGAGCCGGAATCGGGCAGCGGATGCGTCATCCAGCAGATGCGCGCTTCCGGCGTCACGAGGGCGGTCGAGGTGCCGTCGCCGAGCATGGAGTGGCGTTCGATGGCCACGACATGCTGGCCGAACAGCCAGTCCTTGCGTAGCTCGAACAGCAGGGCCAGAATCTGGGCGAGCTTTTCGGGGCCGCTGATGCGGTGCGCGGCAACGGATGCGTCGTCACCGATGCGAATGCCGAGGTCGGGGCCGTGCAGGGTATTCATGGCCATTTCGTCGCTCGCCGCGTCGCCGGCGAAGAAGGCCGCGCTGACGCCGAGACGGATGCGGAGCCGGTCGAGGGCGACGCCGGAATCCTGCGACTCATCGGAGGGCTCGGGGGCGTCGAAGAATTCCGAGTCAAACTCGGCGCCGTTCGACCCCACCAGGTGCACCTCGCGGGGCAGTCGGGAATCGGCGGCGAGGTCGCGTAATGGGCGGCCGGACATGACGGCGGTGTGGGTGTTGGGCAGGGCCGCGAGGGCGCGCAAAGCCGTCGCGGATTCTTCCAGCAGCACAGACGGCACATTCGACGCAACGTGGTGCGAGAGGGTGCCACCGTAGTTGCAGGCCACGAGGAGAGAGGGGGTGCGCGCGAGCTGTTGCAGATCCTGCAGTATCTCAGCCGACAGCCCCGTCAGCGTGCGTGGAAGGTTCTTGGAAAGATTCAATCGTTGGGGCATTAGAGGTTCCTTGCAGAAGGGCGTCGGCCGTCAAACCGGTTGCTGGACCTAGGCGACGTTACCATTTGCCATAGGCTGCTCGGCGGCTGACGCACCGTCCGGCGGGCTGTTGTCAGAATCGGGCGGCCCCGCGACCCACTAGCCTGAAGCCACGACCGCACTTTTGGTTGGCAACTTTTCGCCGGGTGGGTGACATGGCAACGAGGTGGGCGCGGTTCGCTCGCGGCTGGCTGACGGCCGTCGTGGCCGTGCTCGTCGCCGCCCTCTCGCACGTGGCCGCTGGCGGCCAGGCGCCCGCGCCGGTCAGCGTCTCGATCGCTCTCGCCTTTGCGGGCATGGTCAGCGTCGCTCTGGCGGGCAAGGAACTCTCCCTGGTGAAGCTCAGTGTGTCTGTGGGGTTCAGCCAGGTGCTGTTCCACCTATTGTTCGGGCTCGGCGGAACGGCCGGCTCCATGACGATGGCCGGGCACCACGGGTCGGCGACCGTGATCGTGGGGGCGGCATCCGCTTCGCCGATCTCGCCTGCGATGGGGTGGATGTGGATTGCCCACGCCCTGGCAGCGATCGTGACGATCGTGGCACTGCGCCGCGGCGAGCGCACCTTCTGGACGCTGGTCGAGCTGGCGCGCACCGCGCTCGTGACCGTGGTCATTGCGCTCGGGCTGGTGCTCGTTCCGCTTCGCGTGGCTCGACTGCGCGCCGCGCTGCACCGCGTGATCGAACCAGTCGACCTGGCCGTGTTGCTGTCGCCGCTGCGACACCGCGGGCCGCCGCGCGCGCTCGCCGGCTTCTAAGCCCTCGCGCCGCGCCTCGCTCGCGGCACGTTAGCGGTCGCATCCGCTCGCGGCACTCGTTTGAGAAGCCGGCACTGGTTTGAACCAGTGCCCCGAGCCCAAACACGTGCCATGACGCACCCATCCTTCTCGCGAACTCCTCGGAGGCACCGCATGCTCTCTTTCCCTGCCCGAAACCGGCTCCTCGCCGGTCTCGGTATCCTCGCGCTCGCCGCAGCGTTCACGATCGGCGGCGTCGCACCGGCCGCGAGCGCGCACGATTCGGTGGCGTCCACCGTGCCGTCCGACACCGAACACGTCGGCCTGGCACCGGCCACCGTGTCGATGCGGTTCACCGACGACATCATGCAGCTCGGCGCGATCATGCTCGTCGTTGATTCAGCGGGCACCGACTGGGGCACCGGCGAACCCGCCCTCGACGGGCCGACGGCCACCCTGGCCGTTGACCCCGCCCTGCCCGACGGCGCCTACCAGGTGCGCTGGCGGGTGGTCTCGGCCGACGGGCACCCCATCTCCGGCACCTTCGACTTTAGTGTCGGCGACGCCAGCGCGGTGGCCACACCGACAACGGACGCCGCCGCTCCCGTTATCACCACCCCGACCGATTCGACCGTGGTCACCACCAACACGGCCGCCAGCACCGGCGGCGGGCTCCCGATCGGCGTCACCGCGCTCATCGGTGCCCTCGTCGGCCTCGGCCTCTTTCTCGGGGTTGTGGCGCTGACGCGCCGTGCAGCATCCGCTCGTCAACGCACAAATCCCCCCACTACAGAAACGACACACTCATGACCTCCACCACACCCCGCCTTCTCATCGTTCCCGCCCTGGGCCTGCTCGCCCTGACCGGTTGCGCCGCCACCACCGACACCGCATCCCCCGACACCGCGGCGACCAGCACGGCAACCGCGGCCGCGAGCCTCACCATCACCGACCCCTGGGTCAAGAGCGCCGAGACCGGAATGAGCGCCGCGTTCGGCACACTCGCGAATGCCAGCGACACCGACATCAACGTGGTCTCGGCCGAATCAACGGCCGCGACCATGATCGAGCTGCACGAGACCGTCGCCGACGACTCCGGTGCCATGGTGATGCAGCAGAAAGAGGGCGGGTTCGTCGTTCCGGCGAACGGCACCTACGAGCTCGCGCCCGGCGCCAACCACCTCATGCTCATGGGCCTCACCGAGCCGATCGTCGCGGGCGCCGAGAACACCTTCACCCTCACCCTGTCCGACGGGTCGACGGTAGAGTTCACCGTCCCGGCCAAGGACTACTCGGGCGCAAACGAGAGCTACGACAAATAATGTTGGTCGATCAGCCTGGTCGTCGCCTCAGCCGGCGTCACCTCCTTGTGGGAGGTGCCAGCAACCCCGGCTGGATGCTTGGCGGCACCGGCTTCGTGCTGCGGCGCATCGCGATGGGTCTCGACAAGTGGGACAAGCTCGATCGGTCCGGGCGGGAGGCATCCGTTGGTCGCACTCTCAGCAACGGCGCGCCGCTGACCGGCACCAACGAAACGGATGCCCCGGATTTTGCCGCGAAGACCGCCATCGGTTTTCCGGTGATCCCGGAGTTCTCGCACCTGCGGCGGGCCCGCAGCGAGAACCCCGACGAACGCATCCTGCGCCGGGGCTACAACTACGACGACGCGCCTACGGGCGGCAGCGTGTCGAACTCCGGCCTGCTCTTCGTCTCTTTTCAAGCGGATATCGACGCCCAGTTCGTGCCTATTCAGCGCCGCATCGACGCCCTCGACCTGCTGAACGTGTGGATCACACCGATCGGCTCGGCCGTCTTCGCCATTCCGCCGGGCTGCGCCGCTGGCGGTTATGTCGGCGACACCCTGTTCTGACCCTGCGGTTGAACCGGCTCGTGGCACGTGTTTAGGAGGTTCGCCCTGGTTTGAACCGGGGCCACCGTCTCAAACACGTGCCACGAGAGCGGATGCCGCGGTGCTGGCCACCGGCATCGGCCGCGTGGGCAGTTAGACGGTTTCGCCCATCGGGAGGTTGCCCTTGCGGGCGTCCAGCTTGCCGAAGTGGGTCTCGAGCAAGCTCTTCATCTTGTGCAGGGCGCCGGTGAGGGCTTCCTCCACGGCGTTGGCGTTCTCGGTGACGACGACCGGGGTTCCGCCGGCCGGGCGAGCTTCGAGGGTGCACTTGATGTCGTCGGTGCTGCTGCGGCCGGCGCTGCCATCGGAGAGGTGAACCTCAACCCGGGTGAGGCGTTCGCCGTAGCGCGCGAGGGACTCTTCGACGATGGTTTCCAGCGCTCCGGCAACCCGCTCGGTGCCGTTGACGTTGCTGTCGGTGTTCACGATGACCTGCATAATCACTCCTCTTAATTGCTGACAACTTCAGGCTACCGCTTGCGGATGCGTGCCCATTGCGAGCCCGTTCGGCACCCACGGCATCCGCTCCCGGCGAATTGCGACCCCACGGCCGGCCTGCGAGACTGGAAGTGATTTTGTTCCCAGTGTGAGGTTTAAACCAGTGAAGATTCTCGTCGGTTTCGCGCCGCAGTCCCTGCGCTGACCCCGTCGAACAGCCTTTCCCGGCTCCGGTGTCAGTTGCCCACGACACCCTTGGAGAATCCTTGGCTAAGCACATCAGCCTCACCGACGTCAGACCGCGCAGTTCCTGCTCGATACAGCGGACGCCCGGGCCGGCTCAGCTGATGCCACCAATACGCTCGAGCGCCGCGCGCATGATCTGTGCCTCCGGCGTCGGCGCCACGTGGTGGTTCGTGTAGATCCCCACCAGCCACTGCAGCACTTCGCTTTCACTCATGGCGACGGCATTCCAGTCCACCCCGGGCTCAGCCGCGGTGCGCGGTTCGCCGGTGAGCGGGTCGAGCCAGGCGCGAGCGATCGGAACGTCGGGGTCGTCGTTGTTCACATTCCAGAGCAGGGCGATCGGATGGTTGTCACCGTCGATGTGCTCGTGGTCGACGCGCCCGGAGCCGAGCCAGGGCAAGGTCAGCAGCTCGCCGATGATGCCAACCTCGATCAGCTCGAGCTGGGTCGGTTCGGTCTCGGGAACGTAGAGGGTGAACCCCTGCTCAAACCACTCGGCGGCCTCGTAGATCGAATCGAGCAGCTCGTCGAGAGCATCGACCTCCTGCACCAGAATGAGCGCCCATTCCAGCAGAATCTGGGTCTGGTCGGCCGGCCACGGACTCTCCATCGGGTCGATCGTGCCGTGAAAGTGAAAGCTCGGGCCGGCTTCGTCGAGCAGCACGTGCAGTTGGCCGCTGTCGTAGTCGATCGACAGGTTGAGCGCTCCGCCCTCGTCGTCGCGGTCGGCGAACAGATCCGGGTGGGCCAGTTCCGGCGGCAGAGTGATCGCTGCGGCGAGTCGGGGGCCCAGATCGAGAACAACGCGAAACTGAACGGTCGGCAGGCGCAGGGTTTCATCCTGCTCGAAGTGCTGGTCTGACATGGTTCGAGTTTATCGACCACCAGCCGCCCTCGACGTGCCGGAAGAGCGTGCCGGTCCAACGCGCATAAGCGGATGCCCGCAAGCTCTCGCGCAGCAGCGGTCGGCGTGGCAGACTGCGGCCTATGGATATCGAGCTGTGGTGGCCCAAGCTGAGTCCGTCAACGCGGGAGTGGCTGATGCAGAACAACGGCGACGCCGTGCCGCCGGCCCTCGTGGCCGAAATCACGAGGGCCGGCGGCGAGGTCGCCACCGATAGTGAGAGTGAACAATCCGGCGTCTATCTGTCGGACGACGACGTCGACTGGATCGAGACGGTCGCCAACGAGGAAGAGCCCACCTGATGCCAAGCCGGAGCGGTTGCGCATCCGCTTGAGTCGGGCGATCAGGGCCACCTAAACTGAGCCCATGCGCACCGCCGGAGTGGACCTCGCCGCCGAGCCCAAAGGCACCGCGCTTGCTGTCATCGACTGGACCGACGCCAGGGCGTTCTTGTCTGAACTGCACCTCGGCGTATCAGACGAGATCATCGTGCGCACGGCGGGCACCGTTGACAAGCTCGGCATCGATTGTGCGTTCGGCTGGCCCGACGAGTTCGTGCAGTTCGTGGTCGGGCATTCCAGCGGCGACCTGCCCGGAGTCGACGGCGGAATGGCCTGGCGACGTACCCTGGCCTACCGCGAAACCGACCGGGAGGTGCGAAAGATCACCGGCCGCTGGCCGCTCAGTGTTTCCACCGACCGGCTCGGACTCACCGCTATGCGCTGCGCCGGCCTGCTTTCCCGAATCTCGGCGGCCGGTATTCCCGTCGACCGGGCCGGTTCCGGAGTTGTCGCAGAAATCTACCCGGGCGCATCGCTTCGCCTGTGGGGGTTCTCGACGACGGGGTACCGCACCGACGCCGCCAGGCGCTCGCACCTCCTGGCCGAGATTCAGGATGCCGCACCCTGGCTCGATCTCGGCCCGCACGCCCCACACATGATCACCTCAGCGGATGCCTTCGACGCCGTGATCGCGGCCCTCGCCGCCCGCAGCGCCGCGCTGGGTCGCTATGAACCGCCGGTGCCGTCCACGCTCGGCCGCGCTCGTCGCGAGGGCTGGATCGTGCTGCCGAACGGCCCTCTCGCCGAGTTATTGCCATCCGCAAGATGACCGCGCCCGAAATCGGTGGCCGCTACGCCGATGGCGCTCGAAGAAGCCGGACTCTCGATCACCGATGTGGAACTGGTCACCCTCGGCAACCCGGACATGCCCACCGCGCTGGCCAACGGCAGCATCGACGCCGCATTCGCATCGGCACCGTTCTGGAACATGCCCGTTGAAGACGGAACCGCGATGAGCCTGTGGACCGCGCCCACCGGGACATCCGGTACCGGGGTCATCTACGGCGGAGACTTCGCAGGATCTGAACTCGCGCAGAAGTTCTTCACCGCACTGACCCGTGGCGCACAGGACCTGCAGGGCGACGACCGGTACACCGACGAGAACCTTGCCATTATTGGTGCCGCGACCGGCCAGACCGCCGAGCAGGTGGCCGCGGTACCGCTGTACCGCAGGCTGCCCGACCTTGCGCCGCTGCCGAAGCAGCTCGCCGCGATGGAACGCATGTGGATGGAACGCGGGGCGATCGTCTCCACCGACCCGATTCCCGAAGCCGACTACGTGGACGCCACGTTCGCGCAGAACTCCTAGTCGATTCCCCGGGCCGTCCAGCCTGATCGGGCACCCCGGGCTGAATCGCCGCGCTCAAAAACACACCTATGGTGGATGGCAACGCCCGCGTCTGACAAAGGAGAAGCCGTATGCCCGAAGCACCCCCTCGAGCGAATGCCTATTTCGAGCCGATCGCGCCCGGCCGCTACCGGCCGACCGAGCATGCCGGCGGCGCCTGGCAGGCCGACGAGATCCACTTCAGCCCTCTCGGCGGCCTGATCGTGCACGCCATCGACCTGCACCGAGCAGCCGAGGCGGGTGGCGCCAACGGCAAGGAGCTCGGGCGTATCAGCTTCGACATTCTGGGCTTCCTTGCCGCCCAGGACTGTGAGGTCCGGGTCGAGACGATCCGTCCCGGCCGCACCATCGAGCTCATCGAGGCGACCGTCATCATCGCCGGCCGACCGGCCGTGCTCGCTCGCGCCTGGTTCATCGCGACCGCCGACACCGCCGCCGTCGCTGGTGGCGGATCGGTCTCCCTACCCGCACCCGACACGGCGACCCCGTGGTCGATGACCGACACCTGGCCGGGAGGGTACGTCGCCTCCCTGGAGACGAAGGCCGTCGCACCTCCCCTACCCGGAGAAACGAGCGCGTGGCTTCGCACCGACATCGCACTCGTCGCGGGCGAGGCAATAAGCCCGCATGCCTCGTTCATCACCCTGGTGGACACCGCCAACGGAATCGCCGTTCGCCAGTCGCCGCTGGACTGGGCGTACCCCAACCTCGACCTCACCATCCACTTTCACCGGCAGCCGACCGGCAAATGGGTGGGGCTGGAGACCACCGTCACCTTCGGGCCGGCCGGCCACGGCATCACCAGCAGCGTGCTCCACGATGAGTCCGGGCCGGTGGGCCGCGCCGAGCAGATCCTGACCGTGCGACCACTGCGCTGACCCGCCCGTTACAGACCTGTGACCGCAGGCTCAGCCAGGATGCCGGTGGCCGGGCAGGTGGGCCCGCTCCCCGTCGTGGTCGAAGATCGTCAGTATTTCCACGGGTCCCTCGTACGCCTCGATGGTGTGCGGGGTCATCGTGGAAAACTCGGCTGCCTGGCCCTCGCGCACGAGGATGGTCCGCTCGCCGAGCCGTAGCTGCACCGTGCCGCTCAGCACCGTGAACCATTCGTAGCCTGGGTGCACCTTCGTCTCGCTGATCATACGGTTGGGCGTGATGCGCATCTTGGCGATCGTGACGCCGCGGCGGTCGCGCTCGCGCGACAGGATCCACAGGGTCGATCCGGCCATCGTCTCCGGCTCCGGGCGGATGAACGGCCTAGCGTAGTAGGCATGACACCGACCCAGACTCCCGCGAACCACTCGCACCACGATCGGCCCGGCCACGGTCCCGCGCTGGGAGATGACAGCAACCTCGCTGAGTTCCAAAACCTCGACGGCGTGCTCGGAGCCCCGGTCCTGGCTGCGGCGCTCAACGCCGCTGCCGGTGCGCTCGGAACCGCTCCCCGAACCGTCGTCGACCTCGGCGCCGGAACAGGAACCGGCACCCTGGCGCTGACGCTGGCGGCGCAGTTTCAAAACGCGCAAATTCACAGCCTCGATGCCTCGCCGTCGATGCTGGACCGGCTAGCCGCAGCAGCGGCGACCGCAGACGTCGACGACCGCATTGAAACGCACGTGGTCGACCTCGACGGCGACTGGCCCGCCGTGCTGCCCCACGAGGCCGACCTTGCGTGGGCTGCGCTGTCACTGCACCATGTGACCGACCCCGCCCGCGTTCTGAGCCAGACGTTTGAGGCCCTGCGACTCGGCGGCGTGCTCGTCGTCACGGAGGTAGCCGGTGTGACGACGTACGACCCCGCCGACCTCGGTACCGGCCGAGCCGGCCTCGGCGAGCGCATCGTCGGGGCGCTCGCCGCTCACGGCTACCCCGTTACCGCCGACTGGACGATCGCCCTGGCCGAGGCCGGGTTCGCCCCGGTCGAGCGTCATGCGTACACATTCACGGCATCCGCCCGCACCACCGACGGCGCTCGCTACCTGGCCTTGCAGCTCACTATGAGCCTGGCTCGTCTAACCGAAGACCTTTCCGCTGACGATCTCACGGCCCTCGACGACGCGATCACCGCCCTCGTGGCAGGAACGTCAGAGGTCGTGATGACGTCAGGGCGCTTCAGCTGGATCGCCGTCCGACCGATTACAACGGGGTCAAACCAGCACGACACCGGCGCGCCGGGAGACAGCCGGTGACCGACACGCTCCAGGCCGATGTCGTTGTGGTCGGAGGCGGCCCGGCTGGCCTCGTGGCCGCGGTCGCACTCGGTCTCTCGCGACGCAGCGTCATCGTCGTAGATACCGGACAACCGCGCAACGCCCCAGCCGATGGCGCCCACAATGTACTCGGTCAGGAAGGCGTCTCCCCCCTGGAGTTGCTCGCCCGCGGGCGCGCCGAGGCCGAGGCCTATGGCGCCCGCATCGTGTCCGGAGTTGCGACCGGCGCGTCCGGAACACTGGACGATTTCACCGTCGAGGCAAACGGCGGAGCGGTTCAGGTTCGCGCGCGTCGCGTGATCCTGGCTACCGGACTCGTCGACGATCTGCCGGCCGTCCCCGGCGTCACCGAGGCCTGGGGCCATGGTGGGCGCCGCGGTACACGGCGACCTCGCCGTCGTCGGCCTCGCGCAGGCCGTGCGGGCGGAGCGCGAACCCTTCTCGGTCGCAAGTGACGCCCGGAACGTCGAGACGGTGCTCGGCGATCGGCGGCACGGGATCTCAGCGTCGCCCCACGACCATCATGGCAACTAACGAACGGGCGTCGCGGCCACCGAATCCGGGCGCCCTCATCTCGCGGGCCCAGTTGAGCCGCTCGTCGGGCACCGTGTTGCCAAAATCGCCATCTGAGAAAAACGAAACCCCCTACTCCCCAGTGAAACACTGGGATGTAGGGGGTTTTTCGTGGCGGTACCGGTGGGATTTGAACCCAAAGTCCCGCCCAGTCATAGCCTCACGCACGGTGAAGATGCCCGTGAAATCAACGGTTTCGGGTCACCCTAACGTCTCGTGAATCACCTCGAATTTTTTGAAGTGTGGGCAGAATGTGGGCACGCGCCTTTTGAACGCCCGAGCGCAGGGATTTCCCAGCACGCGCCGCCATGTGCACTTACGGCCGTTCAATCAAGGCGCGCGACTCTGATCCTCCTCCACTATCAAATCGATCGCTCTCACCGTGCGGTGCATCACGTCAAAAACCGCGCCCCCTCCCCGACCAAACATTAACGTTAGGGTTATTTCAGCGGGAACGATCGCATGACGCGTGAGATCGCTCCCACGAGTCGTTCTGTCGATCGAACAGAGCCTAGGTCGCCCCCTTCCTCGGAGCATGACGAGCGTGATCAGAGCAAGAACATATCTCTTCTTAGAGAGCGTTGCGATTACCGCGACCAGGGCCACAGTCAGTATCCACCACGGCGCCCCGCCGCTATCGAGTGCTGTCTCCGGCACTCCAGCAGCACTTCAGCCAGTCCTTACGGCGGATATCGCCTCTGCGCAATTGATGTTGGCCAAACACAACGAGGTGACCGCCTACGTTGACGCGCTCGCCACAGTGCCGACGTCGACCTGCACCTTCTCCAGCACGCGCGCGACGCAGAGAGCACCCAAGCGTCAAATCTCAGGCTGCCAGAAGACTCGCTGACGGCTGGGGTTCATGGCCTGCCGATTCGCGCTACGCAGTGCGGTAGCGAAACGAATTCGCGGGAAACGACTTTCACAGTCATTTTCCCTCACTTCTGAGCTCCTACTCCTGAGCGGTGTGGGAGGGTGATTATTCTTGACGGCCCGGGTTTACCCCGTGCTCAATGTTTCGGGACCGAGTCTCCGGGCGAGTCCTGATTGCGTCTTTGACGGATTCGTTGGATGATTTCGATTCCTAAACACCCTGGGATTGCTACGCCAATGGCTACGGCTAGGAGGTCACCGGTTGGAAGCTCGAGGTCGAAGAAATCGCGAATGATGGGCACTGTGAGACAGGCGAGCAATCCGAGGTACATGCTCGCGAGGATCAGTGCTCGCCATCGGTTTAATGGTCGAATCAGTGCGGCCAACACCCATAGGCCCGCCAGGGATACAGCGATGAAGGATGCTGTTTGGGCGGCGTCCTGCGTATTGCCGACGGTGATACGCGAGTATGCGTCCACGCCCAAAATCACCACGCTGATGACGACTCCAGCGGGAATGGAAAATGCCAACGATCGTCGCAGGAATCCTGGGACGTACCTGCGCTGGTTGGGCAGAAGCGCCAGGAAGAACGCGGGGATGCCAATCGTCAGCCCATCGGCGGCGGACAGTTGGCGGGGCAAGAAGGGGAATTCCCAGAGGAGTAGGCCGAAGGCCAAGGCGAGCAGTATGGCGTACGCGGTTTTCGTCAGGAAGAGTTTAGAGACCAGCTCCACGTTTGCGATCACCCGTCGTCCTTCGGCCACCACTTTGGGCAGGTGGGAGAACGCGCCATCGAGCAGCACCAGCCGCGACACCGCTTTCGTGGCGTCAGCTCCGGATCCCATAGCAATTCCGATGTCCGCTTGTTTGAGCGCGAGGGCATCGTTCACTCCGTCGCCCGTC
Organism: Cryobacterium sp. TMT1-66-1; assembly: GCF_004403435.1. NCBI lineage: Bacteria > Bacillati > Actinomycetota > Actinomycetes > Micrococcales > Microbacteriaceae > Cryobacterium > Cryobacterium sp. TMT1-66-1. The sequence goes on from NZ_SOGP01000016.1 coordinate 100,676, forward strand.
ATCGCCACGACATGCCCGCGTCGTTGCAAGGCGATGACCATGTCTCTTTTCTGGGTCGGAGTGACTCTGCCGAACACGTGGTGTTGTTCGAGCACTTCCCCCATCGATGCCAAGTCCTCGGGCAATGTCCGGGCATCGTAGCCATCGCCCTCGAATTGCAGGCCGACTGCGCGGGCGACAGCCGCTACCGTAAGCGGATTGTCGCCAGAGATCACTCGAAGGCCGACCCCCTGTTCTTGGAAGTAGCTCAGAGTCTGCGCAGCATCGGGACGCACCTTTTCCCGAAATGTGACGATTGCGACCGCGCGTAAGCCATCAGGTAGCCGTTCCTGTGCAGCCTCGGACACGTTCATCGGATGGAGGGTGTGGGCCAGTACCAGCGTCCGCATGCCCTCACCGGCGAGTCCCGCCGCGGTGCGCAAGACCGCGACGGCGTCGGGAACAGAGGTGTTCAGAATCATTTCCGGAGCTCCGAGTACCCATGTTCCCGCGGCGTCCTCGGCGTCGAATGCGACGGATCCCCACTTTCGCCTCGAGTTAAAGGGCACTACGGTCAGGGGTCGTAGCCCCCCCCCCCCCCNCCCCCCCCCCCCCCGCATCGTCGAACTCAACGGTCAAGGCACGGGCTGTGGCGTTAGCGCTGACGTCCGCGCCGAACCACCCGAAAACCTGACGCCACCGGGGAACTGATGAGACCTGAATTTCCAGTACGGCGTCGAAGACTATGGCCCCTTCGGTGAGCGTGCCCGTCTTATCCAGGCAGACCACGTCGACCCGTGCAAGACCCTCCACGGCCGGTAGCTCCTGGACTAGGACTTGGCTGCGTGCCAGTTTCACGGCCGCCAGCGCAAAGGTGACGCTCGTAATCAGTACCAGGCCCTGGGGAATCATACTGATTGTGCTGGCCGTGGCGCTGACCACGCCCTGTCGCCAGGTGCCGGTCTCGATCGCCTGAGTCCACCCTCCCAGCGCCTTCATCTGACCATTGACGACCAACGCGGTGAGCGGAACGAGAGCCCAACTGACCCACCGAATTATGCGATTTAGCCCATTGCGCAGCTCCATGTTAACCAAGGAAAACTGCTTCGCCTCCCTCGTCAGCTGATTGGCAAAGGAGTCCGCGCCGACGCGCACGACTCTGGCACGGCCGTACCCCGCCACCACAGCCGAACCGGACAGCACGTCCCCCTGCACAGTCAGCGCGACCGGGTCCGCTTCCCCCGTCAACAGGGATTGATCAATTTCGAGGGCGTCTGCTTGCAAAATAGTGGCGTCGGCGGAAACTTGATCTCCGGCGCGCAACACCAAGACATCGTCCAACACAACGTCCGCAACAGCAATCTCCGCCACGCGTCCCTCTCTCAACACGCGTGCGTGCGGTGCGTGGAGGAAGGTGAGCTTGTCGAGTGTGCGTTTTGCACGGTATTCCTGAACGACACCGATGAGCACATTGGCAATGACCGCAAGTCCAAAAAGTGAGTCCTGCCACTGCCCTAGTGCGAGCAGGAGGATGAAGCATCCGCCCACGATCGCGTTGAACAAGGTGAAGAGATTGCCGCGCAGAATGTGCCACAGGCTCCGGCTTGAATCCGCAGCCACCCGGTTGTCCAAGCCCGCCTCAACCCGAAGCCTCACCTCGTTCTCACTCAGACCGACGTCGGGCAGGCGCTTCGCGTCGAGGACGGGAAGCGCCTGCCGCGCCGCTTGCAACGTCCGCTCCCGGGCTGCCGTTCGTTCTGTCATCCGTTCTGCACACCTCCAATCAAGCGGCTGGAACTATCGAGCAGGCTCAGTGAATTATGGAACCAGAATGATGCTGAATGTGAGATTAAAAGCGCTCACAGAATGACTTTGCGTGCCGTCGCAGTGAACTTTCTAAGAGGATAGCCAAGTATGGGATTGTCACTGTGACCGTGAAGCCGCCTTGTGGCTGATTCTCAAGGTGAACCGTGCCGTTCGCCCGTGAAACGATCGCCGAAACGATGGAGAGGCCCAGGCCGCTCCCACCGGTGCCGCCCCGTTGCGCGTCCGGGCGGGTGAATCGGTCGAAGGCGATGCTGATGAACTCTTCGGCCATCCCAGGGCCGGTGTCCTCAACGGATAGGCGAAGCCCGTTCTGGTCCTGCTGCAGCCGTGCTCGTATTTCTCCTGATTCCGGAGCTGCCCGGAGCGCGTTGCTGATCAGGTTGTCGATTACCTGGGCAAAGTGCGTGGCGGAAATTGGAAAGGACAAGTTGTCTATTGCCTCATCGACGTCAAATTCGACCGTGATGGCTTTATCCAGCGCGAGGAGCCGTGCCCTGTCCGACGCTGCGACGAATTCCACCACGAGTGACTTCCCGGGCGTGAACTGGGTTTCGTGACCCGCTTCGAGCGTGGACAGCGTGAGGAGGTTCGTCGCCAAACGGGAGAGACGATCGACAGAACTTTCGGCCAATTGTAGGTCCCTGCTGAGGGCACTCGCGTTGCCGTCACTTAAATGGGCGAGCTCGAGCTGGATTTTGAGCAGAGCGATCGGTGTTCGCAGTTCATGACTAGCATCGGAAACCATCTGCTTTTCTCGCGCAGACGTCTCCCGAACGCTCGCGATGAAGTCGTTCAGAGTGAGGGCCAGGGCGGCCAATTCGTCCCGCGCCGGACCCACGGGCAACGGTTCAGATGATCCACTGGCACGGAGAGTCTCGGCGCGCTGGCGCATTCGCGCAACCGGCCGAAGCGCCGCAGTGGTCAATAGCCAGGAAGCCAGTCCGAATCCTATGAGGAGCACAACGGCGCCGAGGATCAGAACTCTCGTCACATTCTCGACAACGAGCGCCGTCAATCGCTGATCTCGCGTTGCCACGACGTGCCAATCCCCGGTCGGGGTTGTGACCGTTCGAACGATGACGAGGTAGTTCGAGTGTGACTGGGTGATGAAGTGTGATCCGTCGCCCAGCCTCGTCAGCCCCGTCAGCCGGCCGAATAATTTGTCGGGAATGTTGCTGACCTTAACGGTTCGTGCTGGATTCACGACCGCAACGTGTTGCTCTCCAGCCGGTGGGTCGATTTGATCTGGATGGGTTGTGATGCGGTCAGGTAGGGAGTACTCGCGTCGTACAGCAGCTTCTTATCGGCAGCAATTTGCACCTGTTCCATCTGCAGCCGAAAGGCAAAGGTCGCGGCGGTCAGTAGCACAGCGGCAACCAGAACACTTCCAATGGTTATTTTCCATCGGATTGACAGCCGCCTCAACCAATTCACTCGTTGACCTTCGCCAGGTAGCCGACACCGCGAACCGTGACAATTGCAACGTTGCTATCTCGTGCCGCCAGCTTCTTGCGGAGCGTGCTGACGTATTGCTCGACGATGTTGGCGTCGATGTGCGTCGCGGTCCCCCAGACGGATTCGAGGATCTCCTGCCGCGTCATGGGCTCACCGAGTTGCGTGATCAATCCCCGCAGCAACGTGAACTCATTAGGGCTGAGCGCAAGGGACTCTTCCCCAACCTGCCCTTTTCGCGACTGGGAGTCCAGTGTCACGTCGCCAGCTGTGACCTTGATCCACTGCTCGGCCGGGTCTCGCCGGATGAGCGCTCTGATCCTCGCGGACAGCTCGGCGAAGCTGAACGGTTTCGTGAGATGGTCGTCCGCGCCGGCATCCAACCCGGTCACCCGATCGTCGACAGCATCACGGGCGGTGAGCAGAAGCACCGGCATCGTGCTGCCCGTCTGTCGGACACGTCGGCAGATTTCAAACCCCGACATGTACGGGAGCATCACGTCGACAACGGCTACGGCAAATTGGCCGTTCGCCAGATTTATGAGCGCGTCCACACCGTTGTCCACGAGCACCGTCTCGTACCCTTCGGCGTGCATACCGCGCTCGAGCGCGAGCCCCATCTGGGCATCATCTTCGACGATGAGGATCGATTTCACGAGTGATTCTTTTCCTAACGTACGCGCGCGGGGCAAACGGATCATGGCGTCCTGCTTCATAAAACTAGGTCATGGGCACTTCTCGGAGCCGCCCGGCGACTCAAAGTACGCCTTTCCTGTACAGAGTTTCAACCAATTTCCCGTGATCTACCGGCTCGGCGTTATCTCCGCCGCTAAGGATGGATCTATGACAGTCACGCTCACTCGGATGCCCGCTGCAGTCGAGCCAGTCTCGACCCGACGGGGTGCTCGGTGGCGTCTGCCGATCGGCCTGGGACTCTTCGGGTTCCTGGCCTCGTTTGCGGGCTCGTGGATCCCGTCCTTCTGGGGGGACGAAGCGGCGAGCGTGATGTCGGCTGAGCGCACGCTGCCGTCCCTGTTCGGAATGCTGAAAAACGTCGACGCCGTGCACGGCTTCTACTACCTCTTCCTGCACTTTTGGATTCAGGCGTTTGGCCCGTCCGAGCTTTCGGTACGGCTGCCCAGTGCGATCGCCGTGGGCTTCGTCGTGGCCGGGACGTTTGTCCTGGGACGGATGTTGTTCACCCGAAATGTGGGCATTGCCGCCGCCCGGATCTGCGCTGTGCTCCCGCGGACCAGCTACATGGGAGCGGATGCCCGCTCTTACGCATTCTCAACCGCGATCGCGGTCTGGATCACGGTCCTATTCCTGATGCTCCTGCGGAACAAGTTCAGCTCGACAGTGTCACGGAGGCTGGCGTGGCTCGGTTACGCGGTGGCTGTCACCATCGGAATCTATCTATTCCTGTATCTCGGACTGCTTCTATTCGTGCACGGAGTCTTCCTCGACACGGCGCGGTCATATCGCCACCACCAGAAGTATTGGTTAGGGGCCGCCGCCCTCGCCGTGACCCTTGCTATCCCGATCCTTGCAATCGGTTACTCGCAACGAGGTCAAATAGCATTTCTGGCTCATGCCCCGAATGTGCGCGAACTCGTCCAACGTATCCAGACCGCGTTACGTGGACGGGTGGCGGAAATCGTTTTCGTCGATGACTCGAACGATGACACGCCTACTGTCATTGGGCAAGTTGCTGCCGAGGCAGAGATTCCTGTCCGCCTCATCCGCCGTGATCAACCCGTTGGCGGGCCGTCCGGAGCAGTTCTTGTCGGTCTGGCGGAGTCCACCAGCGACTGGTGCATCGTGATGGACGGCGACTTGCAGCATCCACCGGAAGTGATCCCGGTGCTTCTGAGCTCGGGCATTGACCAGGATCCGGACATCGTGGTCGCATCTCGTCACGTCAACGGCGGATCGTCTGAGGGGCTGAGTGGGCGGCTGCGACATCTGGTGTCCGCTTCGGCGACCGTGCTCGTTCGAGCTATGTTCCCGACGAGGCTTCGTAATTGCACCGATCCGATGACCGGATTCTTCGCCATCAGACGGTGCGCTGTCGACCTCGATTCGCTCAGACCCCGCGGGTTCAAAATTCTCCTCGGAATCCTCGCCCACAACACCATCACCGTCATCGAGGAACCATTCGTGTTCGGTCACCGTCACGCTGGTGAGTCGAACGCGGTCAACAAGGTCAAGCCCCAGGAGAATGACCCGGCAATTTGGTAACCCTGATAGACGATAAAGATCAGCAAGAAAGCGATCATCCACGGGTAAGCCCAGAGCTGATCGCGAAGAACAGCCCAGACCAGGACCACCTTCACTAAGCCGTGCAAGAGGAGGTAGATCGCACCGAATAATGCTGCTGACAGGTTGAGGCTGCTCGTCAGATCTATCAATGAGTTCGCGATCAGGTCGTGTGGATCTTCGGCGATTTCGTGTTGGGTCAGAAAGCGCGCAATGGCGCCGATCTGAGCGGGAGAGATGACCAGCGGCAGGATGCCCCCGATGAGTTCGAGGACACCATCTAAGCCTTTGAGGATGAGGCTGATGAAAAATGTTCGATCAAGCAGGGTTAGCGCTGTCTCTGGTGTGTTCACAATCATCCCTTCAAGTAACTCTTGTTACAGTAGCTTTTGTGACGAAGAATATTAGTTGGGTGTTGATACTTATTCAGTTGCCATCGGAGCCTTCCCGGCACCGGGTCGCTGTCTGGCGGGAACTGCGAAAAGCCGGCGCGGTGCCTGTATCGCCGGGCACCTGGGCGCTCCCGGCCGGACCCACCTTTCAACCCGCACTGGATCGGGCGGGTGAGTTGGCCCGCAAAGGGGCCGGCACCTTCGCCGTGATCGACGCTTCTCCGCGGGACGACGCCTCCACCAACCTGATCCGTGATGCCTTCGCCGCCGCCCGGGTTGACGAGTGGACCGAATTCGTGGCCGATTGCGGGAAGTTTGACGCCGAGATCGCACGCGAGATCGCCAAGGCAAAATTCACCTTCGGAGAGCTGGAAGAGGAAGAACAGAGCCTCGACCGGCTGAGGCGCTGGTTTCGCGACTTGAAGAAGCGCGATGTCCTCGCACTGCCCGAGGCCACGTCCGCCGAAGAGCACCTTCGAACCTGCGAGAGCGTGCTCGACGGGTACGCCGAACGGGTGTATCAAGTCATGCGCGGGAGCACCCCGGCAATCGACACGCCCCCCGAATCTGCGAAAACCGGAACTGCCCGATGAGCGCGTTCCCGGCTTCCTCCGATCCCCGCGCTCGCCTAGCACGTCTGCCCCAGCTGCGACGGTGGATCAGCCTGTCGTTACTCCTGGTGCTGGTCACTCTGATCCTGGGTTTCGCGGTCAAACTGAATCCCCGCCTGTCCGGAGCAGAATTTCGCATCAACGAGCTGCTGAGCCGGGATCACCTCGCTGTTGGAAATACGATCGCCTTGACGATCAACGCAGTGTTGTCCCCGCCGGGGATCATCCTCATCCTGCTCGTGCTGTTCGCTTTCCTCCTAATCGTGCGTCGCTCGCCGGTGAACGCGTTCGCCGTCACGTTCGCTATTGCGATCTATTTCATTGCCCGCGGTACTCGCGGGGCTACTCCGGCGGCGATCATCGGGCTCGGCTTCGCGCTCCTCGTCGCAGGCTCTCGCCTCTATCTGGGCGTGCACTACCCCAGCGACGTTCTCGGATCCTTCCTCGTTGCGCCCGCCGCTATCTGCATCTACACCGGATTGTGGACCCAATACGGGATGCGCATACTGAACTGGATACCATTTTTGGATCGCATCGGTCCGATCCCGCCAACGCCGCAGCCACGCGGCCGTCCTGCAACACGGCCCTCGGCGCCGGAAACGCGCTGATGACCGGCGGTACACCCACCACTGTCGGCCCATCGCCGACCCGCGGGGTCGTTGCTCCCTTATACCTGGCTGGTTTCACGACCGCGTTCGGCGCGCACGGAATCGCCGCCGCGCTCGGCGTCGAAACCGGCGACATCGGACTGAGCATCCTCACCTTCGGGATTCTCCTGGCCGTCTACGATCTGGCCGAAGTGGTCCTGAAGCCCGTCTTCGGCTCCCTCAGCGACCGGATCGGCGCCAAACCCGTGATCGTCGGCGGCCTGATCGCTTTCGCCGCCGCGTCGTTCTTCGGAATCTTCGCGGGCACCCCAATTCTGCTGGGCATTGCTCGCCTCGGCCAAGGAGCGGCAGCAGCAGCATTCTCGCCGGCATCATCGGCCGCCGTCGCCCGACTAGCCGGCCCCGGTGCCGTGGGACGATACTTCGGCAAGTACGGCTCATGGAAAGGTCTCGGCTATGCCCTGGGCCCCCTGATCGGTGCCGCATTGATCGGGCTAGATGGCCTCCGCGCACTGTTCATCGCACTGACGATCCTCGCCGCCGCGACCGCAATATGGGTCATCGTCGCTGTCCCACGCCTCCCCATCCTGCCCCGCCCCCGATACACGCTAAAGGATCTGGTCAAGCAGACCGTCGACCGGTCCTTCCTCATCCCGACACTCGTACTCGCGGCCAGCACCGGCGCTCTCGGTGTCGCGGTCGGATTCCTCCCTCTGCTTGGAACCACGCTCCACCTCGGGCTATTTGGCAGTATGGCTGCGGTGACCGTGCTCGCCATCGCCTCCACGCTCACTCAGCCTTCCGTGGGCCGGCTCCGCGACAACGGCCGCATCAGCACACGAACAGGTACCACGGCCGGCCTCCTGCTGATCGCTATTGGAATCGGTGCACTCGCTGTTATCCCCACGCCGGCCACCCTCTACCTCGCCGCACTAACCATCGGCACGGGGATCGGTGTGGCTACCCCGCTAGCATTCGCACACCTAGCCGCCACCACACCAGCCGAGCGGATGGGACGCACGATGGGCAACGCCGAACTCGGTCGCGAAGTCGGCGACGCCGGAGGCCCCCTCCTCGTCGGCGCGGTAGCGAGCACCATAACCCTGGGTGCGGGGCTAGGTCTGCTCGCTATCCTCACGGTCGGAGTTGCCACCCTCAGCGGCATCACCCTGCGCACCAACACCACCCACGCAAGACGTCAACCTGTGTAAGTCAGTAACGGCGACAGCGCCAGCTAGCGACCTCAGAACGCCGCCAAATAGCGCCAAAGACCACATACACGCATCGATGGGCGTGGGTGCTCCATGGACGGTCGTCTGCGGAGACCTGGGTCAGAGCATGGAGCCAAGGTCGGAACCGACGGACGGATAGGTCGCGGTCGCCGATTTTAGTTGTCGGGTGGTTAGGCCCAGCTTGATTGCGAGGCCGAAGATGTTGATCACTTCCGAGTAGCCGGGGCCGAGCAAATGTGCGCCGAGGATCTGATCGGTTGCTGTATCAATGATGACCTTCGTCGCCGCGACGGTCTCGCCGACTCGGTAATTGGCGTACCAACTGCTGGTGTCGTTGTAGCGCACAGCGATATCACGGCCATCACGCACGGCTTCGTGCTCGAGCATGCCGACGCGGTTCAGCTCCGGGATCGTGAACACTGTCGTGGGGACGCCGGCATAGTCCGGCACGGTCATGGTGCCTTTGAGCATGTTGGATGCTGCCACCTTGCCCTCGAAAACGGCGACGGGCGTGAGGCGTTCACCGGGAGTGTCGGCGGCGTCGCCGGCGGCGAAGACCGACGGATTGCTGCGGCTTTGCAAGTGTCCAAACACATCGATCCCCTTCGGGCCCCAGGCAATGTTTGCCGCCGCCAGATTTAAACCGTCGATGTTGGGCACCCGGCCAGCGCCGTGCACCACCAGATCCGTATCGAGGACGGCCGTGACGCCGTGCTGCTCCACGCTCACCTGAAGCCCCGTGGCGGTGCGCGCCACTGCACTGACCGAGGTGCTGCGATTCACGCGGATGCCGGTTTGCTCACTGCGCTGCACGAGCTGGTCGACGAGATCGGGGTCGAACGCGCGTAACGGGCGCGTGCCGTGATCGACGACCACGCAGTCCACACCAGCGCGGGCTGCGATGTGGGCGAACTCGAAGGAGACAAACCCGCCCCCGATAAATACGATCCGGCCGGGAAGCTCCTTGAGGTTGAGAAAGTCAGTGCTGTCGATGAGGTGCTCGTGTCCGGGGAACTCGAGGGGGCGCGGGCGGGCACCGGTCGCGATGAGAAACCGCGTCGCCTGGTGCTGCACGCCGTTGATCTCGAGGTGATGGGGCCCGGTGAAGTGAGCGGCACCGTGAAAAGTGCTCACACCGTTGCGGAGAAGTTCGTCTTCCATGCTCTGGGGCACACCGTCGGTGAAGCCGCGCTTGTGACGCATCAGCGCCGCCCAGTCCAGCGTGAGCTCATTCTCGTTGATGCCCTTGCCCTGCATCAGATGGGCGGCGTCGATTATTTCCGCTCCACGTCGGAGAATCTTTTTCGGGTCACACCCGCGCAGGGCACACGTGCCGCCATAGGGCAGGGCATCAACGATGCCCACGCGCCATCCCCGTGCAGCGCACCTGTTGGCTGCTGTGGTGCCGGCCATTCCGGCACCGATCACAAATAGGTCGTATTCCTCAAACATGTCGCTCATGCTGCGGTGATCGCATCGCGCAGTTGCTCCAGCGTTGGGGCACCGGCCAATCCTGTCGGGGTCGTGTAGATGCGGCAGGCCATCCCCACCGGTGCTGCCGGGTCAGGAAAAAGGTCTGTTCCCCCCACCAGAATGCTCGGAGATCCCCGAAAGTGGATTGCCTCTGCGTCTTCCAGATTCTCGACCAACCGCCGGGTCACGACGGTGCCCGGGTGTTCGACTGCGATCAGATCCAGCCGCTCAGCGGCAATTTTCCAGTTCGGGCACCCATCGAAGTACTGCAAGGTAATATCCATGCCCTTACCGTAAACGTTGCACCATGGTGCAAGGTCAAGTGGTGGAATGGGACTATGCAGATTAGAGACCTGGCCATCGCGAGCGGCGCAACCGCACAGACCATACGGTTCTATGAGCGGCGCGGCCTGTTGGATCCCGCCGAACGTGCGGGGAACGGTTATCGGCGGTACAACGACGCGGCCCTCTCGCGCCTGCAGTTCATTCGGTCTGCCCAGACGGCTGGTCTGACCTTGTCCGAAATTGGCAGCATCATCACGGTTAGAGAAGCAGGCGAGTTGCCGTGCGGGCACGTCTTAGACCTTCTCTCGGCGAAACTGGCGGATGTGCACCGCCGCCAGCAGGAGCTTGCACTTCTTGAATCAGAGTTGCACCACCTCATCGAAACGAGCGAATCTCTTGATCCAGGAGACTGCGAAGCTGGCAGCGTCTGCCACGTAATCGCCCAAGCTCATCAGTAGCGCGCAACACCTTCCCGCCACTAATCGATCCGTATTCACCGCCAAATAACGATGCAACTCACATTTATAGCCTGAGCGTACGATCGCATTGTCACGTAATCGAACGTATAAATGACACGTGTCGAGCATGGGTTGAGCGCCCGTTAGCCGAACCCCCTATGGGACCCTCGCGCTCGCAGGGACCGACGGAGGAGTTCGCTAGTTCGCTAGTTCGCTACTCAATTAGCGACCCAGCGGTGGCTGGCAAGCGCTGGCGCAGCACACATGCTCATTCCGTCTGCAGCACCGCCAAGAGCGGAACCTACGGCGTAGTAAAGATCAGAACCAGGATCAAAATGAAGTTCGCAAGCATGAGTACGCCGGCGATGCACAAAGCCACTCGGGGTGCCCCGAGGGGAGTTCCGAGCTGCCGCGGATGATCCTTCAAGTACTTGAAGCCTTGATATGCGACGATAAACGTCACCGCAAGTCTGGCGAAAAAATAGTAGAGCCAAGGATGCATGACTAGTCCATTCCTGTTTGAGAGAACGGCGCCGGAAGGAACGCTGACCCGGTGAGAATGCAGTTTCTCTGCAGGATTCATGATCACCCGACCGACGAAACAAATCATTATGAGCTTAGGACGGGACCGCCCACACGCTCTACTGGGGATAGGTCGATTCAATCGCGACAATAATCTGGCCTTGGCATTCCGTGTTCCCGCTGCGCGGTTCCCTCTCTGTCAACCTTGTTTGAGGCACCGGGATCGTCCCGAATAGTGTCGTAGAAGGCGGGAAGGAGTTCCCTTGACGAACGCTTTAATGACAGGACCCAGCTCGAGCGGGCAGGCTGTAGGGATGGAAGATGTTCCCGATCCCCAAGTTCCCGAGCGTGCACGGCGGCGGACGTACACAGCCAAGTACAAACGCGACATTCTGACCGAGTATGACCGCCTCGATCGGCAGGGCCGCGGTGCGCTGCTCCGACGAGAAAAGCTGTATACCTCCTTGGTCAGCTCGTGGCGTGACCAGCGAGATAAAGGAGTGCTGGTCGCGCTGACACGGCCGGCAGGAGCGCCACCTGCCAGTATCGCGGAGAAGGACGCGGCCCGGCTGCTGAAAGCAGAATCTCCGACTGTCGGGTGAGTTGGATACGGCGAGACAGGTGATCGCGATCCAGGGAAAACTCTCGGCTCTGTTGGATCAACTCTCGACCAACAGCAGCGCGACGAAAACCGAGAAGTAATCGACGCCACCATCACCAAACTCGTCCCGCTCGTCGGCACCAGGCACGCATGCCGAGCCGTGCGACGATCCCGGGCTACGCACTACCGGCAGCACCCCCGCGCACCGCGGCAGCCCTCATCCCCGCGGCCCCGGCCGGAGCCGATGAAGCAGCCTCGGGCGCTGACCGAGCCGGAGCGCAACGTCGTTCTGGAGGTCCTGCGGTCGAGCCGGTTCGTGGACAAAGCGCCGGCGGAGATCCAAGCGATCCTCCTCGACGAGGGCACCTACCTGTGCTCGGTGGCGACGATGTATCGCCTCCTCCGCGCTCACGGCGAGACCGGGGAACGTCGCGCTCAGGCCGAGCACCCGACACGCGTCACGCCCGAACTCATCGCCACCGGACCCAACACGACCTGGTCGTGGGATATATCCAGGCTCAAGGGGCCGGCCAAATGGTCGTACTTCCATCTGTATACGATCATCGACATTTACTCGTGGTACGTCGTCGGCTGGATGGTCGCGACCCGGGAATCTCACCAACTCGCCGAGCCGCTCCTGTTCGACACCATCGAGAAGCAAAAAATTCGTCGAGACCAGCTGACAATCCACTCCGACAACGGGTCCTCGATGGCGTCGAAACCCGTCGCGTTCCTGCTCGCCGACCTGGGCGTGACCAAGTCGCACTCCCGCCCACATACGAGTAACGACAATCCATTTTCGGAGTCGCATTTCAAGATTTTGAAGTACCAGCCCGAGTTCCCCGACCGGTTCTATAGCCTCGCCGAGGCACGCTCATTCTGCACCGAATTCTACGACTGGTACAACGGCGAACATCGTAATTCGGGCATTGGTATGCATACCCCGTTCAACGTTCACCACGGCCGCGCACCCGCTATCCAGCACGCCCGCGCCCGCGTCCTCACAACGGCCTATGCCGAGCATCCTGAACGCTTTGTGCGGCAGCACCCGCAGCCACCAACGTTCCCGACGACGACCTGGATCAACGAACCAAAGAAGGAAGAAACGAACGCAATGACCGGCTAAAGAAACTGACTCATAAAGGTTGACATCTTCCGGGATCGCGTTGGCACCGCGCTCGACGAAGCACGCGTTCCACGACGACGGTTGGTTCGGCTTCGGTCTAGTTTCAACCAACCCACCCGCTCCGCGGAGAAGGGCCGCTGTGCCGATCTTGGACACCGGGAGAAGTCGAATTCTTGAGCGTTCACTGGTCCCAATCGACACGGACTGAACTTGCGTGAACCCTCCGTGTGATCACGTTACGGCGTGTTTTCTGTGACCAAAACTTTTTGAAGTGTGGGCAAAATGTGGGCAAAACGGCCATCCTAGAAAAACGAAACCCCCTGCTCCCCAGTGAAACACTGGGTTGTAGGGGGTTTTTCGTGGCGGTACCGGTGGGATTTGAACCCACGGTGGAGTCTCCCCCACACGACTTTTCGAGAGTCGCACCTTCGGCCGCTCGGACACGGTACCGCCGTCGATCCTAGTAGAGACTGGGGTCCGACGCGAATCGGCGAACATGCAGCAGACACACGGATGCCGCGGAGTAGCCTCAGTGGGTGCGCGAATCAACCCCGAGCATCCGCCCGTTAATCGCTACCGGTATCGCCGTTGTCGCGACCGGCATTGTGCTTGCCACGACCTGGTTTCGTCGCGACCTCGAACAGCAGAAGGCCATTCTGAACGAAACCCTGCCGGTGCATTCCGCCTGGTGGCGCAACAATGCCAAGCAACCGGGTGAGCTGCTCTACGTCGCGATGGGCGACAGTGCAGCCCAGGGCATCGGTGCCTCCAGCCCGAACAGGAGCTACGTCGGCGTGCTCGCCGATCACGTGCGGCGCGTCACCGGCCAAACCGTGCGTGTTGTGAACCTCAGCGTGTCGGGTGCCACGGTGGCTTTGGCCGTGCGCGACCAGCTTCCCCGCTTCGAAAAGCTTGAGCCCGACCTGGTGACGGTCGCGATCGGTGCCAACGATATCGCCCAGTGGAACCCCACAACCTTCGAAGCGGGCATTCGCACCATTTTCGCCGCGCTGCCGTCGCACACCCTCGTCGCCGACCTGCCGTGCTTTCACCTTCCCCACAACGAGGTCAAGGTGGCAGAGGCCAACGAGATCATTCGACGCGTCGCCGACGAACACGAACTGACCGTGGTCCCGCTGCACTCGACCACCAAACGGGCCGGGTTCCGCAGCATCCTGACCCACGTCGCCAAAGACTTGTTTCACCCCAACGACCGCGGCTACCGTTCCTGGGCCGAGGCGTTCCTGCCAGCGATGAGCGCGGATGCCGCGCGGGTGTCAGCGCATCAGGGAGCGGCAGTAACCTAACTCGCTCACTGCTGCGCAGCGACCGAATCGGCGTCCCCCATGGGAGTCTCCAGCTCCCATGCCCCCGACAACACAATATTGTCCATCAAGGTGAGCAGGGTGTCAGCCAGGTCAACGTGCGGGCTGGAAAAAGTGATCAGGCACAAGCCGCGATGGTCGGGAAACTCAATCCAGTAGTCAACGATGAGAAGCGGGAGGTCTGGCGTGCCCACGTCGGCCGACGCGCTCGCGACCCTGCTGTGCCTCACGAGTGGGCCCGCCGGGGTGACCGCGCTGAGAAGTTTTGCCTCGGGTGCCAGCCGTTCGCTCAGCCGCTTGGCCATACTGTCGAGATGGGTGCGGCCTCCCTGGGCCGGCCCGAGTTGCTGCCAGTACAACACAACATTCAGCGCGAGTGCCCCGGTGCGGTTGCGCTGCAACAGGTAGGCCATGAATTCGGCTCCGCCGGCAGCCGCACGAATGCAGGTTTCGGTGAGCCAGCGGGCGAGTTCTCGTCGCAACACCGGCGCCGCCGGCAGCCCCTTCAGTTGACGATTGACGAGTTGCTTGACACTCGCATCTCGTGCGGCGGCATCGTCGAGAGCGATCGAAAACCAGTCTCCGGAAAGCGGCAAGTCAAAGCCGGTGACCAGCGACAGGGTCGGGTCTCCATCGCTTCGAAATTCAGACGGGTGCGTATCGCCGGCTACCCAGGCCGCCTCATCATCGCCGGGTTGCGGCTCCAATGCGGCGATCACGTCGGCAACGGAGGCCGACATCGTGTGCGGGCCAGCGGGATCAAACACGACCGCATTGAGAAAATCGGCATGCTGGATCAGAAACGGTACGAGTGCTGCACCGCGCTGCAAAGGGCGAACTCGCGGTCGGAAATGTCGCTGATGAATTCTGCGAATGTCTCAGTGGAGGAGAACAGACAGAGGTTGAAACGTGGAGCGCCCGCGGGGGAGTCAGCGGCGGCGAACACCCGGGTCTCGAGCACCCCGACTTTACTTCGCAGCAACGGCACGACGACAAAGTCGAGGCGCAGCGCTCGGCCGATAGCCTCGACATCCTGATTCTCAAGCGCGACGGCCAAATGCGCCGACCCGACCTCGGTCGTGGCAGCAACGACGATGCCGTCCGGCAGCTCATCCGTCATGACAATTTCTCCGCATCAATCTCGTCCTTTGACCCTATCCGCACCGTGCACAGCGCCTCGCGTCGGCCAAGCAGCGCGTCCTCGGTCACGTCGACTTCGTTCTCGCGGGCGCCAACGGAAAACAACTCGAACCGGTCTTTGATCGGCGTCGGATTGGCGAGCACGAGACTGGCACTTGGCCACCCCGGCGGAGGCTTGAGCGCCGCGAACATGTGAAGGAACGGGGGGTACTCCCGTTTGAGAAGATTAATGGGAAAGACGCCGAATGACCCGCTCAGGTCCTGCGCCCACTGCGCCGCCGCAAAATCGCCCGCATAGGCCGCATCAGTGATCCACGGCGTCTCGGCGCGACGTCCATTGTAGAACTGGTCGGCATCCGCTTGCAGCTTGCCGGCACGGGCTGCGTCGGCGACGAATTCCACCTCGGCGAGCGCGGTCGCCGATCCCCGCCTCATGATTTCGGCACGAGCGTTCGCCGGCGTCTCCGAACCGTCAACGGCGTAAACGACCGCTGAAACCATCCAGCTCTCCGGGTCGGAACGATCGGCCACGGCGCGAGCACGAGCCTGGGCAAACAAGTACGTCGAGGGGAGGCTGGAATCCACGCTGGCGTTGCGCAGAAAGACCCCACGATTCCAGCCACCGATACGAGCGGATGCCTGCAGCCCGCGCGCGACAAAATGGCCCGGCTCCCCCCACACACCCACGTCGTACGAGTACGTCAGCTGCGCAACCGTGCGTCGCCATACGCTCATGGAACAACGAACGGCAGGTCGTTCAGCACCGTAATTTTGCCCTGGGCATCCCACGGGATGCGATACTCCGGCGCACCGCCGAGATTTCCTTCATACGGTAAACCGTGGCGGACCGTCTGCACTGTCCGCGCAGCCAGCCGCGCCTTCTGCGAGAAAAGCAATCGAGTCGACCATCTCGGAGCGACGGTCGTCCCATCCGTGAGCAAAATCCGTCACAGCGTCGGCCAGCCCGGAATGCCCAACGGCCGCCGCAATCGTGTCACTTCGCGTGTTCGCATTGTTGAATTCCTGCGCGACAATGGTCAATTCGTCACTCAGTCCCCTCAAAGACTGTGCGCTGACACATAGGTCGGCCATTGTTCCTCTTTCTCCCCACTGCTGGTTCGTTCTGTTCAGGATACGACCGGGTCTGACGTTCTGCGACCGCAACGGCCGGTTCAGGCAGCCGATTGCCGCCGCAGAGCCGACTGTCGGTGGCCCCGGCTAGGCTCGAGACATGGCAAAATCCGTCTCTTCTTTCCGCTGCTCCGAGTGCGGCTGGACGACCCTGAAATGGGCGGGCCGCTGCGGCGAATGCCAGCAGTGGGGCACCGTCGTCGATGCCGGCCAGACAGCCGGCATCACCCGCAAGCTCAAGGCCATCACGCTCGTCGGCGATGGCATCGCCCGCCCGATCACCCACGTCGAAACGGATGCCGCCGCTCACTGGCCGACCGGCATTAATGAATTCGACCGTGTGCTCGGCGGCGGCATCGTGCCCGGCTCGGTGATTCTGCTCAGTGGGGAGCCTGGCGTCGGCAAGTCCACGCTGCTGCTCGAGGTCGCGTCTAAGGCGGCCGCAGCGAAGAGCCGCGTGCTCTACGTCAGCGCCGAAGAGTCGGTGAGCCAGGTTCGGCTGCGCGCCGAACGCACCAACGCACTCGAACCCGAACTCTATATCGCCGCCGAAACCGATCTCGGAGTCATCCTCGGGCAGATCGATGCTGTCAAGCCCGACCTCATCATCATTGACTCCGTGCAGACCGTGTCGAGTGCGCTCTCCGACGGGTCGCCGGGTATGCCCAGCCAGGTGCGGGAGGTGGCATCCACTCTGATTCGGGTCGCCAAGGATCGCGGCCTGCCGGTGCTGCTCGTCGGTCACGTCACCAAAGACGGCTCAATCGCCGGTCCGCGGGTGCTCGAGCACCTGGTCGACGTGGTGTGTCAGTTCGAGGGCGACCGGCAGACCTCGCTGCGGTTCATTCGCGCTCTGAAGAACCGGTTCGGGCCTACCGACGAGGTCGGCTGCTTCGAGATGACCGGCGACGGCATCGCCGAAGTGCCCGACCCGAGCGGGCTGTTCCTGAGCCGGGCCACCGAACCGGTCGACGGCACGTGTGTGACCGTCGCGTTGGAAGGCCGTCGGGCGATGCCGGTCGAGGTGCAGGCGCTCGTCACCGACACCCAGGCACCGAATCCCCGCCGGGTCACGAGCGGCGTGGACTCCGCCCGCGTGGCTATGCTGCTCGCGGTTTTGCAGGAGCGCGCGGGAATGAACCTCTCCACCAAAGATGTATACGTGTCGACGGTCGGTGGCATCCGTCTGAGTGAGCCGGCCGCCGACCTGGCCATCGCGCTGGCTATCGCGTCCGCGTTCACCGGGCTGGCCGTGGCGCACAATGTGGTCGCCTTCGGCGAGATCAGCCTGGCCGGCGAGGTACGCGGAGCACTCATGTCGAAGCAGCGAGTGAACGAGGCCGTTCGCCTCGGGTTCACCACCCAGATCGACGCCGCCTGCGGGTCGATCCACGCGGCGGTCGCCCTGGCACTCGGCACCACCCGCAAACCGCGCGACGCTGAACTCGATCGGGCGTTCTAGCCCCGGCCGCCCCCGGGCTCGATTGTTCCGTCGGGCGCACCCGGTGCGCGATTCGGTTAGTCGGCGTCGCTGTGGCCGAGCTCAGGGCTCAGGGCGTTCAGCAGGTCGGCCGGGGCGGCCTGCATCACGTTGGGTCCGGCAATGTCGAAGAAGACCATCTCCAGCGTCGCGGCGTGCACGGTGAGAAACTCCCGCAACCACTGGCCGTCGCACACCATGACCTGCGGGTCCACGTCGTCGGGAACCACTCGCAGGTAGTTCTCCGCGGCGGAGAAGAGCAGCAGCATCCGCTTGTCTGAGCCTTCGCGGCCGAACACGCGCACCTGGGCCGCCTCGCCGTTGACCACGAGTCGCGGCACGATCATGTAGTCGTTGCGCAACGCATAGGCGACGGCGACGACGTCCTGCGCTGCCAGTGCGGCGGCGAGCGCCTCGGAACGGGTGTTGGCAGTCGTATCGGTCACCCATTCATTCAATCAGGCGAAGCTCCAGACGCCCAGCTGGCAGCGCACGCCACGAGCGAACGGATGCCCGCTCGCCCCCGCGGCGCGCAAACCGGACCCCGTGTACGGGAGCTAAACCGTGCGCGCGGGCTAAATCAAAAAATCATCCGGGTGCCGAAGCAGCCGTCCCACAGGTACGGCGGTCCTGATCGCTCCCGCGACCGGATCTCCTGAATTAGCCACCGAGCCGAGTGCCAGCCGGTCGACCGACAGGCCCTAGTTCAGGATCATCAAGGCCGGGTCGGCCGCCTCGATGCCGTCCACGGTCACGTGCAGGTAATACGAGGCTCCGCCGGCCGGAACCGCGGTGCGGGCTTCGGCTTGACAGGTATCGACGGCCGAGCGGGTGCGATCCCAGGTGATCGGTGTTGCCAGCGGCATGACCACACCGGGCTTGAGGGTGACCTGGGCGTCGATCGGGTTGGTCTGGCAGTCGGTGGAGGTCCAGTAGACGTCCTGCCCGCTCATCACGGTGAACACCTGCTTGGCGTTGCCGGCGTTGATCACACAGTCGGTGGTTCCGATGTTGGTCAGGCTCAGCGACAGCTGCGGCAGGACTCCAACGGCATAGTTGGTCGCGTCCGTGACGGCCGCAACCTGCACGGCCGACGGGTCGCAGGCCGCGCCGTCGACGGTGGTCGCTACCTCGGGGATGGTGGTGACGGCATCCGTCGGCGTCGCCGACTCGGTCGTGTCGGCCGCGGGCGTTTTCGGGGAGTCCCCGTCGCCCTTGCTCACGCCCGGTTGCACGATGATGAGAAACAGAATGACGAGCACGGCGAGCAGGCCGAGCCCCACTACGAAACGCCGGCGCCGGTACACCTTGCTGGACTGGCGGCCGACCGGTTGCTTGATCGTCGACATGCCCCAAGGTTATTGAAGTTCAGCGGCAGAACTCGGTAATGGTGTGCGTGTCGGCGGTAATTGCTGCCGGAAAGACCCGCTCGCAATCGAAAGACTGCGAACGGGCACTCCGGTGCCCGCTGTTTAGTGGTGCCCGTATTTGGGCGGCTTCGGTGCTTTCTTGGCCTTGTCGACCTTCACATCGGTCCAGCCGATCACCTCACCGTCCGCGTTCTGTGCGGACACTGTGTATTTGCCGTTCTTGAGGTTGTCTGCGAGCGTGACGCTCACGGTACCCTCGGCACTCACGAGCAGCCAGCCGCCCAGGTCGTCGGCTTTCTTCTTGGAGTAGGCCCACACCGACACGTACTCACCCGCGTGTTTGACACCAACCTCAATAACTACCGTGTCACCAGCCCGATAGGCCTTCTTGTCAGTGTCGATCACGTTCTTGAGCTTCTTGGTGAGCTCCTTCTCACCAGCCGCGATAGGCGCATCGCCGGGTTCGGCGCTCACGGAAACCGCCACGGCGAGCCGCACGATCGTGCCCGACTCCGCTGCGGTCATCTCGAGCATGCTGTTCTCTACCGCATCCGCCGGCACCGTGACGCTGACGGTGGCCGTACCCGTCGAATCAACGGATGCCGTCCCCACGTCGGTGCCCGACCAGCGCAGCGCGAGCTGCGTGTTCTTCGGAGCGCCAAGCGAGGTGAGGTTGAGGCGGCCGACCGTGAAAGTGACCGAGTCACCCGGGTCGACTGCCGCCGTGGGGGCACCGGTGATCGAGGCCTGGTTTGCCTTGAACGACGGCGACAGCGGGCTGTTCGTCTGGATGTAGGAGATCCAGGCGTCCCGGTCGACGAGACCGGAGTCCCGGG
Organism: Cryobacterium sp. TMT1-66-1; assembly: GCF_004403435.1. Classification (NCBI taxonomy): domain Bacteria; kingdom Bacillati; phylum Actinomycetota; class Actinomycetes; order Micrococcales; family Microbacteriaceae; genus Cryobacterium; species Cryobacterium sp. TMT1-66-1. Next base: position 120,783 of record NZ_SOGP01000016.1, read on the forward strand.
TATCGGTGCCGTTCAGGAACTCGCGGAAGTTGTCGCCGCCGGTGAGCAGAAAGTTGAACGAACCGATGCGATATGACTGCGCAGGGTCGATCGGGGTGCCATCGATCCAGACGCCTGTCACGCGGTCGCCAGCGCCACGGTCGGCGTCGAACGTGTAGTTAACGTTGTCGCTCAGGCCGAGCTGCAGGAACGGACGACTCGGAATCGTGCCGTCGGCGTTGGTCTGCCACTGCTGCTCGAGAACGGTTTTGAACTGCGCGCCCGTGAGGCTCGTGGTCCAGAGGTTGTTCAAGAACGGCAGTACTGCATTTGCCTCGGCGTAGGTCACGACACCGTCGGGATCAAGAGACAGGTCAGCACGCATCCCCCCGGGGTTAACGATGCCAATCTCGGCGCCGCCGATGGTGGAGTCGGCCAGGGAGGCGCGCAGCGAGTTTGCCACGAGCGTGCCCATGGTAGAGGGAGCCATGCGGTCTTCGGCGCACGGCGCAACTCCGCCCGTGCAGGCCCGAGTGATGTCAGCGGTGACCGAACCGACGGGCACGTTGCCCTGGACCGCGGCCTCGGCCAGCGCGGCGTTCGTGATCGTCTGAACCTCGGCAGCGCGCGGGTACGCGGCCACGAGGTCGGCGTCGGGTGCGGTGGAGCGGGCCACGTTCCGGTTCTTGACCGTGGTCGTGTCCCCGGTGGCGATGTCGTAGCTGAGCACGACCTGGCCGATGTTCTCTCCGTAACTGCCAGTCTGCAGCACCGGGCGCGTCACGCCGTCAGCTGCCCCGGGAACCTGTGCGTCCCACGCGTACTGCTTGTGCGTGTGCCCGGTGAAGATCGCGTCGACCTCTGCCGAGGTGTCATTCACGATTGCGGCGAAGGCGCCGCCTTCGGTGAGCTCCTGCTCGAGCGTGGCACCATCGGGAATCCCCGCGCCGGCACCCTCGTGGTACTCGGCGATGAGAACATCCGCTTCACCGTTCGACGGGTCGCCGTCGGTGAGCTGGGCGGCCACGCGGTTGACCGCGGCGACCGGGTCACCAAAGCTGAGGCTGGCGATGCCGTTGGGCGAGACAAGCGCCGGGGTCTCTTCCGTCACGGCACCGATAACGCCGACCTGCACGCCGGCCACGTCGATGATGGTGTACTCCCGCATGGCTGGAGTTTCAGTGCCCGCGTTGTAGACGTTGGCACCGAGGTAGTCGAAGTTCGCCGTGTCGGCCACTCGACCGCTGAGGTCGCTAAACCCCTGGTCGAACTCGTGGTTTCCCACACCAGAGGCCACGAGGTTGAGTGCGTTCAGCACATCGATCGTGGGCTGGTCGTTCTGCGAGGCTGAGGCGAACAGCGAGGCGCCGATGTTGTCGCCGTCCGAGAGGAACAGCGAGTTGGCGTCGCCATATTCCGCCCGGAGCTGCTCAATGGTTCCGGCGAACTTGACGGTATTGGCGTCGATGCGTCCGTGGAAATCATTGACGTTGAGCAGGTTGAGCTCAACAGCGGTGGGCGTGGCGAGGTTTAGTCCGAGCACGACCGGGTCGTGATCCGACGAGCGGAACGCGTCGGCGACGTAGAAGTCGGTGACGTTGTTGTTGTACCTGCTGTACTCCAGCGCGACCGATTCCACCGAGTTGATGTTCCAGACGTCGACGGCGTTGACCGTGACAGCCGCTTCGGGCGAGGCGAAGACGTGGTCGAGTGAGCCGACAGTGCCGCCGTAGGCGTACGTATACTCGCCGCTCTTATCGCCCTGGTTGATGTAACCGGCGTCAAGCAGCACCCGAATCGGGTCTTCGAGGTCGTAGGCGTTGAAATCGCCGGTGAGAAAGACCCGATCGATGCCGGAATCGGCCTTGACCTGGTCAGCGAAGGCTACGAGCGCGTTGGCCTGCTCGATGCGGGTCGGGTTGGATGCTCCCTGACCGTCACCCTGATCGGCGTCGTCACCGGTGCCTGATCCCTTCGACTTGAAGTGGTTCACGATGGCGAGAAAGCTCGACTCGTCGTCCCCGACCAGCTGGAATGCCTGGGCGAGTGGTTCACGTGCGCGGCCGTTGAAGGCGACGGATTCGGTGAGGATGACCGACTCCCCCACCGTTTCAACAGCGGCGGGCTTGTAGATGAAGGCGGTGCGAATCACGTCCTCGCTGGCCGGAAGCGCGGCCGGCGAGGCCACGAACGCCCAGACGTCACTGCCGGACGCCGCGTTGAGCGCTGCGGTCAGGTTGGCGAGGGCGTCGTCGCGGTCCTTGCCGAACGCGGCCGAGTTCTCGATCTCCTCGAGCGAGACCACGTCGGCATCGAGGGCATTGATCGCCGAGACGATCTTGGCCTGCTGGCGTTCGAAACTGAGCTGGGTGGCGGCGCCGCGGGCGTCGCATCCGCTGCTCACCGTGGTCGGAACGCCGGCCCGGTCGTTGTAGAACCGGCAACCGTCGAGCGAGTCCCCCGTGGTCGAGAAGTAGTTCAGCACGTTGAAACTCGCCAAGCGGATGTCGCCGCCCACGTTCTCCGGCGCGCTCGTGCGGGTGTCGGCGAAGGTCACCGGCTGTACGGTAGCTGCATTGGACGATACGAGGGCTGTCACCGGCTGGAACTTCCAAGCGTCGTTGCGAAAGTCGAAGATGACCGGCGAGAGGAAGGAGACCGCGGCGCCGATGCGCACCGGTGCACTGGTCGACAGGTACGGAACCGGGCTGCCCTGGTTCGCTGCGGCCAGGTAGTTCGTCGTGGCGCCGTCGTCGAGGGTGACTGCTCGGCCGGCATTCTCGGCGAGGGCCGACTGATACTCGGCGGAGCCGGGCAGGGCCGTGACGCTCGGGTTCACTAGTGGGGTCGTTCCAGCGGCGAGGCCAATTTCGGCGTATTGGTTGGTCGTGTAGTTGTTGGTGACGGTGAAGTCGCCCTGCGGGGCAAGCAGCATACCCTCGAGGGTTTCGCGCTGTTCTGCGCCGGTCGGCAGCGCCACAGTGACCGGGGTCGGGGCGACCACGTCTGTGGTGGAGAGCTGAGTGACGTCGTCGACGGTGCCGAAGGTGACCTCGGTCATGCCAAAGAATTCCACGACGGTGCCGACGACCTGAACGTGGTCACCGATCTTCACGTCGGCGGTCGCCGTGCTGGAGTAGGCGAACACGCCGTGCGAGGCAGTGTGGCTGGCGAAGTCCAGCTCGCCGCCGGTCGCTGCGGTTTGCAGGTAGAACCCGTCGAAGCCGCCGGTCGGGTAGGCGGCCGTGACGACACCCGAGGTCTTGACGACGGTTCCGGCGAGCGGGCTCGTGTCGGTCGTTCCCTGGATCGCGTCGATCGCGGTCAGTTCGTCGGGCGCCGGGGTCGGGTCGGGGTCCGGCTCGGGTTCGACCGGTGTGCCAGTGTCGCCGGCGGCGTTCGTGGGCGTCGGGGCCGACGCGGTGAAGTCGGCGGCATTGACGTCCGTATCGACAGATCCGGTGCGGTTCACCGATGTGGTGACGGATGCCGCGGTGGCGGCCGTTCCTTCAAAAGTGTTCGAGCTGCCGTAGCCGATCAGGTCGAGGATCTCGGTCTGGCCGGTCAGTGAGCCGGTGGCCGGAGCCGTCAGTGCCGTCGACTGGTTGGCGAAGAAGATCGTGCCAGAGCCGGCGGCAAAGGAGGTGCCGAAGGCGGCATCCGCTGTGGGCAGGGTTGCGCCGTTTGCCGCATTCGAGCTGCCCTGCACAAGGTAATAGCCGCCGGCAGCAATAGTGCCGGTCAGGGCGACGACCCCGGTGGGGTTCGACGTGCCGCTGGCCGAGCGGTACTGAATGGAGGTGCCGTCGAGCGACACGTCGGCGTCGCTGGGGTTGTAGAGCTCGACGAACTTATTCAGGTAGGTCGCGCCCGAGCTGCCGCCGTTCAGGTACGCCTCGTTGATGACGACTCCGGTGCCGGCGGTGTTGGCGCTGGCCGGCATAGCGATGAGCGGAGCGGCCGTGAGGCTCACCCCAAGTAGTGTGGCGAAAACCAGCCTGGTACGGCGATGATCGGCGGATGACATGGATCTCCTCATTCATAGAATGATGCGTGTGTCATTGCGCCCGGGGTCGTGCTTATCGGAAGTTCCCCCGGCCCACGGTTGGCAGGTGCAATAGTTCGCAGCCTAGCGACGGCCCGTGTCCGGGGGGTAAACTCCGCGTATTTTGCTCCTATGAGCAGCGCTTTAAGCCGTGATCGGGCCGATCGCGCCGACATTCGCTAGTTCAGGCGCTTCACCATGCGGGTGTTGCCGAGCGTGTTCGGCTTCACCCGGGCCAGGTCGAGAAACTCCGCGACGCCCTCATCGGGCGAGCGCACGAGCTCGGCATAGACGGCCGGATCGACGGTCTCGGTGCCCATGTCACTGAACCCGTTGCGGGTAAAGAAACCCACCTCGAAGGTGAGGCAGAACAGGCGGCTGAGGCCGAGGTCGCGGGCATCCGCTTCGAGGCGCTGCATCATGGTGTAGCCGACCCCGGCTCCGAGCCACTCGGCGTCGACGGCGAGAGTGCGCACTTCGCCGAGGTCCTCCCACATGACGTGCAGTGCGCCGCAGCCGATCAGTGTGCCGGACGAGTCAACGGCCACGCGAAATTCCTGCACGGCCTCATAGAACACGACTCGGTCCTTGCCGAGCAGAATGCGCTGCTGCACGAGCGGTTCGACAAGCGCTTCGATGCCGGGCACGTCGCTGGTGCGAGCACGGCGCACCGTGTATCTCGTTTCCAATTTCACTCCCCTAGTCTATTGACCGCCCCACCACCCCCGTTTCTCCCGCGAGAGCGCAAAAAGTGCCCTAATGGACGTCCATTGGGGCACTTTTTGCGCTCTCGCGAGCAGGTAGAACTAGTCGCTCGTGATGGCCAGGTCGGGAGTGGCCGGACCGGTCCCCACTGCGGCGGCCGTGTTCACTCCGACGCCGACCGGGTCAACCCGGGTCGTCGTGGTGAAGATGTACTCGCCGTTGACGTAGTCGACGTGCACGTGATCGCCAGCGTTGAGCTCGCCCTGCAGAATTTTCTCCGACAGGCGGTCCTCCACCTCGCGCTGAATCGCGCGACGCAGCGGGCGAGCACCGAGCGTCGGGTCGAAACCGACCTCGATCAGGTGTTCCTTCGCCGGAACGGTGACCTCGACGGTCATGTCCCGGTCGAGCAGACGCACGCCGAGGCGCTTGATGAACAGGTCGACGATCTGCAGCAGCTCGGGCTTGGTCAGCTGCGGGAACACGATGATCTCGTCCACGCGGTTGAGGAACTCGGGCTTGAAGTGCTTCTTCAGCTCGTCTTTCACCTTGCCGGCCATGCGCTCGTACCCGGTCGTGCTGTCGCCTTCCAGCTGGAAGCCGACCGGTCCGCCCGAGATGTCCTTGGTACCAAGGTTGGTGGTCATGATGATGACGGTGTTCTTGAAGTCGACGACGCGACCCTGACCATCCGTCAACCGGCCCTCTTCCAGAATCTGGAGCAGGGAGTTGAAGATGTCGGGGTGGGCCTTCTCGATCTCGTCGAACAGCACCACGGAGAACGGCTTGCGCCGCACCTTCTCGGTAAGCTGGCCGCCCTCTTCGAAGCCGACGAATCCGGGAGGCGCACCGAACAGACGCGACACGGTGTGCTTCTCGCCGTACTCACTCATGTCGAGCGAGATCATGGCGGCCTCGTCGTCGAACAGGAACTCGGCGAGCGCCTTGGCCAGCTCGGTCTTGCCGACGCCGGTGGGGCCGGCGAAGATGAAGGAACCGGAGGGACGCTTCGGGTCCTTCAGGCCGGCACGGGTACGACGGATGGTCTTGGCGAGGGCCGAGATGGCCTCTTCCTGACCGATGACGCGCTGGTGCAGTGCCTTCTCCATGAAGACGAGCCGCGAGGACTCTTCTTCGGTGAGCTTGAACACCGGGATGCCGGTGGCCTGAGCGAGCACTTCGGCGATCAGGCCTTCGTCGACGACCGCGGTGGTCTTGACGTCGCCGGACTTCCACTTCTTCTCGAGGCGCAGACGCTCGCCGAGGAGGTTCTTCTCCTCGTCGCGCAGGCCGGCGGCCTTCTCGAAGTCCTGCTCTTCGATGGCGAGCTCCTTGGCGGCGCGCACCACGGCGATCTTCTCGTCGAATTCGCGCAGCTCCGGCGGCGACGACAGGATCGACAGGCGCAGTCGGGCGCCGGCCTCATCGATCAGGTCGATGGCCTTGTCGGGCAGGAACCGGTCGGAGACGTAGCGGTCGGCGAGGTTCGCCGCGGCCACGAGGGCACCGTCGGTGATTGACACCTTGTGGTGCGCTTCGTAGCGGTCACGCAGTCCCTTGAGGATGTTGATGGTGTGCGCCAGCGACGGCTCGTTCACCTGGATCGGCTGGAAGCGGCGCTCGAGGGCGGCATCCTTCTCGAAGTGCTTGCGGTACTCGTCGAGGGTGGTCGCACCGATGGTCTGCAGCTCACCGCGAGCGAGCAACGGCTTCAAAATGGATGCTGCGTCGATGGCGCCCTCGGCGGCCCCCGCACCCACCAGGGTGTGGATCTCGTCAATGAAGACGATGATGTCGCCGCGGGTGCGGATCTCCTTGGTGACCTTCTTCAGGCGCTCTTCGAAGTCACCGCGGTAACGGCTGCCGGCGATGAGCGAACCGAGGTCGAGCGAGTAGAGCTGCTTGTCCTTCAGGGTCTCGGGCACATCACCCTTGACGATGGCCTGGGCGAGGCCCTCGACGACCGCGGTCTTGCCAACGCCGGGCTCACCGATCAGCACAGGGTTGTTCTTGGTGCGACGCGAGAGGATCTGCATGACCCGCTCGATCTCTTTCTCGCGCCCGATGACCGGGTCGAGTTTGTTATCGCGGGCCATCTGGGTGAGGTTGCGACCGAACTGGTCGAGCACCTGGCTGCCGGCCGTGTTGGCCGCCTGCTCGTTGGCACCGACCGCCACCTGCTCCTTGCCCTGGTAACCGGAGAGGAGCTGGATGACCTGCTGGCGCACTCGATTGAGGTCGGCACCGAGCTTCACGAGAACCTGGGCGGCGACGCCCTCGCCCTCGCGAATGAGGCCGAGCAGAATGTGCTCGGTTCCGATGTAGTTGTGGCCGAGCTGCAGCGCTTCGCGCAGGCTCAGCTCGAGAACCTTCTTCGCACGGGGCGTGAAGGGGATGTGGCCGGTGGGCTGCTGCTGCCCCTGGCCGATGATGTCCTGAACCTGCTCGCGCACGGCATCCAGCGAGATGCCGAGGCTCTCGAGGGCCTTCGCGGCGACGCCTTCACCCTCGTGAATCAGCCCGAGCAAAATGTGCTCGGTACCGATGTAGTTGTGGTTGAGCATCTTGGCCTCTTCCTGGGCCAAAACGACGACGCGACGAGCTCGGTCGGTAAATCTCTCAAACATATGATCGCTCCCTTGGCGCCAGGGCAGTTGGTGCCGTTACATCGAGAATAACCAGCCTGCGCGCCTCGCGGGCGTTTGTTCGCCGTAGGCGTTATGGGCTGCCTATTGCACCGCGGACGTGAGGCGGGCGAGGTTGTCGAGGATGGTGGAGCGCAGCGGCTGCTTGAGCCATTCCTCGAGAGTGAGCTCGCGGCTGTTGCGCCGGTTCTCGTCTTCCATGGCGCGCAGGTTGCGCACGAACGACCGGCCGCGCACCATGAGCGACACCTCCATGTTGAGGCTGAACGAGCGCTGGTCCATGTTGCTGGAGCCGACGACCGCCACCTCGTCATCGATCGTGAAGTGCTTCGCGTGCAGAATATACGGCGCCTTGTACATGTAGATGTGCACGCCAGCGGTCAATAGCTCCTCGTAGTAGGAGCGCTGGGCGTGATACACCACGGCCTGGTCGCCGATCTCCGACACGAACAGTTCCACGTGCAGCCCCCGCTGCACGGCGGTCGTGATGGCATACATGATGGATTCGTCTGGCACGAAATACGGGCTCGTGATGATGATGCGATCCTGCGCGTAATAGAGCAGCGCGAGGAACAGGCGCAGATTGTTTTCGCCCTTGAACCCGGGGCCGCTCGGCACGACCTGGCAGTCGAGAGCATCCGTTACCGGTCTCGGATGCACCGGCTCGATGTCGCGGGTGAGCAGTTCATTGGTTTCGCTGTACCAGTCGGTGATGAAGATGGCGTTGAGTCCCGACACGATCGGGCCCTCCAGCCGCGTCATGAAGTCTTTCCACATCAATCCGCGACGAATGTTTTTGCGCATGTTGTAGGTGCGGTCGATGATGTTCTGCGACCCCATGAATCCGACCAGGCCGTCGACGATGAGCAGCTTGCGATGGTTGCGCAGGTCGGGCCGCTGCCATTTGCCCTTGAACGGCTGCACCGGCAGCATCAACTGCCACGGAATACCGGCATCCGTCAGCCGTTTCTTGGTCTGGCGAAAGCCGGGCTTACGCATCGACTGAATGTGGTCCAGGAGCACCCGCACGCTGACGCCGCGTTTGTGCGCGTTTTCGAGGGCGTCGAAGAAGGGCGCGGTGGTGTGATCGAGCGAGAGGATATAAAACTCGACGTGCACATATTTCTTGGCCAGGTTGATGTCGGCGATCATGGTGTCGAAGGCCACCTGGTATTCGTTGATCAGGCTGGCCGTGTTGTCGCCGACGAGCGGCATCGCCCCGAGGTTGCGGTTGAGTTCGACGACCGATTCGAGCCAGCTCGGCCACGGATGCTCGCGGCTCACCAGTTCCATACCCTCGGTGCTGTCGAGGATGAACTTGTTGATTTCATCCTGCATCAGGCGGCGCTTCTTCGGCAGGGTGCGGTAGCCGATCATCAGAAACAGCAGCACACCGAGGTACGGAATGAAGAAGATGGTCAGCAGCCAGGCCATGCCCGACATCGGGCGGCGATTGCGCGGGACCACGATGATGGCCACCACGCGAACGGAGAAGTCGGCGATCAGGGCCAGCAGAACGGTGATGGTCAGGCCGTCGATGCCGAACATTGGTACTTAGGTGGTCGGTTTGTCGAGACCGAGCCTGGCGCGTTCTTCGGCTTCGATTTGGGCGTACACCTTGCGTTCGGTACGGTCGGCGCGCAGGATCGCGCGCATCAGCATCCAGAAGACCAGGCCGAGCGCAATGGTGGGTACGACCGAAAAGAGCGCGTTACCCCAGAAGTTCTCAATCACAACCCCAGACTACGCGCAAAGGCGCCCTACTTGCTGAGCAGGCCGAACATGCCGGCGCCCAGGTAATACACCCCGACACCGCCGACGATAACCCAGAGCGCGATGCGGTTCATCGACAGCTTGCGCCCACCCTTGTCCGGCTTCAACTCGTCGTCGGGCAGATAGTTCATTACTTCACCAGTGGAAAGAGAATTGTTTCGCGAATGCCGAGCCCGGTCAGGGCCATCAGCATACGGTCGATGCCCATGCCCATGCCACCGGTCGGCGGCATGCCGTATTCGAGGGCGCGCAGAAATTCTTCGTCAAGGCGCATAGCCTCCGGGTCACCGCCGGCGGCGAGGCTGGCCTGTTCGATGAAGCGTTCGCGCTGCACGACCGGGTCGACGAGCTCGGAGTAGCCGGTGGCCAGTTCGAAGCCGCGCACGTAGAGGTCCCACTTCTCGACGACGCCGGCCACCGAACGATGTCCACGCACAAGGGGGCTGGTGTCGATCGGAAAGTCCATAACGAAGGTGGGGCGCACGAGTGAACCCTTGACGAAGTGCTCCCACAGTTCCTCGACGTACTTGCCGTGGATGGGGTGGTCGATCTCGATGCCCTCGCGCGCGGCGAGCGCAACGAGGTCGGCGAGCGGTGTCGCTGGCGTGATAGTGATTCCTGCGGCCACCGACAGGCTGTCGTACATGCCGATGCGGTCCCAGTCGCCGCCGAGGTCGAACAGGGTACCGTCGGCCCAGGTCACCACGCATGATCCGGCAATAGCAAACGCGGCATCCTGAATAAGCTTCTGGGTGAGGTCGGCGATGGAGTTGTAATCGCCGTAGGCCTCATAGGCCTCGAGCATCGCGAACTCGGGTGAGTGGGTCGAGTCCGCGCCCTCGTTGCGAAAGTTGCGGTTGATCTCGTAGACGCGGTCGATGCCGCCAACAACAGCCCGCTTCAGGAACAGCTCGGGTGCGATACGCAGGAACAGCTCGGTGTCGAAGGCGTTGCTGTGGGTCTGGAACGGGCGAGCGGATGCCCCGCCATGCATCGTCTGCAGCATCGGGGTTTCGATCTCGATGAAGCCTCGGTCGGTGAAGGTGCGACGCAGGCTTGCAACAGCTTTGGAGCGCGAGAGCACGTTGGTACGGGCCTGCTCGCGGCTGATCAGGTCGAGGTAGCGACTGCGCACCCGGGTCTCTTCGCTGAGCTCACTGTGCAGGTTGGGCAGCGGCAGCAGCGCCTTCGAAGCGACCCGCCAGTCGGTCACCATGATCGACAGCTCGCCGCGGCGGCTCGAGATGACCTCTCCGGTAACGAACAGGTGGTCGCCGAGGTCGACCAGCTCCTTCCAGGCAGCGAGGGACTCGTCGCCGACGGCGGCGAGGGAGACCATGGCCTGGATCCGGGTGCCGTCACCCGACTGCAGGCTCGCGAAGCATAGCTTGCCGGTGTTGCGCAGGTGCACGATGCGGCCGGCCAGTCCCACGGTGACGCCGGTGACGGCATCCGCTTCGAGGTCGCCGAATTCGGCGCGCACGGCCGGAATTGTGTGGGTGACCGGAACCGAAACCGGGTACGCGCCGCCGGCCGGGCTCGCGGCGGACGCGTTCAGGCGGTCGCGTTTGCCGAGGCGCACGGCCTTCTGCTCGTTCATCTCCGCGTCGGAGAAGCCCTCGTCGTCGGTCGCGGCGGGCGTGGGATTCTGGCTCATATACTTCTTTCGTTGGTGCTGTCTGTTCACAATAAAGCGGATGCTGCCCCTCACCCCAGGGTGAGCGACACGTTGTCGATCAGCCGGGTCGCGCCCACCCGCGCGGCCACGAGCATCCGGGCCGGCCCTCGATAGTCGCCCGGCACCGTCAACAGCGTCAGTGGGTGCACGATCACGAGATAGTCCAGTTTAACCAGCGACTGGGAGCCAATGCGCGCATTCGCAGCCGCGAGGGCAGCAGTCGGGCCGGCCGGCGCCGCCTCCACCGCCGCGCTGAGCCCGGCGAACAGGGCCTGCGCCGCCGTGTGCCCGGCGTCGTCGAGATAGCGGTTGCGGCTCGACAGGGCCAGACCACTCGGTTCGCGTACGGTCTCGACGACCTCGATGACCGTGCGCACGTTGAGATCGGCAACCATCCGCTGCACCAAAAACGCCTGCTGGCCGTCTTTTTGGCCGAACACCGCGGCATCCGGTGTGACGATGTTCAGTAGTTTTGCCACGACGGTGAGCATGCCGTCGAAGTGACCGGGGCGCGCGGCACCCTCGTAGAGCGAGCCGACCGGGCCGGTGGTCACCCGGGTGTCGCTGGCACCGCCCGGATACATCTCGCGGGCGCTCGGCGCGAACACAAACGAGACGTTCTCGGCCGCCAGAGCAGCGAGGTCGGCGTCGAGGGTGCGCGGGTAGCTGTCGAGGTCTTCGCCAGCGCCGAACTGCAGCGGGTTCACGAAGATCGATACCACCACGATGTCGGCGAGCGCGCGTGCCCGCCGCACCAGCGCGAGGTGTCCGGCGTGCAGCGCCCCCATGGTCGGCACCAGCACGGTGCGCGTGTCTCCGCCGGTCAGCGCCGCGCGGTCGCGGGCCTGCCCCAGACGGTCGTGCAGTTCGGCAATGGTGCTGAGAACTTCGATGGTACTCATTCGACCTCCCGGTCGTCATCAAACGGATGCTGTCGCTGCTCGATCTGGTCGAACCCGGCCAGGTCCAGTCGTTCGGGGCTCGTGCGCCCGAGGGCGTTTTCCATCGCAGAGCGCAGCAGCGGACCAAGAATAGCCCCCGGATGCTCGAGGCCGATTCCGTCGAGCAGCCGGGTGGCCTGCTCGACGATCGAGGTGGAGAACACGGTGGCAATCTGGATGGCTTCGGCGTAGCTGGTGCGGTCCGCCTCGGCGACGATGAGCGGTTCGCCGCCCATCTCCACGACGAGCGCCTGCCCGATCGGCAGCACCGGACCTGGCGCGGTCACGGCGAAGTAGCTGTCGGCGAGGCGGGCCAGGTCGAGACTCGTTCCGGTGAAGGCCATGGCTGGGTGGATGGCGAGCGGAATCGCGCCGGCGGCCTGCGCGGGCGCGAGCACCGCGGTGCCGTAGCGGGCGGAGGTGTGGAGCACGAGTTGGCCGGGCTGCCAGGTGTTGGTCGCGGCGAGGCCCTGCACGAGGCTTTCCAGCTGGGCGTCGGGCACGGCGATGATGACCAGTTCGCTGCGTTCGACGACCTCGGGCACGGGCAGAATCGGCACGAGCGGCAGAATGGCTTCGGCGCGGTCTCGACTGGCCTGCGAGATCGCGGAGATGCCGACGATGGCGTGGCCGGCGCCAGCGAGGGCGGCTCCGAGAATGGGGCCGACGTGGCCGGCGCCGATGATTCCGACGCCGAGGCGTCCCGGTTTGGCGTTCATTCGGCGGCCTCCGTGGCTGGCCCTGGAGTCGCAGTCCGACTCCAGTGGTGACTGGTATCGGCGAGGGCCGATCGCACCGCGCCCGTCGACATCCACTCGAACAAGACGAGGGCTTCGTCAACGTCGATGACGCTGAGCGAGGCACTGACCGGTCCGGCGACCGTGTGCAGGTCGGCCGAAGCGAGGCGCAGTCGGCGCCGAACGGCGCCCTGGCTGATGCGCACTCCCTGCATGCGTGCGAGGGGCACCAGAATGAGGTCGCGCGACAGCACGCCGCGACGTATCAGGGCCACCGGGCCAGAGACGGCCCAGCCGGTGCGCCACCACGAGAACGGGCGCAGCCAGACGGCCCGCGCTGGGGCGTTGCTGTAAAAATCGGCGAGGCCGGCGTCACGTTTGCGGCCGCCGAGCATGCCGTTTTCGACCAAGGCACGGTGGGCGTCGGTGTCGAACCCGGGAAGCGCCAGTTGCAGTACTTTTTCGACGTCGGCGAGGGTGCCGACCGGCAGCAGGGTGGTGCTCGTCACCGCGCCACTGCTGCGGCCGGACGTCTGCCCGGCGGTGTTGATGCTGATCTGCCACCATCCGAAACGGCGCCAGAGAATGGGCTGTGACACCTTGATGGCGTGGATGCGCCCGGGCGGCAGGGTCTGGCTGCTGGTCGAGAGCAGCCCGTAGCCGACGCGCACTCCGTCGGTGGTGCCCGCGATGCTGAATCGCAACGTCTTGGTGATGCGGGAGAAGTAGTATCCAGCGCTGCCGATGAGGCCGGGCAGCACGGCTACGAGCACCCAGCCGCTGCTGCCGGCGATCACGCTGATGATGAGGCCGACACCGGCCAGCAGGAGAAAGACGGTGAAGCCGCTCAGCACGACCGACCCGATCAGCCGCCCCGGCGGAATGCGCACGATCGACTCCGGTGGGGCGGCATCCGGGTCCAGTTCCGGCGCCCGAAACTCGTTGAAGCGCGCGGTTGCGAAGTCGCCGAGGGCGGAGTGGGCGATGGGCGGGCCGATCAGCGGTGGCGCGGCGCTGTCGCCGGGCAGGGGCTGTGCGGCGGCCGCGAGGGCGCCGGGTGCGTCGGGTGCCGTGCCGGGCTGCCTGGCCTGGCGCAGGCCCGAGGCGAGGTGCAGGATGTCGCGGCGCAGGTCATCCGCTAGTTTCGAGCCGAGGTACGCGAGCTGCACGTTGCCATCTTGCCCGGCGACGGTGATTTCGAGTCGGGCGGCACCGAACAGGCGGGGAATCAACGGCCGGGCGAGGTTGACGCCCTGCACCCGGTCGAGGCGGGCCTTGCGGTGACTGCGAAAAACGAGGCCGCTGCGCACTTCGACGACTTCGCCGTTAACACGAAAGGTGTGCATGCGCCAAGACAAATAAAAGGCTACGAGGATGACCAGCAGAATGCCGGCGATGATGAGCAACGCCCAGCCGGTGGCCCCGCGCTGGTAGATCTCGTCGATCGGATCGCTACCGTAATTCTCTTCGCCGATGAACAGATCGATGAGGCGTTCGCGCAGGTTGGCCACGATGAAGCCGATGATGGCCACCATGAAGATTCCGCCGCGCAGCAGCGGGGTCGCCGGGTGCAGGCGGTGCCATTCACCGTCGGTGAGGTCGGTGCGCGGTGCTGCGAGGGGCGCCGGAACCGCAGCGGCGGGCTCGGTCACAGCCCCGCCCGGCGGCTCTCCGCGAGTTCCACCAGCCGGTCGCGCAGGCTTTCAGCGTCGGCCTCGGCCAGGCCGGGAATAGATACCCCGGCGGTCGCCGCGGCGGTCACGAACTTGAGATCGGCCAGGCCCAGCCAGCGGGCGACCGGGCCGCGGGTGATGTCAATGAGCTGCATACGCCCGTAGGGCACCGCGACGAAGCGTTGAAAGAGGATGCCGCGGCGAAAGAGCAGGTCATCGTCGCGCAGCAGGTAGCCGATGGAGCGCACGCGCCGGGGTTCGAAGATGAGGTTGATGATCGACAGGACGAGCACCACGATGCCAACCCACATTGCCCAGGTCGCATCGAGCAGCAGCCAGAGCAGGCTCGCTCCGCCGCAGACGACGACGGCGTTCACGATGGTGCCGACGATCTCGACCAGCACGTACTTCGGGGAGACGCGCTTCCACTCCCCCACGTCGGCCAGTTCGAGGCGTTTCGACGGCTCGGGCAGGTCAGCCGTCGGAGGCAGCACTGCCGGCAGGTTCACGTCGGTCAGGTCAGGATCAGGCACGGGTACCTCCAGACTCGTCGGTGTCGCCGTTCCTGTCATTGTCGGGCGGCAGGGTGCAGAAGTGTTCGGCCACCAGGCCGGCCGTGAGCATGAGGGCCGCCCCGATGGCCGTACCGATCGCGAGCCACAAGGACGTGACCGCCGGAACGACCGATCGGGTGAGAATGTACAGCACGACGCCGAGGGCGGCACCGAGCAGCAGCGACGAAGACAGCGAGGTCGCCTTCGACAGCACGGCCACGCGCATCGCCCAGAACGGGTCGATGCGGCGCAGCGCCTTGCGATGGCTGCCTTGGCGCACCTGCCAGGCCAGGCTGACGACCACCGCACCCAGCAGGATCAGAGTCAGCGGCAGGGTGACCGGCGGAACGACGATCGGGGCACCGGAGGCCGCGAAGGCGATCTCGAGCAGAAAGCCGATCACGAGGCCGATCAGCAGAACGGCGAGCAGCCCGGTCGCGTGGGAGCGCTTCATTGCCCGGCACCCAGCGCGAGGTCTGCGTCATCCGCTGCCCGGTGCACCGTATTGCCGGTCGCGGCCAGGAGGTCGCGCACCAGACCGCGGCCCGGGATAACGGCTGCGGAGTCGACGTCGAGCCAGGGAGCGAGGACGAAGTCTCGTTCCGCTGCACGCGGATGCGGAAGGGTCAGGCGGTCGTCGTCGACGCTCAGATCGCCGAACACGATGAGGTCGATGTCCAGTGTGCGGTCGCCCCAGCGTTCGGCGCGTACCCGGCCGTGCTCCGCCTCGATGGCGTTGACGGCGTCGAGCAGGCCGTGTGGGTCGCCCGCGTAGTCGATGGTCAGCACCGCGTTGAGGTAGCGCGGCGCGCTCTCGTCGACGCCGCCCGGTTTCACCGCGGCCGATTCGTAGGCGGGCGAGACGGCCATGAGCGCGGCCCCGGGCAGGGCGGCCAGATCGCGCACGGCCTCGGACAGGGTGGCCTCGCGGTCGCCCAGATTACTGCCGAGGGCGAGCACGACGCGTGCCGTTGACCCGGTCATGACCGCGACCGGGTGATTTGCACAGCCACATCGGTGAACGGCACGGAGATCGGGGCCTGCGGCTTGTGCACCGTGACCTGCACGCGCAAGGCTGGCGGGTGGGCCAGCACGACGCCCGCGATGCGCTCGGCGACGGTTTCGATGAGGTCGACCGGGTTGTGCGCGGCCGCGGCCGTGACCTCCTCGGCGAGTTCGCCATAGTGGATGGTCTGGGTCACGTCGTCGCTCGCCGCTGCGCGCACCAGATCGAGCCAGACGGTGACGTCGATGACGAAGTCCTGGCCGTTTTCCTTCTCGAAGTCGTAGACGCCGTGGTGGGCGTTCACCCGCAGGCCGGTGAGGGTGATCGAATCAGTCATGGGTCCATTGTGACGGACTCGACGCGGGTCCCGGCAATTCCTCCGTGACGCAGGGCGTCGACCGCCGAACACTGGCCAGTACGTTCAGGGCCGTGCGGGTCGCCGCGACGTCGTGCACCCGCACCGCCCAGGCGCCGGCCTGGGCGGCCAACACGCTGACCACCGCGGTGGCCAGGTCTCGCTCGATGACGGGGGCACCGACCGGCAGCACGCTGGCGAGAAAGCGTTTGCGGGACGCCCCGACCATGACCGGGAGGTCGAGTGCGGCGAAGGCGTCGAGCCGATGGAGGAGCTGCCAGTTGTGTTCGGTCTTCTTGGAGAATCCGAGGCCCGGGTCGAGCACGATTCGATCCCGGGCCACTCCGGCGGCGGTCAGCGCGTCGACGCGGGCGCTCAGTTCCGCGACAACGTCGGTGACGACGTCGCCGTAGTCGTCGAGGGTATCCATCTGCTGAGCGTGGGCACGCCAGTGCATGGCGATATAGGTGAGGCCGGTGTCGGCGGCGACGGCGGCCATGCCGGGGTCGGCGAGTCCGCCGGAAACGTCGTTGATGACGCTCGCACCGGCTTGCGCTGCTGCGCGGGCGGTCGAGGCGTTGAGCGTGTCGATGCTGAGTTTGAGGCCCTGCCGGGCGAGCTCGGCGACGACGGGGATGACCCGGCGCTGTTCCTGCTCGGGCGACACCCGGGTGGCGCCGGGCCGGGTTGACTCGCCGCCCACGTCGATCAGGTCAGCGCCCTGGGCGTGCAGTAGCAGGCCGTGCTCGATGGCGGCATCCGTTGACGCCCACTGGCCGCCATCGCTGAACGAATCGGGGGTGACGTTGAGCACGCCCATGATGAGCGTCATCCGCCGGCCGCAATCAGCGCGATGATCTCGGCGCGAGCCGTCGGATCGGTCAGGGCGCCGCGGGAGGCCATGGTCACGGTCGAGCTCGCGCTCTGCCGCGGGCCGCGGGTGCCGACGCAGCCGTGCACGGCGTCGAGCACGACGAGAACGCCGATCGGGTCAAGGCCGGTCTGCAGCGCATCGGCGATCTCTTCGGTGAGCCGCTCCTGCAGCTGGGGCCTGGCTGCGATGGTTTCGACCACGGCTGGTAGTCGGCCGAGCCCAACGACGCGGTCCCCTGGCAGGTAGGCCACGTGCGCGATGCCGAGGAAGGGCAGCAAGTGGTGTTCGCAGATCGAACGAAAGGCGATGTCGCGCAGCAGCACGAGTTCGCCCGTGCTTTCCCCGACCGGAACGAAGTCCGCCAGCAGGTCCTGCGGGTTCTGGTCGAGGCCGGCGAAGAACTCGGCGTAGGCATCCGCTACCCGTCGCGGGGTGCTTTCCAGGCCCACTCGCTCCGGATCCTCGCCGATTGCAGCGAGGATCTCCAAGACGGCCGCCTGGATGCGCGCCCTATCCACTGCCACGGGCGCCTAGGCGGTTGCGGGGCGGGGGTTGCGGGCCGGCGCGCGCTTTGGTTTGGCGGGAACGGCGTCGCCGCTGGAGATGCCTCCGTCAACGGCAGCGCCGTCGATGGGAGCCTTCGGGGCCGGCATGGCGATGGGCGGCACGTCGGAAACGGGTCGCTTGTCGCTGGAGAGCCACTGCGGGCGCGACGGCAGCTTCTCGACGTTGGCGAAGATCTCGGCCAGGGCGGTCTGGTCGAGAGTCTCATGTTCGAGCAGGGCCGTGGCGAGGTTGTCGAGAATGACACGGTTCTTGATCAGAACTTCGTAGGCCTCGTCGTGGGCGTCTTCGAGCAGCTGGCGCACCTCGCGGTCGACGCTCTCGGCGACGCGCTCCGAGTAGTCGCGCTGGTGGCCCATGTCGCGGCCGAGGAAGACCTCACCGGAGCCCTGGCCGAGCTTGAGCGGGCCGACGACACTGCTCATGCCGAATTCGGTGACCATCTTGCGTGCGGTCGCCGTGGCTTTCTCGATGTCATTGGAGGCGCCGCTGGTCGGGTCGTGAAAGATGATTTCT
This sequence comes from Cryobacterium sp. TMT1-66-1, assembly GCF_004403435.1. Lineage (NCBI taxonomy): Bacteria > Bacillati > Actinomycetota > Actinomycetes > Micrococcales > Microbacteriaceae > Cryobacterium > Cryobacterium sp. TMT1-66-1. Next base: position 138,828 of record NZ_SOGP01000016.1, read on the forward strand.
TCGGCGACGCGGCCGCCCATGGCGTAGGCCAGCTGGTCGAGCAGTTCGTTTCGGGTGACCGAGTAGCGGTCTTCGAGCGGCATCACCATCGTGTAGCCGAGGGCCCGGCCGCGCGGCAAAATGGTGATCTTGGTCACCGGGTCGGTGAAGTTCATCGCGGTGGCGACGAGGGCGTGGCCGCCCTCGTGGTACGCGGTGATGAGCTTCTCTTTGTCGCGCATGACGCGGGTGCGGCGCTGCGGTCCGGCCATGACCCGGTCGACGGCTTCGTCGAGCGCACGGTTGTCGATGAGCTGGGCGTTGGACCGGGCGGTGAGCAGCGCGGCTTCGTTGAGCACGTTGGCCAGGTCGGCTCCGGTGAAGCCAGGTGTCTTGCGGGCGAGCACTTCAAGGTCGACGCCTTCGGCCATCGGCTTGCCCTTGGAGTGCACCTCGAGGATGCGCTTGCGGCCGAGCATGTCGGGTGCGTCGACGCCGATCTGCCGGTCGAACCGGCCCGGGCGCAGCAGCGCGGGGTCGAGGATGTCGGGGCGGTTGGTGGCGGCGATGAGGATGACGTTCGCCTTCACGTCGAAGCCGTCCATCTCGACCAGCAGCTGGTTGAGGGTCTGCTCGCGTTCGTCGTGGCCGCCGCCCATGCCGGCGCCGCGGTGACGGCCGACAGCGTCGATCTCGTCGATGAAGATAATGGCGGGAGCGTTCTCTTTGGCTTGGCTGAACAGGTCGCGCACCCGGCTGGCGCCGACACCGACGAACATTTCGACGAAGTCCGAGCCGCTGATGGCGTAGAACGGCACGTTGGCCTCGCCTGCGACCGCGCGGGCGAGCAGCGTTTTACCGGTTCCGGGAGGGCCGTAGAGCAGCACGCCCTTCGGGATGCGGGCGCCGACCGCCTGGAATTTGGCGGGTTCCTTGAGAAAGTCTTTGATCTCTTCGAGTTCTTCGATGGCTTCGTCTGCGCCGGCGACGTCGGCGAAGGTGACCTGCGGGCTTTCCTTGGAGACGAGCTTGGCCTTGGACTTGCCAAACTTCATGACCTTGCTGCCACCGCCCTGCATCGAGATCATGAGCCAGAAGAAGGCACCGATCAGCAGCACGGGGAGCAGGAAGCTTAGAACCGAGAGCACCCAGTTGGGCTGGGGTACCTCGTCGGTGAAGCCGTCCTTGGGGTTCGCGGCGGTGACCGCGGTGATGATCTCTTCGCCACGCGGGGCGACGTAGTAGAACTGCACCTGGGTGCCGAGGTCACCGCTGGCCTTGGTCAGCGTGAGGTCGACGCGCTGTTCACCGTCGACGATGGTGGCTTCGGCGACGTTGCCCGACTTGAGGTAGCCGAGGCCCTCTTGCGTGCTGACCTCGCGGAATCCACTCATGGTGATGAGGCTTGACCCCACCCAGACGGCGATGACGGCGAGCACAATGTAGAGAATCGGGCCGCGGAGTAGCTTCTTGACGTTCATGGTGACCTCAGGCTAGCGCTCGATTGCAAGGGAATGCCGTGTGTTCGCCCAAAGGAAAACTTGGGGCTTGGTGCAGGCTGTGGCTAGAGCGCGGCTGCGGCGACGGTGGAGTAGACGTGCGGGGCGAGAATGCCGACCGAGCGCAGGTTGCGGTACTTCTCGTCGTAGTCGAGGCCATAGCCCACCACGAACTTGTTCGGAATGTTGAAACCCACGTATTTCACGTCGATGTCGACGCGCGCGGCATCAGGCTTCCGCAGCAAAGCGCAGATCTCAATGGATGCCGGACCGCGCGTTTTCAGGTTCGCCAACAGCCACGAGAGGGTCAGGCCGGAGTCGATGATGTCCTCAACGATGAGCACGTTGCGACCGGAGAGGTCGGTATCGAGGTCCTTCAAAATGCGTACGACGCCGCTGGACTGCGTTCCGGAGCCGTAGGAACTGACCGCCATCCAGTCCATGGTCACCGGGTGATGCAGTTCGCGGGCCAGATCGGCCATGACCATGACCGCGCCCTTGAGCACGCCGACCAGCAGCAGGTCGGTGCCGGCGTAGTCGACTTCGATCTGGCGTGACATTTCGGCCAGGCGAGCCCGAATCTGCTCCTCGCTGATCAGGATCTCGGTGAGGTCGCCGTCAATGTCGCGAGGTTCCATGTGAAAGGTGCAGTCCTTTTCTTTAGATGTGTCAAAGAACGGAAAAAATCAACATTCCGTCCTGCCGTACAACTCTAATACCTGGCAGGCTGAGCGCTCCCTGTCCGTGCCAGTCGGTCACCAGCGCGGCCACGGCCAGGGTCTGCACTCGAGTCAGCCACACGCCGCACATCGCCTCGACTCCGAACCGAATCACGCGCTGCCGCACGGCGGCCGACTGCGCGTCCAGCAGGTCCGTGGCGATCTTCCCATTGGCCCAGTTTTCCCGCAACATCGTGCGCGCCAGCGCGTCGAGGGCGTCCGAGTCTTCCCGCAGGGTCTCGGCGGTGCGGGCGAGCGCCCCGGCGACCCCGGGGCCGAGTTCGGTTTCCAGCAGCGGCAGCACCGTTTCTCGCACCCGCACCCGGGCGTAGCGCGGGTCGAAGTTCTGCGGGTCGCTCCACGGCTCGAGGCCGGCATCGGTGCAGAATTGCCAGGTTTGGGCACGACGGATGCCGAGCAACGGCCTGAGAATCGGCCCGGTTCGCGCCGCCATGCCTCGCAGGCTGGTCGATCCGGAGCCGCGGGCGAGGCCGAGGAGCACGGTTTCGGCCTGGTCGTCGAGGGTGTGGCCGAGCAGTACGCCGCTCGCGCCGGTCTTGGCCAGGGCAGTATCGAACGCCGCGTACCGTTGAACGCGTGCCGCGGCCTCCGGGCCGGTCCCGTCACGCTGGACGGTCACGCTCAGCACCAGTACAGGGTCGAGGCCCAGCCGGCTGGCGGCCTCGGCGGCCCGCGCCGCGACATCCGCTGACCCGGTTTGCAGGTTGTGATCGACGATGACCGCGCCGGCACGGATGCCCAACCGCCCGGCTTCGAAAGCGGTCGCGGCGGCGAGCGCGAGCGAATCGGCGCCGCCGCTCAGGCCGACCAGAACGAGGCCCTCCGGCGGCAGCAGCTCGCGCACGGCCCGGCGAATGTCGGCGACGGCCGGGGTCAGGCGCGGGGGGCGGGGAGATTCCATCCAGTAACGTTAGCGGCAGACTTTGATCAAGGGAGAAACCAGCCATGGCCGAATACGACGCAGTCATCGAAATCCCTCGCGGGAGCCGCAACAAGTATGAGGTGGACCACGAAACCGGTCGCGTGTACCTCGACCGCGTGCTCTACACGAGCTTCATGTACCCCACCGACTACGGCTACTTCGAGAACACGCTCGGCCTCGACGGCGACCCCGTCGACGTTCTCGTGCTGCTCGACTACCCGCTGTTCCCGGGCGTTGGCGTCTCAGTGCGCCCGGTCGGCGTGTTCAACATGACCGATGACGGCGGAAGCGACGCCAAGGTCATCGCCGTTCCGGCCGGCGACCCGCGCTGGAATCACATCCAGGATGTCCTCGACATTCCGGAGTACACCCGCAAGGAAATCGAGCACTTCTTCGAGCACTACAAGGACCTCGAGCCGAATAAGTGGGTCAAGACGGAGGGCTGGGGCGACGCCGAAGAGGCCAACCAGATCGTGGTCGACGGCATTGCGAAGCTGGCCGCAGAGGGCCACTAGCCCGGTACCGACGAAGGCCCCCTGACTGACCAGGGGGCCTTCGTTTTGTCTGTGGGCCTGCTCGCGGGGGCTAATTCAGGAAATCGGCAGGGAAGGGCCGCCGCGCGCGCACTGGTCCGCCAGCCATCGTGCGATGCCGCGAGGATCTCCTGAATTAGCCACCGGGCGGCCTATCCGGCGCGGTGTTAGGCGGCCGGGCGACCCACGTAGGGCGCCACAGCCCAAGACGACCAGATGCTGTGCACGCGCACCCGCGACGAGGGGTTCGGCGCTTCGAGAACCTGGCCGTTCCCCGCGTAAATCGCCACGTGGTAATAGTTGCCGGGGCTGCCCCAGAACACCAGGTCGCCCACCTGCACCTGGGCGAAGGAGACCAGCTTGCCTTGGCTGGCCATGGTGTTGTACTGGTTCGTGGCCGAGTGGGTTCCGATGTAGACACCAGCCGCTGCGTAGGCGGCCTTGGTCAGGCCGGAGCAGTCCCAGGCGTCTGGGCCGGAGCCGCCGAAGACGTAGCGGTCGCCGAGCTGGGCGTTGGCGAACGCCAGCGCGGTGTCGACGATGCTCGCATTGGGCAGGGCGACGGGTGGGGACGGCGTTGCCGGCACGGACGGCGCAACCGACCCAGAACCCGAACCTGATCCAGAACCGGCACCTGAACCTGAACCTGAACCTGAACCGGCTGCGGCTGCGGCTGCGGCTGCGGTATCCCGCACGGCCTGCGCGGCCGCGGCATCCGCTATGGCAGCAGCAGAAGCCTGCGCCTGCGCGAACGCGCTGGCCGCAGCGGCCGCGTCTTCGCCGGCATGGAAGCTGCGTTCGGCCTCGGCCGTGGTGTCTTTGAGCAAGGCGAGTTGTTCGAACAGTTCGCTCGACTTGCGTTGCTGAGTGTTGTAAGCGGCCTCGGCTGCGGTCGAGCTCGCCGTGGCGGCATCAAAGGTGGTCTTGGACTCTTCGGTGAGACGTTCGCGTTCCTCTGTCGCCGATGCGGCCTGCTCACCGAGGGACTCGGCCGCGTTCTTGTCCTGCACGGCTTCGGTGTAGATCTGCTCCGACTGCTCACTCAGCTTGCTGGCCGTTCCGAGCTGGCTGAGCAGGTCATCCGCGCTGTTGCCGTTCAGGAACAGGTTGAGTGACAGACCGCTGGCACCGGACTTGGCGAGGTGCGCGGCGATGAGGCCGGCCCGCATCTTCGATGTTGCGGCGGTGGCTTCGGCGGTTGCAGCCTGCTCACTGAGGCTGGTTTCGCGCACGGTAGCGGCGTCCAGGGCATCCTGCGTCACTCGGTAGGCCTCGGCCGCAATCTGCGCGGTCGTGACGGCCTTCGCGGCCTGGCTGGCCAGCCCGTTCAACAGCTCGCCGAGAGTGGCGATCTCGGCCTGCTTGGTCGATTCGTTCTGCTTGGCCTTTTCGACGTCATTCCAGCTCGGATAGTCGGGGGCGGCGAAGGCTGCCCCGCCGGCAGCGGCAACGGATGCTGTGACCGCCGAGACCGCGCCTATCGCCACCGCCGACAGCAGCCGCTTCGACTTGGTGCGACCCCGTGCGCGTGCGGTGGTGCTCGGTGCGGTTGTAGTGCTCTTAGCCAAGTGATGCTCCCCGGTCGGCCATGAATGGAACGGGATTGATGCGGTTTCCACCAATCCACACTTCGAAGTGCAGGTGGCAGCCGTTGGCGGCGCCGGTATCCCCGGAATAGGCGATGATCTGCCCGGCGGACACGGACTGGCCGGAACGAACGTTATAGCCGCCGTTTTGAATGTGGGCGTAGCCGGTTGAGACGTTGTCGCCGTGGCTGATCTTCACGAAGTTGCCGTACGTGCCGAGAACGCCAGCCCAGGTGACGACGCCAGCGTGGGCGGCGTAGATGGGCGAACCGCAGCCGGTGCCGAGGTCGGTGGCGTAGTGGAAGCTGCCGCTGCACTGGCCACCGTTACAGATGACCGACCGAGGGCCGAAGCCGCCGGTGATTCGACCGCTGGCCGGAACGGCCCAGCCGGTCATGCTCACGGAACCACCGGACCCTCCGCTGTTGGCACGCGCCGCTGCGGCAGCGGCGGCCTTTGCCGCCGCTTCAGCCGCAACCCGGATGGCTTCAAGCCGGGCGCGTTCGGCAACTCCGGCTTCATACCCGGCTGTCGTAGTGGCTTGGGCGTCGCGCATGAACTGCAGCTGCTGCTCCAGTTCCACGCTCTTGGCCTCGGAGTCGGCCAGCGCGTTCGCTGCTGCTTCGGCGGCAGCCTGGGCTGCGGCGAGCGCGGCCTCGGCGGCGACGCGCAGAGTCTCGCGTTCGGACTGCGCGACTTTGGCCTGGTCACCGAGAGACTGGGCGTTGTTCGTGGCCGACTGCGCCGATTCGTAGACGTCGGAGCTGCGCTCAACGAGCTTGCTCATGTTGCCGAGTTTGGCCAACAGCAGGTCGGCATCGGCACCGTCTCCCTCGCCCTCCAAGAACAGGTTCACGCTGAGATCGGTGCCACCGGTGCGGTAGAGCTGGGCGGCGAGCTGGCCGGCTTGCTTGGTCGCGGCATCCGCTGTGGCCTTGCTCGCGTCGGCCTGGGTCTGGATATCTTCGGCACGTCGGGTGGCGTCGTCGAATTCCTGCTGAGCCACCTCGAGTTCATTGGCACTCTTTTCGGCTGCAGCCTGAGTCTCTTGTACCTGCACCTGTAGGCCGGCAATGAGATTCTCGATAGCGGTGACCTGCGCGGCCGCCGAGGCGGTGTTCGCCTTGGCGTTTTGCAGGTCCTGCCAGGAGGGGTAATCGACGGCGCGGGCGGGCGCGACGGGGCTCACCAGGGTGACCAGTAGAGTCATGGCAGCCATGATGCTGGTCAGCGCCAGGGTGTGCCTGGGCCAGCGATTGGTTACACGCAAGCGGCGGGCAGGCGGGTCAGTCCTAAGGCCGGTCACGGTTCTGGTACGAATCATTGTTTCCCAACAGGCTTATAGCAGTCGCCACGTGCGCCGAAGCAGACTCTTCAGAGTAACAAGCTGGGCACGATTCACCCAGTCTTACCGGTGAATCTAACCCGCGAAATGCCCGCTGGCCCGCTCATTTGCTGGCGCGGTGCGAACCGGCGTCGAAAACAATTAACCAATCGAGCGGATGCTGCGCGCGCCGATTTGGCCTTCTCCCCGCAAGACCGTATGCTTACTCTTCGGCAGCCATGAACTTTGTGGCTCACGGCCCCATCGTTTAGCGGCCTAGGACGGCGCCCTTTCACGGCGTTAACACGGGTTCGAATCCCGTTGGGGCTACGCAAACTGCACGTGCACGAAGCATTACTCGAAATAGAATAGTCTTACCAAGTGCCTCGCACACAGATTCACATTTTTACATCGAGGCCCTGTAGCGCAGTTGGTTAGCGCGCCGCCCTGTCACGGCGGAGGTCGCCGGTTCAAGTCCGGTCAGGGTCGCAAAGGTAATAGCCCTTTCGAAAGGAAGGGCTTTTTTCCTTAGAAGAGGCGTTTTTCAACGCAGCTTTGGGGCCCTGTAGCTCAGTTGGTAGAGCGTTCGACTGAAAATCGAAAGGTCACCGGATCGACGCCGGTCGGGGCCACCACCGCCACTCCCTAGGAAACACTGGGGAGTGGCCTTTTTTTATGCCCATTTTCGAGCTTTGAATCGGCTCCTTTTCCCTCCAGTGAACACATTTTGAACACATCTGAAAATGGAACACTGCCATTGAGAGCCACCGCAACGGCATCTAAGTCGTCGTCGAAGAGGTCTGCGTAGACGTCCAGCGTCATCGCAGCCGACGAATGTCCCAGCATTCGCTGCACCGCTTTCACATTGGCCCCGACCGAGACGGCGAGGCTTGCAGCCGTGTGCCTGAGGTCATGGGGTGTCACCTTGGGAAATTCCGGGTCAGCGGCTTGGACCGACGCGAGAGCAGAGTTGAAGCGGCGGTTTCGAAAGTTTCCACTCCGGAGCACGCCACCGTCAGGAGCCATGAAGACCAGGTCGTCGGAATGTTTGCCCTGGCAGCGCGCCCGCAGCGAGTCCGAGAGAAAATCGGGGAACGGCACGGAACGTCGCTCATGCGACTTCGGTGTTCCCCAGATCACCCGACCTCGAGGATCAGATACGGCCTCGGCCACGTCAATGCGGCGGCGATCTAGATCGATTCGCGCCGTCTTGAGGCCAGCCATCTCACCCCACCGCAGACCGGTATAGGCCAGCAGGATGATGACGTCGGCGTCGGGCCCGCAAGCGCGAGCGAGGCGAGACACCTGGTCGTTGCTGAGATAGCCTCTTGAGCTCTTCACGATCCTGGGGAGGCGCACACCATCGGACGGATTGACGGGAATGCGTTTGTCCATGACGGCGTACTTGAGAACGCCTGAGAGCACGAGGTGAATTTGGCGCACGGTCGATGGTGCAAGTCGCGCGGACAGGTCAGAAACCCACGCCTGGACGTCAGCGTGCCTTACCTCCCCCAACCGCGTCGTGCCCCACCGCGGCAGTACGTGCTTGTCGAGGCCGTGTCGGTACCCGGACCGCGTCGTCGGTTTCAATTGAACCTGCGCCTCGTACCACTGCTCGGCCCAGTCAGCGACGGTCACTCGCGACTTGGTCGGGTCGACCCATTCGCCGCGGTCCTTCGATATCTCGACGCCCGCGAGGAATCGTTCCGCATCGCGTTTCGTGGCAAAGCCACGCTTCATCGTTTGTCGTCGGTCCGGTGTGCGGTACCGCACGAGGTAGCGCTTGCCGCCGGCCGTTGCGTACGTCGTGATCGTGGGCATTGAATCTCTCCATCTCGCGGAGTTTTGCTCATCTCTGCAAGGCTATGATCGCGTACTTTCTGCATCATTGATTGCTCCCGTGCGCGAGTCCGATTCGCGAGGCGGCGACGGTCGTGTTCATGGGATCCTATAAGTGGATCCGGCGTCGCGTCGAGGTCCGCCGAAACTGCGAAAGGTTGAGCGACTTGGCCGACTGCTGCTGGCTCTACATGTACGAGAACAGAAGACAGAACTCTATCTACATAGGCATCGCCACCAGCATGGCTCGTGTATATCAGCGGCACAATGAGGCTGCAGAACAGCTCCGCGATGCCCCCGGTTCGGTTATCCTGCAAACGGTAGAACCCTTCAGCTCGCGCCGCGATGCACGGAAGGCGGAGGCGATCGCAATCCACGTGGCAACAATTGCCGGTACACAGGTGTGCACTGACGACGAGGTCCCGCTTACTAACACCAACATCGCGGGTATCCACTCGACGACGGTACTGGGCCCAGCGATCTTCACAAAAGACGAAGCAATCCAATGGAGCTCCCTCATCGGCACGGTCATCGTGCCGATCGCCGCCGACGAGCTCGAAGGACGGCCGGCACCGTTCGGAGGGCATGGTGGTGCGTTCTTCGCAGATCGCGCACGCAAGCACTGGAACGTCGCTCAGGTGAAGCGGCCTCGGATCAGACGAATCATTGCTCTGCTAAAGGGCGGTCTAAACATAATCCTTGGCGACTGGGACGTTGACCCCGAGGGTGATTGGACACTCGACTCTGTGCACACGACCCGGGTTGCCGTCCCGCTCATCGACGCCGAACGAGATGACCCACGCGGCGATAAGGGCAAACGTCTCGACGGCCACCACCTCAACTCCGGCGTTACCTACAGCGCTGATCTGAAGTAGGCGCAGTTCGTTCGCGGGGTCCATCAGGGTCTACCCGGTCGTACACGTCAGGATTTCCTGATGCTTACGTCTAACAGGGTGGCTCCTATTGTGGCTTTCGGCGCTACGTGGCGGCTTTTTCTGATCGCTATTTGGCGCAGCGACCCGATTGGCCACGCTAAACCCGAAGACGTCAGCGTCGTATATCCCATGGGTTTTGAGGCACTTAGGTTACGAGACAGCCCCCATGCTTTGAAGACATGCCGCCAATGACCTCGTCCCACGATTCTTGCGAATATTGCGCGCTCACGCTCTCGATGTGCTGACGGGGTGTGCTGCCCGGACTATCGCCTCGAGGCGAGCGACGCTGGCTTCCCACTCAGCCAGGAGCACCGCTGGCAGGTTGACCATGCTCGATCGACCGTGGAGAACATCAGAAGTTCGCCGGTAAATGTGGCGCGAGAGGCGAATGAGACCGAGCAATTCCGAAGGCGTAGCTTGTGTCCCGTTCGCAACAAATATGAATGCTAGCCGATTGCTGATGTTGGTCTGAGGCACGACAACTGATCTACCCGGAAAGGCGTTCGTCACGGCGCCTGTGGCGAGGCGCTCAATACGGAGGCGCAGGTCGATCACTGCCAAGCGTGTTTTAGTGGCATCCGTCATGCCTTTGGCTGTCATAACGCAGCAGCCAGAGCCTTGCAGGCGTCGCGCGCCGCGCGGATTTCCACTTCTGTAGAGTCGCTTAGTTGGGGATTCCCATGGATGGACTGATTCCAGGAGGTCATGTGCGGCTCGCATACCCTCTCGGCCCGCGTTACGGGATTGAGTGCAGGCTGCGTCTCATTCCAGAAAGTCTTGGCGACTTCGAGACGTTTGTCAGTCGTGTATGCGGCGTCGAGCTTCGTGAGGTCGGCTTCAGTGTCCCGATTGGCAAGGACTGAATTCCGAATCACGAAGGACCGGAGCGCATTGTCGACACTCATTCGGCACAACCCACGGACCGCGTCGGTGACGTCTTTGGTGGATCCAGTCTCACTGAGGGAGAGATCAAGCACAGCCCGAGCATCGAGTAGCAATCGGTCCCAGAAGTGGCTGCTGTCCGTAACTTCAACTGCTCCCGTTGCACCTGATCGTGCCACTAGGCGTGTGTCACAGTCGTTGGTCCTGGCGGCCAGATGCTCCTTCAACCGCTCGTCATGCGTCAAGACGATCACGCGTCGCGTTTCAGCCAACTTGGACAGCGAATTCGCGAGCCTATCAATTCTCAGCTCATCGAAAGCGTGGACAGGGTCATCAAGAATGAGGAATCCGAACGGCCCTGCGTCGACGGACGCGAGTAGTGGTGCTAGTAGGACAGCATTTCTCTGCCCAGCGCTCAGCATGCCGAGGTCGACTTGACCGCCATTCTGGTCAACCAGCTCCATCGATGCCTTGCTCGTGAGAACATTGATGCTCTTCAGCTGAAGTTCCGCATCTGACAGGAGCTCCTTTACGCGCGCGCCGGCTTTTCCTTCAAGTGAGATGCTCCGACGTTTTCGCAACCCATTCCTTAGCTCGCCGACGCGCTTTGACGTGGCAGACCACAAGGGAGACTCGGAGGCAGAAGCACCGTCCTCTTCCCAAACGGTCACGAAGCTTTCGACTGCGCGAGCTCTGGCAATGCGCCATTGCTTGGTCGCGTCGGTCCGCGCAACGGCTTCGGTTATGAGGTCGCGTGCACCTTGAGAACAAAGCCAATCTGAAAGTTCGGCCGTTGCCGTCAGTACCGAGTGTTGAGTCGCAATTCCGGATTCGCGTGCGACATCGAACTTGTTCAAGAGGCTCTGTCCGATGGAACTTAGCGCGTTGATTGGGTCAGTCGTATCGGCCTGAGTTCCTATTTTGAGTGCTGCAGTTAGCAACTCACACGTTGCTGTTCCTAGTGCTTTTGTATCGTCACCAACCTTCGTTCTCAAGGTCGCAAGGTTCTTGTGTTGTTTGACGCTTTCGCCAAGCGTAGTTAGCCAGCTCGAATCCGGGGTCGCGCAAACTGGGCACGTGCCGTCCTTCAGATGGCGGTCCACGGCGTCGGAGTGCAATTGCTCCAGCGTCCCTGAGAGAACTTGTTCGGCGGTCGTGCCGGCTTTCTCAAACTCCTCAATGGAACTTCGAACATCGGTTGCAGCCTTCGCAAGTCGTTCTCTAGCGTCACTCGGAAGAGAAGGAGAATTCAAGCCAGTCTCCGTCAGACCTGCGTCCCTCAGCCACGTGTCTTTGTCATCGCTGATGTTCGGCTCAGGGACCGGATCGAGTGGCATTGAGGTCGTGACGGTACTCCTTTCCTTGTCGACATCAGAGAGCCCACGCAGTCCGGCTTCCCGTGCTGCACTCCACCGCTTCAAGGCTTCCGCGGATGCATTCCCGCGCAAAGTGATCGTCTCTTCAAGGGCGCTGAAGCTACCGCCCAATGCCAATAAACCTTCGAAGTAGGTTGCTAGGTCTTTGCTCAACTGGACGCGGCGCTCAAGAGATGCGTAGGCGAAGACTGGTTGATGGCTGGCCAACGCCTGGTGCCAGCTCTGACCGAGATTGACTTTCGCGATGCCGTTCCGGCTCTCGAGCAGCGCTTCGTGAGATACGGTTTCCCCAGTTTGCCCCAAGACTGTTGCGATGACCAAGCGATCCCCTCCGGAGGAGAGGGTTACTTCGACACGTGCCGAGGATGACCCTCTCGCCAGATGCACGGGATCCCAAAGGGCAGCTTTCCCTGCTGTCCCCCCGGTGACCGCCGGCGTATTCCCGCTAAGAGCCAGGTCGACCGCATCGCTGATGCTTGATTTTCCCGCGCCGTTCAAGCCGTGCAGAACTGTGATGCCCGGCGTGGGGTCGAAGACAAGAACGAGGGGATCTTCGTTTAGAACGCCGCGGTAGTTATGGATCGACACCCGCTCGATTCGCCAGACCCGACTCGGATCCAGCCAATTCGTGTCGTCACGAGGTGAGCCAGCGAGTTCGATAGTCACCGCATGGAGCCTGTCCCAGCTTTCGATGCCTTGACGCGCCGACTCTCGTTTGAGACAGATCTCCTCCACAATCTCTTCAAAAGAAAACACCGTGAGTGCTTCGGGCGGGTCCTCTACTACTGTCAGCGTCATGCATTCCCCCAAATTTGAAGTGGCCGCAATGTCACCTCTGGTTCATCCTTGCATGCGGGGGCACACTGCCGCTTGTCTCATAACCCTAGGGATACAAGACGTCTCACGCCCATGTCTCGACTCCCTCCGCGTTCCCCGGAATCGTGCGGCGCGCCGATTCTCATAACTACGTCGCATAACCGCATGCCTGAACCGTGGTACTCACCATTAGTTATGAGACACCCCGGGAGCAAAGATGACGAAACTGATCGGTGTCATTTTTCGAAGTCGTCTGCACAAGTGGTCGTAGTCGCGCTCACACCTCGCTCCAGCCATCGACGAACCTCAATTCCCGTAAGGGCAATCTTCTACGGGCTCCCCGTACCACTGGGCCTACCGACGGTGGAAGCGTGGCCAGAAGAGCCCGAATGGGAACGAGGGAGGGAACGGAATGCGCGCAGATACTCTGGGATGGTGATTACAAACGATTCGGTCTCTATCCGTGCCGTCCGAACCTCCGACTCGTCCCAGTGGGCTGCGCTCTATCGGGGCTATCGAGACTTCTACGAGCTGTCTCCCGATGACAGCATCGTTGAGCGTGTCTGGACCTGGATCAATGACGACTCGAATGAAGTCAATGCCTTTGTCGCCACCTCCGGGGGTCGACTTGTGGGGCTCGCGCACTATCGTCGATTTTCTCGTCCCTCAACGGGAAGCGTGGGTATCTACCTCGACGATCTGTTCACGGACTCGAGCGCTCGGGGAGCCGGCGTCGGGCGCGCGCTACTGAGCGAACTCTCCGCGCTGGCCGAACGCGAAGGACGCTCAGTCGTTCGCTGGATCACGGCAGAGGACAATACTCGGGCCCGCCATCTCTATGATTTGACCGCCACGTCTACCAAGTGGGTTACGTATGATCTGACACCAGGGGCACTATGACCGCGCAATAGTGCCATCGCTGTCCACTGGCTCTTCCGTACTCCCTTGCACGACGCACGTTCAGGCGGCGGTGTCCCCGGCTCGTTGGATTGCCCGGTAGACCGTGGATCTGGCAACGCTGAAGAGTTCTGCGATCTGCGCGGTGGTGTGTTCGCCCCGTTGGTGGACCTCGATCAGGTGCTTTTCCTGCGCCGGGGACAGTTTGGGTTGCTTGCCGCGGAGCCGGCCGGCCGCTTTGGCGACTTGCATCCCTTCGCGGGTGCGTGCTCGGATCAGGTCGGCCTCGAATTCAGCGACCATCGCGAGCACGTTGAAGAGGAGTCTGCCGACCGGGTCGGTGGGGTCGTGAACGGAACCGCCGATGCTGAGCTTCACTTCGCGAAGGGTGAGGTCATCGACGATGTCCTTGGCATCACGAAGTGAGCGAGCCAGTCGGTCGAGTTTGGTCACGACGAGGGTGTCGCCGGCCCGGCAGGCGGCCAACGCTTCGCGCAGACCTGGCCGGGCCCGATTCGTTCCGGCGAGACCCTGATCGGTAAACGTCTTCTCCGGCGTCACGCCAAGAGCGATCAGAGCGTTTCGAAGCGGTCTGGGGAGATTGGGTGAGAACTCCATTCAAAGGAAGCGACACGACGATGATTTTTCAAGCTCGCAAGCCGTAAACCGCTGGGAGCGCGGATAGTGTTTGCGGCCAGTAGACGTTCCTTGCGGCACGGTCCGCTCCGCCATGAAACGATGGCCACATGGCACTTGGGCTACATCACGTTGAGATTTGGGTCGTTGACCTAGACAGCGCTCGAAAGTCCTGGGGCTGGCTACTTGCGAAGCTCGGATGGTCGGTCGATCAGGAGTGGGAAAACGGGACTTCCTGGCGATGCGGTGACGTCTACCTTGTGACCACACGACCGCCAACCCTTTCCGGCGACGCGCATGACCGAAGACTCCCCGGAATCAACCACGTCGCGCTTCATGGAGGATCCGAAGCTGACATCGACGGCATCGTTGGCGAAGCAACAGACCACGGCTGGAGTTCCCTCTATGCGGATCGCTATCCCCGCGCTGGAGGCCCCGACCACTACGCCGCATACCTCGAGAACGAAGCCGGCTTCAAAGTCGAGGTAGTGGCCGCATCCTGACCCCGAAGACATTGCTCACCGAGCCGTGGTGGGTGCGCGCGAGCAGCGGCTCGGCACCCTGGCTCTGCCCGCTCGCCGCGATCAGCGCGGCCGTGAGCCGGTGCCCGCTGATGCTGGGGGCCGGGATGCTGCAACGCCGCCGAATGCCGCATCCCAGGCGGAAACGCCGGCCGTGACCGGCGTCTCGCCCTCGGCCCACGCCATCCGTTCGGCGTGGGATCTCGTTGAACCGCGCCGTCAGCCGCTCGGCCAGGCGCCGCGAATTCGCGAACACGATCGAGGAGGTGTGCGTGAGCACCTGGTCGACGATCGCCTCCTCGACGTGAGGCCAGATCGACCCGGTCTGGGGAACGGATGCCGTCGGTCCCTCCCGCGGCGCGCCCTCCCGCGGCGGCTCGGCGTCGAGCCGGCTCATGTCGTTGACGGGAACCACGACACGCGGGTCGAACCGCTTGCCGGAGGCCGGCGCAACGATCTCGACCGGTGCGGCACCGCCCAGGAACCGGCCGCCTCGCTGTGCGGGCGCACGGTGGCGGAAAGCCCGATGCGCTGCGCCGGTTTCGCGAGCAGCGCGTCGAGCCGTTCAAGCGAGAGGACCAGATGGGCGCCGCGCCTAATGGCGGCAACCGCGTGCACCTCGTCGACGAGGACGGTGTCGACGCCACGCAGCGAGTCGCGGGCCGCGGAGGTGAGCATGAGGAAGAGCGGCTCGGGGTGGTGATCAGGATGTCGCCCGCCGGTCTGCCGACGGGTGTCGCCCGAGCGAACGCCGACGCTCACGCGCGCGGTTCGGACCCGAGCCGCGCGCGGCGTGGGTGATGCCCACAAGCGGGGCGTGGAGGTTACGTTCGACGTCGACGCCCAGCGCCTTAAGCGGGGAGATGTAGAGCACGCGGGTCGCCGGCCGCAGCCCCCCGCCGGCCGCAGGAGGAACGACCGGCGACGCGGCCGGCACGACCTGGCACGGTCGCCGCAGAAATCCCGAAGACCACCTACACTCGAGGACCGTCTCGTCCTTTGCCCATCCGCTTCACGAACCAGACGAGCAGCACGCCCAGCACCACTTGGGCCCCCTTGCCGCTGAGGGTGAGGGGGTCGATCGTGGCGTTGCCCATGAGTGCGGACACGAGGAACAGGACCAAGACCAGGGAATTCGCCGCCGCGCCTGCGAGCATCAGCCGTCGATTCGCAACCAAGATCAACCCGCCGCCGATCAGATAGGCAAGCCCGGCGACCACCATGACGGGAGCGGGAGGTGACTTGAAGTTCTCCGGGACCAGGCCGAATCCGATCGCCAAATAGACGATGGCTACCAGTATCGCGAGCGCGGTCGCGATACTGAGCGCCCAACGTGGGACAGGGGCCACCGTGAACCGTGTGCTTGTCATAGGAGCCTCCCTAAACTGGAAGCGGGGGTGCGGTTACCCGGCATCATGAGCAGCTCATCCTCAACCCCGCCCGAGCGTTTCAACGAGTTCAGGTTCGCGCTCGACCGCGGGCTCACAAGCGGCCCCGGGCTCGCCGGTCGAGCGACGCTTCGTGCGTCCCCAGGCCGCGCGGCCAGCGATCGCCAGCAGGGCCGGCACGAGCACCAGCATCACGACGAGCGCGTACACGGCAATGGCCATCGCCAGGCCGAAGCCGAACATCGTGACCGTCCGCTGGTCGTTGAGAACGAAGCTGCCGAAGACGACGACCATGACGGATGCCGCGGCCAGGATCACCCTTGCCGTCGCGGCCATGCCGTCCCGAACCGCCCGGTTTGCGTCCCCCGTGCGGGCGAACTCTTCCTTGACCCGGCTGAGCAGGAACACGGTGTAGTCGGTGGACAGGCCGAAGAGCACCGCGAAGAGCATGACCGGAACGAACGACTCCACCGGTCCAGGCACAACCCCGAGCAGGTCGGCGGGCCACCAGCCCCATTGGAACACGGCGACAACGGGTCCGTAGGCCGCGCCGACGGCGAACAGGTTCATGATGACGGCCATGGCCGCGATGAACGGCGCCCGGAACTCGATCAGCAGAACGATGAAGGCGAGCACGACGACAACGAGGATGAACCAGCCGATCTGCGCCAGGAGCGTATCCGCCAGGTCGATGCTGGTCGCCGTCGCTCCTCCGACGTGGGCGGCCGCGCCGGGTGCCGCCTCTGGCAGCACCGTCTGGCGTAGGTCGTGGACCAGCGTTTCCGTGGCTGCGTCATCCGGCGAGCTCGTGGGGATCACCGTGTACAGGCCGGTCGTCCCGTCTTCGCCGAGGCGCGGCGGGGTGACCGCGCTGACGCCGTCGGTTGCCGCCAGTTCTGCGTGCAGTTCGGTGCTCGCGGCCTGGTTCTCGGCCGGCGTCGAATCGTCGCCGAAGTCGACCGTGACCAGGAGCGGGCCGGCCCAGCCGGCGCCGAATCCTTCCACGATGAGGTCATAGGCCTTGCGCTGGGTGGTGTCGGCGGCCTGAGATCCGCCGTCGGCGGTGCCGAGGCGCAGCGACAGCAGGGGCAGGGCGAGGATGGCCAGGACGAGCACGGAGGCGAACGCGGCCATCCATCGGTGGCGCTGCACGCCACCGACCCAGCCGCGCCAGCCCGACGCGTGCGAGGTTTCTGCCGGGCCGCCGACGTGCGTCAGGGAGGCGCCCTTCTTGCCGATCTTGCGCACCCGCACCCGGTCGAGGTTGCGGCCGAAGATGGCCAGCAGGGCCGGCAGCAGGGTGACGGATGCCAGCATTGTCGCGCTGACCACGATGGCGCTGGCCAGTCCGAGCGACGACACGAACGGGATTCCGATGGCGTAGAGGCTGAGGATGGCGATGATCACGGTTGCCCCGGCGACCAGGACCGAGCGCCCGGCGGTGGTCATGGCCGCTTCGATGGACCTGTTCGGAGTCAGGCCCTGGGCCAGCCCCTCCCGGTGTCTGGTCACGATCAGCAGGGCGTAGTCGATGCCGACGCCCAGGCCGATCATGGCGGCCACGATCGGGCCGGAGGTGCCGATGGTCACGGTCGAGGCGAGCATCGTGATCGAGGCGAGTCCGATGCCGAGGGCCATGAGGGCGGTGAGCAGCGTGACCAGCATGGCGAACAGCGAGCCGAACACGAAGAGCAGCACGAGAGCTGCCGCGAGCAGGCCGAAGGCCTCACTGCCGGATGGTCCAGACTCGCCCTGCGCGGCCGGACCGCCGAATTCGACCTGGCCGGCGGCATCCTGCACGCCCCCGAAGGCGGCCTGAGCCTCAGCGACCGTCTCGACCGGGATGTCCTTGGCCCGCTCGTCGAACTGGATCGTCACTATCGCCGTCATGCCGTCTTCGGACACCATGGGCTGGGGCGGACCGTACGGCGACCGAGCGGCGGAGACGCCGTCGAGCGCGGCGACGGTGGCCACGGCTTCCTCGACCGCGGCGCGCATGGCCGGCGATGTGACGGGCTCTTCGGCATCAGTGCTGTGCACGATGGCCTGCATGCCGTCACCGGCGAGCTCGGGGAACTCCTCGCGCAGGGTGTCGTAGGCGGCCTGCGAGTCGGTGCCGGCGAGGGTCAAGTCGTTGTTGAAGGTGCCGCCGAGCGCCCGGCTGCCGAGCACGGCGCCGAGGATCAGCGCCAGCCACACGACGACCACTATCCAGCGGTACCGGGTTGACATGCGAGCGAGTGCAGAGAGCACGGGTGGTCCCATCACAGTTCATCGAGTCGGCGGCACCGATCGGGCCGTCTGAACTGAGCCTAGATGAAACGAGACGCTCTTGTCTAGTTTTACGCATCTCCCGTTGATGCGTGCGTCGCGATGCCGCCGACCAGAGTGCGGTAGATCAGATCGGACACACCGGCGTCCGAGTGCTTCGTCCTGGGCGCCGCCCGCACCGCCGAGATGAGCAGGGAGGCCATGGCCGTGACGATCCACTCCGGTGAGAGATCGGTGCGGATGTCGCCCTCGGCCTGGCCCCGCTTGATCACCTCGACCAGGGGCGCGAGCGCCTGGTCGCGCTGGGCGAGGAAACGCGCGTTGTGGTCGGGCGCCCGCATCAGAATGATGCGGAAGCGCATCCCGTGCTTGCCCAATTCGCCAATGACGCGACCGAGCACCTCGAGGGCGCATCCCTCGTCGAGGCGGCAGGCGATGAGGGTTTCCGACGCGCGGGTGATGGCCTCGGCCTGGATGGCCCCCAAAAGCGCCTGCCGGTTACTGAAGTGGCGATAGAGGGTGGCCCTGGTCAGGTTCGCCGCCTGGGCGACATCCGCCATCGACGAGTCAGGGTTGCGGGCGAACTCGTCGGCCGCGGCCGCGAGGAGGGCCCGGTGGTGGCGTTCCACATCGATGCGCGTGGCCGCTGGCTGTTTGGGGCTGGACATGGTGCCTTTCCGGGGAGTGCGTCGACCTCGACGATACGCGTTCGACGCCATCCGGGGGCGTGATGGCCGACAATTGCGGCGGCGCCACGGGTCCGTCTTTGCAAAACGAGACATGCGTGTCTCGTTTATTGTTAGGCTTGTGGGCATGAACACTTCCCAGAACGCACCGTTCCAGCCTCGACCAGCCAGGCCGGGTGAGGTTGATGTGCTCGTCGTGGGCGCCGGCCCGACCGGGCTGACGGCGGCCTGCGAGGCCCTGCGTCACGGCCTGAGCGTGCGAATCATCGACCGCAAGCAGGGACGCTCGACCCACTCCAAGGCCCTGGTCACCCACGCCCGCACCCTCGAGGTCTTCGAGACCATGGGGGTGGCCGATGGGATGCTCGCCGGCGGCGTGCCGTTCGCGGCCCTCAACGCGCACGGCGGCCCCCGACGCCGGACCACCCGCGTGGACCTACTCGGGCTCCCCTGGGGTGACACCGCGTATCCGTTCTGGCTCTCCATTCCACAGGATGCGACGGAACAGGTGCTGGAAGACCATCTGAACAGGCTCGGCGGGGCCGTGGAGTGGGGAACCTCGTTCGACGAGATTCTCAACGGCGACGACCAGGTCGAGGCGCTGGTCACCCGTGACGGCGGCGAAACCGAACGGGTGAGCGCGCGCTGGCTGATCGGCTGCGACGGCGGCCGGAGCCGGGTGCGCGACCAGGTCGGGCTCCGGCTCACCCGTCGGGACGCCGGCGCAACGTTCGTGCTGGCCGACGTCAAGAGCTCCGTGCCGATCGCCCAGAACGAGGGCTACGCCTACCTCGACCCGCAGGGACTGCTGCTGGTCGTGCCGATGCCGGAACCGGAGCGCTGGCGCATCATCGCCCACGTTCCAACGCCGGACAAGGGTTCGCAACTGACCGTGGATGCGGCCTTCCTCGACGAGCTGATTCGGCAGCGGTCCGGGATGGAGTTCGGCAGCCGCGACGTGAAGTGGACCTCGCAGTTCAACCTGAGCCACGGGCTGGCCAACCACTTCCGCTCCGGCCGGGTCTTCCTTGCCGGCGACGCAGCCCACATCCACAGCCCGGTCGGCGGGCAGGGCCTGAACACCGGGGTCCAGGATGCCCACAACCTGCTCTGGAAACTCGCCGCGGTCGACCGCCTGGATTCGGCCGCGGCGGAGCGGCTGCTCGACAGCTATGAGGCCGAACGACGGGACACCGCACGCGGCATGGTCACCGGTGTCGCCCGGGTGACGACCGCGCTGACCACCCGGCGCACCGCGATCCGCCGGGCGCTCGGCCGCCTCGCCCCGCGGATACTGGCGCGCTCAGCCGTCCAGTCGAAGCTGGGCCGCACTGCGGGGATGCTCGACCTGGCGTACTCGAGCGGACCTCTGGCGACCGCGCCGGGCGCCGGCCGGCGGCTGCCGAATCCGGAGCTACCTGGCGGAGGGCGACTCTACGAGAGGCTGAGCCCGGCTGGCTGGTCCTGGGTTGTCTGGGGACGACCGGGCGAGGCCCGGCCCGATCTGTCGACTGCGCGCTGGCACGGGCTGCCTGTCGTCTTCATCGCCTCCGATCTCGTCGCTCCGGCCGGGGCTCCGGCCACGGCCGCCATGCCCGATGGCAAACGCGTGGCCCTCGTGCGCCCGGACCGCTATGTCGCGGCTCGCGGCTCCTCGCCCGAGTCCATCGGCCAGCACATCCTGCAATCCATCGGCCAGCACATCCTGCAAGAATTTCCCGCCTGAAGAGATGGTGGATTCCGCAGCAGCACTTGTGCGTCAGGCTCGCCCGAGCCGAAATACACGGCATGAAAGAACTATTCCAAATAGCGGTGCCAATTGTTGCTCCAACTATGGCGTTGGCTATCCACTTACGATCGGGCTCCCGGCGTGCAGGGCGATCGAGTCGCCGACGCCGACGGTCGCGGTGAAGGTTCGGCTAACTGGACGCCCCACTCGCCGCTACAAGCGGTGTTTCGCCGTCAGTGACGACTCGAGAACACGTTGTGGCGCTGACCTACCAACGAACGACGTTCGCTCCATCTGCGCCGCGCTGTGGTTCCTTAATCGTCGACCCAGGGAGGTCGATGACTTATCCGCCAATCTTGGTGACCGTGCCGCCTCGCACGCTCCCGTTCTGTGCCCCGAGGACTTCGCTCGTCGCGGAGGAACCGATTGTCAACGACCCGTTGTGCACGCCGTGGATGGCGACGTGCGCGGATGGTTGCACCGTCAGCGACCCGTTGTGGGTGGCGCCTCGCACGATAGTGAGCGTCCCGTCGTGCACGCACACTGATCCATTGTGTGTTCCGCTCAGAGTGTTGTCCCCGTCGACGACGAGAGGCGGCTTTTCGACCTCGACTCCACCGGCTTTGATGAAAATGTTGTTCGGATGAGAGTGGTCCACAGTGGCCTCCAATAGAGCTAGTTGCCGTTACCGTACCGGGTACCGCCGACAGTCGAATTACGGGGAGGTCCGCTTCCGGTGCGGACGTCCCGTTAGCCGTTCGGCTTGCGCGACAGCCATCCACCGCTGCCCCTAGCGCCTGATGGATTGAACCCCACCACACGCTGAGCCTAGGACTCGCGGCTACACGGCCGTTCCGGCGTAAGGCTCAGGAGGGGCAGGCAAATCGGTCTCGGGCTTTCCTTCTATGATCAGCCGGCGACGCTCGTCTACAACAGCCAGTCCGGAGAGCGTCTCGGCTGTTGAGCGCTTGCCGGCTCGCCAAGCAACAAGAACACGGCGCACAGCGGCATACTCGATCGCCTGTCTATCAGAATCCTTCAAGAAGTTGAGCTGATATAAAACCTCTCGAGTGCGTTCGGCGATCACTCGATCGTCGGTCCTGGTAAGGACGATTAGCGTTTCAACGGCGGTGTCGATCTCGGTGCGATCGGGTTCGTCGACCACGACGACGCGATCAGTCCATCCCTGCTGAACGGCCAACGGAGGCTGCGATGCGCGCGCATCCAGAGCGCGAATGAACTTCCTGTAGTCCTGCGAATAGCTCTGAATGGCGCGCATGAGGGTGATCACCGCAGCGTCCACCTCGGCGGCGTCACGTGCCTTTCCTTCGTGTCGATACAGCGAGATGCTGATAAGCGCCGCGACAAGAGCACCGACGAGTGTCGCGATGAGTGTCGATGAGAAGGCGTTCCAGTCAAATAGAGTAAGCGAATCGGCTATCCGTTCCACTTGGCATCGGATTGTGTTCGGATCGCAAGTTGTTACCGCCGGCCGAATGACGCCCACTATGGTTATCAACAGCCAGCATTGGCAGCGTAGAAGAAACCATTAATTCCGCTGTCCGAAATGCCCGCGGCAGCTCAAAGATACGCGCCGCCCTCGTTTCCTGACCTCTTCCGATTTGCCTCGGACCGTGCTCTACTTGAGGTGTCAGACTGACGACTCAGTAGAATTGACTGCTCAACGGGGGAAATGTCATGAAGAAGTTTGTTGGCACCATCTTAGCTCTTACCGGGGCTGCGCTACTCACACTCGCGTCCGCGACGGGCGCTTCTGCGTCGCCCAGCGGTCATGAACCTGGGCCTTAGACTACGCCTGACCGCATCATTCAGGTGGACCATCCTGCGCCGAGACCGACCGTTGAGCGTGCGCTTTCCGGGGCGGGCGGCGAATACGAGGCATTCGTTGCGCAGGACAGCGAATTTCCGGTTATGCCCGAGCTTGGTGAAACAGTACACATATTTTATACCGATGCCGTCACGGACGTGACCACGGACGGGACCACGGAAAAATCTACTGCTGAGTCAGCGGCAGCTTCGTGCACTAGGTCGATTACGGTTTATACGCCGTACGAATCTAACAGCCAACCTCGCGTACGTGGGGAGGGAATGATCTCTTCCGGATGCACCTCAGGGTCTACGTTCAACCTTCACCTGTACGACGCTTGGTATCAGCGTGCTGACGGTTCAGTTTACGCCTTGAACAATGGCTCCACATGGGGCATCGACATCGTAGGGAACACCTGCTGGGGATCATCCAGTATTGAATACCATGCCTTAGGCCAATGGGGTTCCAGCGGGGGGACTTGGGGTCCACGGGCAAACCTGACGTGTTCATACTAAGGACCTAAACCAGAGACCACGGAGGCGGCAGAATGAAGACTTTCGATTGGGTAGGCGGAGTTTTGCTCGGCCTAGTGACTTATTATGCGCTGAGCTTGGCCTCGGCGCTCTGGATCGCGCAGCTCAGACCCAATGACTACGTTTGGGCTTCTCTGATTAGCGTCGTCATTGCCATCGGGCTGGGGGCTGTTATTGCCCAGCGCGCTGGAATGGCCATAGTCGTTGCGGGTGTGATACTGCTCGTCGTAGTCGTGGGTTTCATCGCCGGTTCCGACAACGACCGGTGGGCGGCGCCGCTGCCGCTGGACATCTCTTCGTTGTTCCTCCACGGTGCGCGCACACCGCTAGTAGTCCTGGCATTTGCTCTAGTGGCCACCTCGGGCGTTGCGCGAAAGATAAGGGAATCTCGCCAGGGAGAATCCAAAGTCCCAACGCCAATCAAAGAAGCGCAGAAAGCAGAGAAATAGTGTGACCTGGACTATTTGACCGCGGCACGCCGGCAGCATCCGGTGTACCGCACACATGGGCATTGGACAGCCCGTTGGAATGGTGAACAAAAAGATCAAAAGCCGCACCGACGTCGTTGGGGTGTTTCCTAACACTGCCGCACTGCTGCGCATGGCTGGGTCGGTGTTAGTCGAGCAGCACGACGAGCGGGAAGCTGGCGAACGACCCTACTTCCCAGCGTGCTTCCCGGAAGTCAAAGTGGCCTCGCCACGATCTTCCGCGCGCCCGTCGCCACCGGAGCGCCTCTGCTGATGGAATCGCCCACCTACTGGGGCGCAATCCAGGCGGCAGCACAAGCTGACGTCGACGTTGTCCCGGTTCCGTCGGGACCCGAGAGACCCGATCCCGACGAGCTCGACCCGGCCTTCCAAGAAACCGGTTCGTGTGTCGTCTATGCACAGCCCACCTACGCGAACCCAACTGGGGCACAGTGGTCAAAGGCCACCACGACGCAAGTCCTCGACATCGTCCGGGCGCACGGCGCCTTCCTGATCGAGGACGACTGGGCCCATGACTTCGGCCTCGACACCGACCCAAATCCTGTCGCCGCTCGCGATGACGCCGGGCACGTGGTTTACGCGCGATCGCTCACCAAGAGCGTCTCGCCGTCTCCTCGCGTGGTGGCGATTATTGCGCGCGGACCGCCAAGGAACGCATTCTGGCCGACCGCGGGGCCGAATCGCTGTGAGTCAGTGGGCTTCTTCAAACCGCAGTGCTCGACGCCGTCACTCAACCGGGTTGGCAGACCCGCCTACGCAACCCTCGCCCGCAACTACGGGCACGCCGAGAGCTTCTACTGATGGGTTTGCGCGAACACGCACCCGACGCCCACATCACCACCGTTCCGGCTGGTGGTCTCACTCTATGGGCTCGCCTCCCCGATGGGACCAACCTCGAGCGACCGGTCGCAGACTGCGAAACCGCCGGGGTCCTGATCGCTGCCGGCTCGAGTTGGTTCCCGGCGGAACCCACCGGCCCCTTCATCAGGCGCAACCACTCCGGACCGAACCCCGGAGCGTCCACGGACGGCGCCCGCATCATCGGCCAGACGCTAACCTCTACCCGCTAACCGGTCCACGGGGCAGCGAACATTGCCGGCTCCGTCGCAGTACCGAGTTTCAACCGTCCCGTAGGGGCTTCCCCTTACGGGGCGTGCAATCTTCGTGCCATCAGGCTCCATCGCCACTAGCCTTAATCCACAAGTTGGCTTGAACTAATAGTTAGAAGGAGTATCCCTTGACTGTGATTCGTTCTCCATTGTTCAGCCCCGCCGTCCTTCTTCTGGGAATCGCTGCCATGTTCACGTTTGACGGGAATGGCATCGCGTGGTTTTGGGCTGATCAACCGCAGGGTGCATTTATTCTTCTCGCCGCATCTACCGGTCTTTGGGTTTTGGTGCTTCGTAGTGTTCGCAAGGCCCACACCGCCAAGGACTGAACGTTTCCGTAGAGGGTTCCCAAATGACACAGCCTCGGTACGCTCGGCCCTTGATTGGGTCGGCCGCAGATCTGTCGCGCAGGGCGTCCCGCTTGCGGCACCCTCTCTGTCAACCTTGGATAAGGCACCGGGATCGTCTCGAATAGTGTCGTAGGAGGCGGGGAAGGAGTTCCCTTGACGAATGCAGTAATGACAGGACTGAGCTCGAGCGGGCAGGCTGTAGGGATGGAAGATGTTCCCGATCCCCAGGTTCCCGAGCGTGCTCGACGTCGGACCTACACGGCCAAGTACAAACGTGACATTCTGACCGAGTACGACAGTCTGAACCGGCAGGGCCGCGGAGCGCTGCTCCGCCGGGAAAAGCTGTATACCTCTTTAGTCAGCTCGTGGCGTGACCAGCGAGACAAGGGGGTGCTGGCTGCTTTGGCGCGGCCCGCGGGAGCGCCGCCGGCCAGTACGTCGGAGAAGGACGCGGCCCGACTGCGGAAAGAGAATCTCCGACTGTCGGGCGAATTGGATACGGCGAGGCAGGTGATCGCGATCCAGGGAAAACTCTCGGCTCTGTTGGATCAACTCTCGACCAACAGCAGCGACAAGAACCTTGAGAAATGATCGACGCTACCATCACCGCCCTCGTCCGTCTCGTGGGCACGCGGGATGCGTGCTTGGCGGTGGGCAGGTCGAGGGCGACGCACTACCGCCAACACCCGCGGTCGCCACGACTGCCGTCATCGCCGCGGCCCCGGCCCCAGCCGGCGAAGCAGCCGCTGGCACTGACCGAACTGGAGTGCGCTGCGGTTCTGGAGGTGTTGCGGTCCGAGCGGTTCGTGGACAAGGCGCCGGTGGAGATCCATGCGATCCTCCTCGACGAGGGCACCTACCTGTGCTCGGTGGCGACGATGTATCGTTTGCTCCGCGCGCACGGCGAGACCGGGGAGCGTCGCGCTCAGGCCGAGCACCCGGCGCGGGTCAAGCCCGAACTCATCGCGACGGGACCCAACATGACCTGGTCGTGGGATATCTCGAAGATCAAGGGTCCGGCCAAATGGTCGTACTTCCACCTCTATACGATCATCGACATTTACTCTCGGTACGCCGTCGGCTGGATGGTCGCGACCCGGGAGTCCGCCGAGCTGGCTGAGCGGCTCCTGTTCGACACGATCGAGAAGCAGAACATTCGCCGAGACCAGCTGACAATCCACTCCGACAACGGGTCCTCGATGGCGTCGAAACCCGTCGCATTCCTGCTCGCCGATTTGGGCGTGACCAAGTCACACTCCCGCCCGCATACGAGTAATGACAATCCATTCAGCGAGTCGCACTTCAAGATTTTGAAGTACCGGCCCGAGTTCCCCGACCGGTTCTACAGCCTCGCCGAGGCACGCTCATTCTGCACCGAATTCTACGACTGGTACAACCACGAGCATCGCCATTCCGGCATCGGAATGCACACCCCCTTCAACCTGCATCACGGCCGCGCGCCCGCCATCCAGCACGCTCGCGCCCGCGTCCTCACGACCGCCTACGCCGCCCACCCTGAACGCTTCGTTCGGCAGCACCCGCAGCCACCAACGTTCCCGACAACAACCTGGATCAACGAACCCCTGAAGGACGGAACGAACTCAATGACCACCTAAAGAAACTGACTCATAAAGGTTGACATCTTCCGGCATTAGCTAATCACCCGCGAGGGGACAACGATTCTTTATGGTGCGACTCGCGATGTGCTCCGCTGCCTTCTTCGACCCTCGCGTTCCTTCGACCCGGCCCAGAAGAGAGGTGGCCCTGGGCTTGACGGGGAAACGCGCGATGCCTTATATTCAACTTATCAGTTCTATACTAGCCAGTTGAATACAAGATTGGACAACATGCCCGCCGATCAGCTCAGCCGCACCTTCGCGGCCCTCGCCGACCCGACGCGGCGCGCCATCCTGGCGCGCCTAGCGCACGGCGAGGCGACAGTTGGGCAGCTAGCAGAGCCGTTCGCGATGAGTTTCGCAGCGGTGTCGAAACACCTCCGGGTGCTCGAAGCCGCGGAACTGGTCAGTCGAGGTCGGAATGCGCAGTATCGCCCCGCGACCCTTGACGCTCGACCGCTGGCGAATGCCTGCGCGTGGATCGGCGACTACGCGAAGTTCTGGGGTGCCAGCTTCGATGCCCTCGGTGACGTCCTCGCTGAGATCACGACCACCGAAACAAGCATGACCGACAAAGGAGAAACCTCATGAGCAACCCCGTCAGCATCACCCGCACCTTCCCCGCAACACCCGAGCAGGTCTTCGACGCCTGGACAACGCCGGCTTCTTTCGCGGTCTGGTTCGGGACGGCCGCGGTCCCGGTCGACGATGTCGAGATGGATGTCCGTGTCGGCGGCGGGTGGAAGGCGACCATGCACCTGCCCGACGGCAGCCTGAAGCACTGGGTTGGCGAGTTCACAGAGGTGAATCGTCCGACGCGGCTCGCCCTCACCCTCACCGACCAGCCCGATGATCCGGCCCGCGAGCCCGTCACCGTCGATATCGTCGCCGTCGACGGCGGCGCCATGATGACAATGGTGCAAACCGCCCAGGGCTTCGACGACGCGTCGAAGGCGGCCCTCACGGCCGGATACACCGCGTTCTTCGACGATATGGAGAAGCTGCTCGTCCGCTAGACGGGCACCCGCCGTGTCAGCGCGTTGCGAGGGCGACACTGACCGCAACCCCACCCCGACCGAGTCGTCAAAGTCGAAGCCCGCAACCGGGTCCGCTCAGGGTTCCACCTACGGGATCTGAACAAAGCTGGCGACCGCCTGCTCAGGCGTCCCGGTCGTCGTTCCTCTGTGACACAACGTCGGCGCGCTCGGCCGCCAGGTGGTTTGCCCTCAGATCTGTCGCGCTCGACGTTCGGCTAACGGGCGGTCAATTCATGCTCGACACGTGTCATTTATACGTTCGATTGCGTGACAACACGATCGTAACTTCAACGGATGGACAAATTGTCACACAACCAGTCATTTATTCTGCGTGTCGCAAACGATGAGGAAACAGTCCAATGTGACCTGTGCAGGGCGCCCCGTCATTGTGCCTCAGAAATCCCATCCCAATAACTTGCTGGAACAATTTCCGGTGAGACGTATTTCCGAGACACGATGAGCCATGTTTTTTCGCTCTGGCGTATTCAGGGAAAGCAGCCGCGGCGGGTGTCTCACTAGTCATTACTTTTTCGAGACGTTCCGCGTCGCGCTCAGGGACCGGTAAACGGGCGCTGGATGCTGTTGAAGGTCTGGCGAAGCTGGCCTAGGTTTCGTCGCCTTATGTCCAAGCAGCGCGGTGTCTGTATTCCGCGAGCGTTCGCTGTGAGCCGCGGTTACCGTGACGGTATGCAACCGAAGCAGCCACAGTCGTTTGATTCCCGCCTCATCCCATGGGAGACGGTTCACGACGACGGCACGAAGTCCGCAACACTCGTCGGCTCTCGTGAGCCAGGGCACATGTTCACCTACGCGTTCTTTATCCCCGCGGGCGTATTCGACGCCCCGCACCACCACATCGCCGACGCGCACCTGCAGGTGGCCTACGGCGAACTCATGCTCGGATACGGCACCTCCTTTATCAAGGGAGACGCGGATCGCTTCCCGGCGGGGTCGTTCCTGTTTGTGCCAGCTCACGCGATCCATTTCGATGGTGCCGAAGAGGACACGGTGCTGATCGGAACAGCGACCGGGCCATGGAACACGCAGTACTGGTCCTGAGAGCAACGGTTTGCGACCGTTGAGCACCTGCCGCATCAAGACCGTATCGCGGCATTTAAAGACGGGCAGAGTAGACACACGCCGGTCAATGAGGCGATCCGTGCGACCGGCGGAACGGTCTGATCACACTGTTGAAGGACCGGCTTACGTGCGTTGGGGTGACGTTCAGCGCTGCGAAAAGCCCGCCATTAGCGCCGTGATTCACAGATCTGGAGCACGACCGCCCCGGGTGTCTCATGGACGGTCGTTCGTGAATACCTAGTTGCACGTCGCTCAAGCGCCGACGCTCCGGTTCTGATTGCAGTATTGACGCAAATCTGAACAAGTGAGTAGATTACTGAACATGAGTTCAGACACCACGTTGCCGTGGAGTGACCTGAAGATGAGTGCGCGGATAGTAGCTGCGGCGTTCAAGCGCTTCGCTCGGGACGGATTCGCCGCGGCGACCATCCGGGAGATTGCCGCGGATGCTGGGGTGAGTGCCGCTCTGGTAATTCACCACTTCGGCAGCAAGGACGGCCTCCGTCGAGAGTGCAACCGTCGCGTCGTGGACTTCCTGCGCGACAAAGGCCGACCGGACGCCTCAGCCGCCGAAAGGCTTGACGCGGTCTTCGTTCAGTACGGCTCGTATGCGACGCGTGCGGTCGCGGAGGACTCCGAGGCGTCTCGCGAACTGTTCGATGTGCTGCTGGGGATGGCGCGTGCGGTGGTCGCGGAGGGCGCGGAGTCGGGCTCTTTGCGCGGATCGTCCGACCCCGACGCGCAGGCAATGGCGCTGCTCGTGCTGGGACTTACGCCGTTCGCTTTCTCTGCGCACCTCACCCGGTGGGCAGACGCAGGCTTGGACGCGGCAATGGCGCGACTTGCGGTTCCAATTGCGGAGATTTACACGCGCGGTCTCGTCACGGACAGTGGGCTGCTCGATGCTGCGATGGGCATCCGAGGAGAACGGTAATGAGGATTTTGCTGGCAACGGCGGGCTCGCGGGGTGATGTCGAGCCTTTCGCGGCCCTGGCCGAGCGGGCGTGTGCAGCGGGGCACGAGGTGCGCCTTGTCGCCCCGGAGAATTCGGGCGTTGAGATGGGTGACCTCGATGTCGCAAGCATGGGGGTGGACTACACGCGCATGATCGAGGATCAGGGCGTTTCTATCACGGCGGCGCTACGTAACTACCGCTCCGTGGTGCGCCCGGTGATGCGAGGCGTCATCGTCGGCGGTGCGCGAGCGGCGCTCGAGTACGAGCCCGACCTGATTGTCTACCACCCGAAGGTCCTGTCGGCTCCGCTGGTAGCGGATGCACTGGGAGTGCCACACGTCGTGGTCGAAATCGTGCCGACTCTTACGCCCACTAGGGCCTTTCCCGCCGCAGGCACAATTACTCGCGGAATCGGCCCCCTGAATCGCTTGACGTATCAGGCGGCGGGCGCGGCATCGATAATGTTCCGCTCTGAACTTGGCGAGGTGCGCAGAATGGTCGGCGCACGGAAGCGCAAGGTTTCTGCCCCCGCTGCCACTCTCATGCCCATCAGCCCAGCGATCCTTCCGCGCCCCGACGATTGGCCAGAATCGGTGCACCTCACCGGCCCCTGGACTCGCGCACACCGATTGGCTGCTCTCGAGCTCGAAGTCGCCGAGTTCGTCACAGACGGTCCATTCATCTATGCGGGCTTCGGCTCGATGGCGGTGGGAAACGCCACATGGCGTGGAGGCGCAATCGTAGACGTAGCGCGGGAGCGCGGGAGCCGCTGTCTCATCGCTACCGGTGTCGGCGGCATCGAGGTGCCCCCGGACCGCCTCGGCGCCGACGTGCTCGTCGTGCAGACCGTGTCGCATACGGCGGTGCTTCAGCACGCGACCGCGGCAGTGCATCACGGCGGCATCGGCACCGTGCACGCCGCGATGACTGCCGCAACACCATCGGTGATCGTGCCATTCATCGCTGACCAGCCGTTCTGGGGATCCCGTCTCTACGAAATGGGTCTGACACCCGCGCCGATCCCGCAACGTGCGTTGACCGTCCCAGCCCTCAGCGCCGCACTCGACGAGGCGGAGCAGTGCCGTCCCCGCATCACCGAGGTCGCCAAGGCCATGTCCGCCGAGGACGGAACCCTAACGGCGCTGACCCTCCTCGCCGCGATCCACTGAACTCATCTCAACGAGGCAAGAGCCCTGCTGAACACACCGACCTGTCGGCAACCGAAATTTGGTCTCCGAAACTAACCGTCCCGCGATTGGGTTTCGTTAATGATGCGGTGGCGGTTGCTGTTGCGGTTGCGGATCGAAGAATGCAACCACAAACAGGAGTCAGGAACGCACTGATTTCCGCAGGTGTGGCGCCAATATCAGGTACTCAGACCTGACAATGAGCCCGACTAGCATGAGCCCGGGCGACAGAACCGCCAATTGAAGCTGCGATTACCCGCCATTACTGATTAACAGTCACAGCAACGGTGCTCGTCAACGCCAGGGTGTGTCCGGTGGAGGTTCCCATACGGGAACTGTGCGACAGCCGGTGATCGCCGTCTCGGGTGTGCCGATCGCCGTCCGGCTTGTGGGCACTGCTCACTGAGCGATGTCACAGACAGGAGGAACAATAAAGTTATGAAGATAATCGTGGTCCCGCCCCTCCTCTGCTCGCCTCTTGCCTACGTCCCCGTGCTCGACACGCTCTGGTCGCGAGGGCAAGTCACCATGGCAGATACACGCCGCGATAAAACCATCGCGGCCATGGCAGAACGTCTCCTGTGCGAGAACACAGGAGACTTCGCTGTTCTCGGAACGAGTATGGGCGGGTATGTTGCCCTCAAGGTGATGCGGCAGGCACCCGAGCGCATTACCGCACTCGCGCTCGTGAGCACATCCGCTCGGGCTGACACTGATGAGCAGAAAGCGGCCCGCGCTCGACAATCGGCCCTCGTCGAAGCAGGACAATTCACGGCTCTGATCGATGCCGCCTTTCCCGGCGTGGTCGCGGCAGAGAACGAATCCGATGAAACACTTCTCGCCATCTGGCGACAGATGACGACCCCGGTTGGCGCCGACGCGTTTCTCCGGCAACAGCAGGCTGTTGTGAATCGAGCTGACCTGCGTTATCTGCTGCCCGCGATTACCTGCCCGACCGCGATCATTCACGGTGCTGGCGATCGCCTCATTCCTATTGCTGTCGCCGAAGAATCAGCGGCAGCACTGACCACGGCCAGCTACACGGTTATTAAAGACGCCGGGCACTTCCTGTTCCACGAGCAACCTGCAGCAGCACGCGCCGCCATCATCGCGTGGCTGGACCTAACCGTCTGATCGGTTGTTTCTCTGGCGCCCTAGGAACAATAGAACGCCACTATCGAGCGTTCGCAGTCACAGGCGCGTTGGCTACGACTGCTGAGCCCGCTGAGCGTTCCCCACACGTGACCTGCGCGACAGCCTGGACCGGATCATCGCCGCCCACTCAGGTAGGTCCAACTTGATCGACCACGTTCGAAATCAAGCCACGATATTGTGCGACATCGCCGATCAACTCAACGACCAAACTTCCTCCGTGCTGATCCCGGCGCTCCTGCTGTCTAACGACGCGCTCGTGCTAGATCAGCCCATCCCCCTTGCAAGCCTCATCGACGGGCTCGCTGAAGACCACGTTCCCGTCCACACTCAACAACTCCTCGACCTTCGCGTCGCCGTGCGCGAGCACATCTCATAGCGGCACTCTCGGCCGGAGTCGACACAACTCAGGTGCCAGCTAATTTCGCGAACAAACATTTATGCACGATTCCGATTCGCTCGACGTGCATCAGCGTCCACTCACCCTTCCCAAGCGGGACCGGAACTCGTCTGCACCGGCGCCCGCCAAGTCAGCCGCGGCCGTACGACGGCGGTTGAGTGCGCTGAGGAGAGTAGCGACATCGCCACTGACTTCGGGTCCTCCACCCAGCGACCAGTCGGTATCGGTGGCTTGGAAGCGCAGTCCACGAAGGAGATCGTCACCGACCGAGTGCCTGCCGCTCGTCAGCTCATTGAGCACCATCCAGCCCGCTTCAGGAGAAATCCGACCAGCAAGGCCGAGCGGCCGACGAACGTCTCCGGAGTGAATGGCCAAGTGTGCCAGTGGGGCGAGTTCTCCCGCGCCGGGGACCGCGAAGCCGGCAACATTGGTCTTCGCGATCAAGCGCGTCAGCTCGGCGCCGGTTCGCCGGTCAGTCCTGGCCCAGCGATAAGCGAACTCGTCGAAGTTGAAGCGCGCTTGCGCGAGACCGACAATAAAGCTGCCAAATCCTAGTTCGTAGGGCATGAGCAGATGCGCGCACAAGTCGCGCACTGTCCACCCGCGACACAGGCTCGGCGTCTGCCAGGATGCGTCATCGAGACCGGCGAGATCCTCGGCGAATCGGTCGCGCTCAGCGGCGTACAGCGTCTCTACGCCTGTCGTTGTCACGGCTAATTGGCCTCCGAAACGGGTGGTCATCAAAAAGGTCACCTGTCGAGGGGGTCCCTTACAAGCATTCGCCACAGTAAGACTACCGATTTCAACTACTCGATTTTGTCGCGGCGACCAGCAAACTCCTTTGGACACGTGCGGGTGTTCCGCCCAGTGACTCTCTGAAAGTCCCATTCAACGTTCCCCATGCAGGACGGCAGCAAGGGTCGACGTCGGTGTGGATAATTTGTGCAGGCGAGTACGGGAAATGACACTGGTGCTAAACGTCTAATTCCGGAGAAACTTCAAACGCGGGACACGTTCCTGGCGTGAGCCGATTGACGAATCCCTGCCCTTCAAGAATAATAAGGTATGTGCCTAAGTATCACGACGAGCTCGATGCCGTGCTCCGCGCTCTCGCGGATCCGACGCGCCGAGCCGTCGTGGAACGGTTGGCGAAGTCCCCCGCCGTCGTGTCCGAACTCGCGGCACCGTTCTCGATGGCGTTGCCGTCGCTCATGCAGCACCTGTGCGTCCTCGAGAACGCGGGACTGGTCACGTCACAGAAGCATGGGCGCGTCCGCACCATGAGCCTGCGACCGGGCGCCCTCGACGTCCTACACCTGTGGCTCGGCGAGCAACGAACCCCCGCCGAACACCAAGCCGACCGGCTCGGCATCCACATGACCTGCTCAACCCCGAAGGAAACCTGACATGAGCCGCGTTCGCATCGACCTGTTCATCTCGCTGGACGGCTACACCTCGACGACCGAACACGCCCCCGAAAATCCAATGGGTGAGGACTGGGGGCGCCTCACTGCGGCCTACGCCGCGACCCGCACGTTCCACGAGCGCGTCTTCGGCGACATTAGCGGCACCGGCACGACCGGCATCGATGACTCCTACGCCGTCGCGTTCTTCGAGGGCGTCGGCGCCGAGATCATGGGCGCGACCATGTTCGGCCTGCACTCGTTTCCCGACGATCCGGATTGGAAGGGCTGGTGGGGTGGCCAGCCGCCGTTCGGCACCCCGGTCTACGTCCTCACCCACACCGCACCGCGTCCGTCGATCCCGATGAAGGGCGGAACGACGTTCCACTTCCGCAACGCAGCAATCGAGGACGTGCTCGCGGAGGCGACCGAGGCTGCCGGCGGCCTCGACGTGCGCGTCGGCGGTGGAGTCGGCACCGCGCGCGACTTCCTGCGCGCCGGCCTCGTCGACCACTTGCACCTCATGGTCGCCCCGATCCTCCTCGGCCGGGGCACTCGACTGTGGGACGGCCTGCCCCGCCTCGACCTCACCCACAAGGTAACAACGGAAGTGGCCGAGAGTGGCACAATCCACGTTAATTTCGCACGATAGGACGTACTCATGACGATCGAACGCCGACTCGCCCGCGCCGGGTTCACCCTGACCCGCGACTACCCCGTTCCTCTCAAGCGCGTCTGGGACGCGTTCGCCGAAGAGGACCAGAAGCGGGGCTGGTACGGCGCTGGCGACACCATTGAGCCCGGTGAGTGGGCGTTAGACTTTCGCGTCGGCGGACGCGACGTCGACGAGGGGGCATTTCACGACGGTCTGGTCTCGCGGTACGAGGCCACGTACACCGACATCGTCAAGCACGTCCGCATCGTCACGACCTACGACATGTGGCTCGACGGGGTTCACATGTCGACGTCGGTGGCGTCGTTGGAGTTCGAGCCGCTCAACGCGGGCACCCGGTTCACGCACGTCGAGCACGGCGTCTTCTTCGACCAGTTCTGGGCCGATGGGCCGGGCTGAAAGGAAGGCACCCGGGGCCTGCTCGAGGCTCTGGGCAACTACCTCGCTGACGCACCTCACGCACTCAGCCCCGGCGTTCCGGCTGCGCACACGATCCCCTTGGAAAGCCGTCGGCGCTTGACCAAAATGGAGGAGTCACTAGAGGTCCTAGTGACTCACAAATCAACCACCACCGCGGCGGCAACCACCTTTTCGCCGGTAAACCGGTCTACGTCCAGCGTCGGGAGCTCGACGAGCCGCACACTGAAGGCCAGCTGCGGGTGCGCGCGCTCGGCCCCGAGCTGGTCTGACTCGCGCACGATCACGAGCCGTGGCGAACACGCACTGCCTGAGGCATCATGCCGGCGCTCTACGTGCCTCCCGGGTTCCGCGCCCATCACTCTTGGTTTCATCGACAAGGTTCCTCATGACATTTCATTCGACGACCTAACGAGCTGTCCCCGATCGTAAGGACCGATACAGCGCGCGTGGGACCTGATGAAAGCTCTTGTTTGATTGCTTTTAAACACGGAGACTTCCCGCTTCCAGACGAGAAACCAAAGGGTCTCTTCACAGGCGATGACCGCCTGCTGGCGCTCCCGGCCGTTCCCACTTTCGTAAAGTCCTGCAATCTCGGATGTCGCGTTCTCGCAGGCGAGGGAAGCACTACGCCTGGAACCAACCTTCGGCATGAGCGTGTGGTGGCGCCACCACGCAGACCACCACATGCGGATGCTCCTGTCCCCGGAAGGACCGTTCGCGACCTCTCGGAACCGGAAGAGCGACGGTAACCCGCTCCCTCACCCATCACTTCCGCTGGCATGTTCGCCAGCGTCCGCACGTTGGCCAGCTGATCTAATGACTTCCTACTGAACGATTTCAAGTCGCTATAGCCAGCCCCTAACCGAGGGCGCGCACTTCGACCGCCGCGTAGCGGGCTTCAACGAAGCGTGCAGCAATCTCGATCGCGCGATCTTCGCTTGCGACGTCGATGATGTAGTACCCGCCCACCCATTCGGTGGTTTCCGCGAATGGTCCATCGGTTACAGAAAGACCGCCGTTAGTGCGAACCACTTTCGCGCCGGGGACTTCCAGCTCGTGCGTGTCGATCAACTCGCCGGTGGTTGAGAGCTCGCCGATAACTGCGCCGTGGGCGGCTTCAAACTCAGCGAGGGCTTCGCTTTGGATCGCAAGTTCGCTGGCTGCACTCGCGTGGATCAAAATCATGTACTTCATTAGGAACTCCTTCAGCGATGTATTTCTTACTGCGACGTATAGCGAAAGACTATGAGGACACCGCGTTTTGACGCGCTGTCCTGAAGTGCTCATCCCGTACGTCGAATTCACACAACGACAAGCAAAGGACCGACTTATGGAATACATGCTATTCATCTGCACAGACTCGACGGCACCGACAACCGAACCGACTGTCCACACCATCGAAGAATGGGTAGCCGCAACCACTGAAGGGGGCACCAGACGTCACGGCGATCGCCTGCGCCCAGCGAACGATGCGACCACGGTAAAACTGCGTGGTGGGCGGCTCAGCGTCACTGCTGGGCCGTTCGCTGAAACGACGGAGTGGATCGCTGGATATGACGTGATCGAGTGCGGCGACCTCGATGCGGCGATTGAGATCGCGGCGAAGCATCCGATGGCCCAGCTCGGTCAGATCGAGATCAGGCCGATGTGGCCGATCGAGTAGCGGATGCCATCGCTCGTGCCTCTGCCGAGGAAACTGCGCGCATCATCTCCACTGTGATTCGCATGACCGGCGACTTCGCCCTTGCCGAGGATTGTGCACAGGATGCGTTTGCGAGGGCGCTCTCTGACTGGCGCAAGGGTGGTATTCCGGATAATTCTGGCGCGTGGCTGACCACGGTGGCCAAGAGGCGCGCGATCGATCTGCTTCGGCACGCGGGCGCCGAAGACCGCGCGCTTCGGCGGGTTGCCGTCGAAGCAAGCGAAGTCGACGCATACGAACCGATCGAGCCCGATCCAGACATGGGGGTAGACATGGATGATCGTCTCCGTCTCATTTTCACCTGCTGCCACCCCGCACTTTCGATGGATGACCGCGTTGCCCTGACGCTGCGAACCGTAGCGGGCCTCACTCCCGCGCAGGTCGCGCGTGCCTTTCTCGTGACCGAGCCGGCGATGGAAAAAAGACTGGTGCGTGCCAGGGCAAAGATCAAGCACGCCGGTATCCCCTACCGTGTGCCACCGCCCCACCTCTTGCCGGAACGGCGCGACGGTGTGCTGGCGGTGCTGTACTTGTTGTTCACCGAGGGGTACTCCGCTACCGGCGGGGCGGTTCTCATCCGAGTTCCTCTCCTTCGTGAAGCGATCCGGCTCACCCGGCTGCTCGTCGAGCTGATGCCCGACGACGATGAAGTTCGCGCGCTCCTTGCCCTGATGTTGCTGCATCATGCGCGTACCGCAGCTCGCACCGACGCTGCCGGAGATGTCGTCACCCTTGAAGAGCAAGACAGATCGTTGTGGGACCGGGATGCCATTACTGAGGCCCTCACCATCCTTCGGTCGCTGGCACCGCGCGCAGGCCGGTATGGGCTGCAGGCCCACATTGCCGCCTGCCACCTCGAGGCTTCGGATGCTGCACGCACGAACTTCGCGCGCATCGTTGAACTGTACGACGCTCTCGCCTTCATCGATCCCTCACCGGTAGTGGAACTCAATCGCACGGTTGCGGTGGCCATGTCCCAGGGACCAGTAGTCGGCCTAGCCCTTATCGACGAGCTCGTCACCTCGCAGGGCATGGACGACTACTACTTACTCCCGGCGACACGCGCCGATTTGCTGCGCAGGATGGGTCGAAGCACCGAAGCCGCAATCGAATACGAAAAAGCACGTCAACTGGCCCCATCAGAGGCCGAGAAACGCTACCTGGGCAAACGCCTGACAGAAATGAGACGCTGATGCGCATCACCTTAACCGACGGGCGAACGCTGGACGTTTACGACAGCACCAACGGAGTTCACGCTCCCCTGACCGTTGTCTGGCACCACGGCTCGCCACAAACCGGAGCAGCCCTCGAACCGCACCTGCGAGCCGCTGCGCTGCGCGGCATCCGCTGGATCTCTTACGCACGACCAAGTTACGGAGACTCGTCAGCTCAACCCGGTCGCACCGTCACCGACGCCGCAGCCGACGTCGAGCAACTCATCGATACGATGGGCATCGACCAGATCGCCGTCATGGGCGCTTCCGGGGGCGGGCCTCACGCCCTGGCCTGCGCTGCGATTGTGGGTGACAGGGTGCGGGCTGTAGCAACGTTTGCAAGTCTCGCGCCCTTCACCACTGACTTCAACTGGTTCGCCGGAATGGTTGGCGGTGGGCCGTCCCTGCGTGCGGCGCAACACGGAGAAAATGCCCGCGTAATCTACGAACGAACTTCCAACTTCGATGAAGAAAGTTTCAATTCGCGAGACTACGCCGCGCTGAAATCGGAGTGGACATCACTCAACGCAGACGCAGGGACCGCGACGGCAGCTGGCCCCGAGGGGCTGATCGCTGACGACCTTGCCTTCGTGAAACCATGGGGCGTTGATCTGTCACGCGTCCGGATACCCGTACTCCTCGCACACGGCGGCGATGACCGCATCGTCCCTCCCTCCCACTCCCAGTGGCTCCTCGAGCACCTCCCCGACGCCGAACTCTGGACCCGGCCACGAGACGGCCACGTCTCAATTCTGAACGCAAGCATTTTGGCCATGGACTGGTTACGGCAACAGGCCGAAATGCACTGAGGTGCCCCCTTGCGCCCACCCGTACACGCGCGGGACTGACCGGCGCATACGAGCTCGCGGATAAGACCGGTGCAGGAAGTTATGGCATCGTCAACGACGCCGGCATCCTCTGGCAAGTCGACGCTGACCCCATCATTCTGTGCATCCTTACTCGAACCAACAACCAGCACGCGGAAGGTAACAACGAAGTGATAGCCGAGAAACCGCGACTCACACGCACTATCCAATTCGTGCTCGCTTGGGCGGTCGGAGTAGTTGGAACCATCACCACAGCCATTTCCTTGATCCCTTCGGTGGCCGTCATCGCCTCAGTAAGTGGCGTATCTTCCCTTGGATTCGCCGCTCCCCTACTGGTCGTGTCCATGATGTATCTCTCCGTTCCCATCCTCATCGCGTTGGCCATCGCGAATACCGGCCGCCGATGGTGGCTCTGGCTGACCATCGCAATAGCGGTCATCGTCTTGCTCCTAGTCGCCCGCTTCGCAGTGGGTTCGCTCGGTGTCTACTGGATTTCGTTTTGAGTCGCGGAGAGCCGCATGCCGCGCGACGTAGTCGCTGGCGCGCACCTCGACGGCGCGGATGTAGCCGGTGTCGTGGGCGGTGCGTATCTTCGCCCATCCGGCCCGGCGAATCAGTCCCTTGACTTCGGTGGTCGTCTCGGGAGAGTGTTCGGACATTGCGCCGGTCGGCGACCCATACGGGTACAGGTTGCCCATCACGACGATCCGGGCGCCCATGGCGGATGCGGCGGCGATAGCCGCATCGAAGATGGGCGGCCATTGTGCGGCCCAGTCGGTGTATGGCGGATTCGTGCAGACAAAGATGGTCGAGGCATCCGTTGCAGCTTGCACAAAGGTGGCCGGATCACTGGCATCCAGTACCAGGGTGGTCACACCGACGGCTGTAGAGCCTGAGCGGGTCGCGATGGTCACCGTGTCGCCGCGCGCCGCGAGGCGTTCGGCGAGCAGACAGCCGATCAGGCCCGCTCCAACAACGAGGTGCTTGTTCATGGGTCCATTCGCTTCGTCGTCCCTGGCTTCACCTTGGAAGATTCGTCTATAAAATCCGATCGCATTGGCGGCGAGACTTTCGCGCACGTCGCCTGGGCGCTTGCGGACCTCTCGCGACAAATCACTCGTCCCGTAGTGGGTTCGGTTTGCGAGCACTTCTGCTTCGGCAAACTTTCGTAGTAGTAGTAAAGCGGTCGGGAATGGTCGACGCCATTCTGCGGACCTGACAGTCTGGGTGCGTGATCACGCTACTATCTGCACCGTCCAACCTAGGGCTTCGACCTCCCGAGCCGGGAAGCGTGCCGGGCACATCCAAGGCGCCTGAGGCACTTCGAGAAGCGGGTCTGTTCCGTCGTTTGATAGTAGACGGCGCTGTCGATGGAGGAGTGGTCCTTCCCGGTCGGTATGTCGATGACGACATCACTCGCGCCGCCGACCACGTGCGAAACGAAGCTCAGTTAATCGACCACGCGCGTCGCCTCGCGCGCCGGATCGCTGGAGTCATCGCCAACGGCCGGGCGCCGCTGGTGATCGGAGGTGACTGCAGCCTTCTCGTGGCGGCTGGGCTCGCGCTCCAGAACAACGCGGGCCTCGTTCACATCGATGGGCACACAGACTTCCGTCATCCCGGAAACTCGGATCAGTGCGCCAGCGTCGCCGGAGAGGATCTCGCCGCGGCCGTTGGTCTGCACTGGCCGGCAGTCGCCAACATCGACGGCCGCGGACCGTACTTCTCGCCCGCCAACACCGTTCACATTGGATGCCGCGAAGACGACCAACATGTCGACGAGGTCCGACGCTTCCTCGGCCTCGTCCTACCCGCCCACCGATCGACCGAGATCGGAATGACCGAGACGGCGAGAGCCGCTCGAACCACCATTGGGAGCGCCGGCTACTGGCTGCACCTCGATGTCGACGTGCTCGACCCCATCTTCATGCCGGCCGTTGACAGCCCCGATCCTGGCGGGCTCAACCCGGAACAACTCGTCGAACTCCTCAAGGCGCTCGCCCCCGGAGCGATCGGAGGCCAAGTCACAGTATTCGATCCCGATCTTGATCCCAACGGACGCCACGCCACCCTCTTGGCCGAAATCATCGCAGTGGGCATGGCGGACCTGGGGCATCAAGTGAAGCGATGAAGGTTCGGCTTACGAGGTCGCCGCGACAGATATTGAACGCCTGCATGAGCGCCACGGTCGCCTTATCGCTCTCGGATGTCCTTCGGCGTTTTGGTGAGACTTTACGGCAGAGGGACCACGGGTGTTGTGCCTCGTTCATTCCATTTATGCGGTGCTGGCTCCCAGATCGTGAGCTGGTTGAGCAAGTCTTGAGCGTTGTCGGAAATGATCAGCGAGTCCCGGTAGGTCCTCCGGAGAAATCCTGCGTCCACGCCGGCATCGATCGTCGCGATGAGGGGACCCCAGAAGCCATCGATGTTGTACAGAGCGACTGGTTTGTTGTGGATTCCTAGCTGCTGCCAGGTCCAGACCTCGAAGAATTCCTCCAGGGTCCAGGTCCCGCCCGGAAGAGCGATGAAGGCGTCGGACAACTCTGCCATGTGGGCTTTGCACTCGTGCATGGACTCAACGATTTCCAGTCGGGTGAGGCCTGGATGGGCCAATTCTCGGTCGACGAGAGAGCCCGGCATAACGCCGATGACGGAACCACCGTGGCTGACGGCCTCGGTCGCGATGACGCCCATCAAGCCAACATTGCCGCCACCATAAACGATCCCGATTCCGGTTCAGTCAAGGTGCGAGCGAGCCTGGCTGCACGTTCAGCAAACACTGGGCGGTGACCAGACGCGGATCCAGTGAAGATTGCGACCTGCATTAGGCAGCCAGAGCGGGAAACACGAATTCAAGGCGCAGCGGCGCGAGTGGAAAGTCCAGTTCGGTCGTGACGGTGGGATCTGTCCATCGCAGCTCAACAATTTCCGCCGACGCTACCGGCGCTATGACGACATCGCTACGATAGACGGTCGCGTCGACGATTGTGTCAAACTCGTTTGCGGTGGTGGCAGTCCAGCTGCCCAGCAGGGCGAGGTCTTCCTTCGCGACCGTTACGCCCAGCTCCTCATAAACTTCCCGGAGCGGCCGCACCGGAAGTTTCCCCGGGATCGGATTTGCCACCGGGCAGCATGAAAAAACTTGTACCGCGCTTACGGACGGTAAGTATCCTGCCGGCGCCGTCGCGAAAGCACACCGCAGCGACAACGAGCGTTTGAGTAATCATCCCGTCACGCTACCAAGCCTCCACCCTCAAGACGCATCCCACAGAGGGTTCCCTTGTGACACAATTCCAGCTTCTTGAAGCGGTGGCCGGTTTCGTGCCCGAACTGCGTCGCTCACCGTCCGTGAAATAAAATTTGGGATTAAGAGTGTGGCGCTAGCCGACCCAGAAGTAGTCGGATTTCGAGCCGTCCTTTGCCCCGGTTGGCGCCTTTCCCGTGACGCCTCCCATTCGATCTGTAATCCTGCTCGAAATGACTTGCGCAGCACAGTGATAGCTCCGTTTGCACTCAGTCCGGAACCGTCGGGCACTACGAGCACAGATCTTGCGTTTCAGGACAACGAGACTTGGTCTCACACGTTCAATGGATGTGCTCTGGCCTCGCGCCCAGTCCGACGAATCGCCCGGTAAGCCGGGCGGAGGCAGGGTGGTCACGGAGGAGTTGTAGCGGTAGTGGCAACGGGGTCCCGGGCGCGTGCGTGGATAGCAGCGGTTCCTGTAGTAAGCGTTGGACCATCTGAGTGATGCGCGCCGGCCAGGATCGCCGACGCTGTACGCGACGGAGGTCGGCGCGGCTGGGCGTTCCGCTGCGCAGCACGGGTCCGAGGATGCGAGCGGTCGCGACGGCATCCTGAATCGCGAGGTTGATACCGACGCCACCAGCCGGCGACATAGCGTGAGCTGCGTCCCCTATGCAGAGGAGCCCATCGACACTCCATTCGCGCAGGCGTTCTAGCCGTACGTTCAGCACTTGCACGTCGGCGGCGGAGATGGGTGCAACGGCTTCCTGCATCCTCGGGGCGATGAAAGCTATGCGCTGTTTCATTTGAGCGATGTCGTCTTTCGAGCCGTTCCAGCTGCCGGCCGGGATCACATGAGCAATCTGGAAGAAATCGTCACGGTCGATAGTGATGATCATTCCGGCGCCCGCTTGGATAAACGGGTAATGCTCATCGGGCTGCTTCGACAGTCGAAACCAGAGCACATCCATTGCCGCCGCGACACCGACCGGAGTTAGACCGGCCTGGGCACGGACAACCGAGTCACGACCGGAGGCGTCGATGACGA
The DNA here is from genome assembly GCF_004403435.1 of Cryobacterium sp. TMT1-66-1. NCBI lineage: Bacteria > Bacillati > Actinomycetota > Actinomycetes > Micrococcales > Microbacteriaceae > Cryobacterium > Cryobacterium sp. TMT1-66-1. The sequence goes on from NZ_SOGP01000016.1 coordinate 181,653, forward strand.
GGCGACCACGGATGCTCATGTCGCCATCGGGCGCAGTGCCGGTGACCCCGACGATCCGCCCTTCCTCGCTGGATAATGCGTCGATACGAGTCGATCGGAGAAGGCGAAACCCAGGATGCCTCGAGCACGCGTCAGCGAGCAGGTCGAGGAAGTCCCACTGCGGCATGAACGTCATGGTTTTGCGGCGGGTGGGAAGATGGCTGAAGTCGGCCAGCACGAGCTCGGTACTGTACCAGCTGAGAGTCACGCGTTCCATGTCGGAGTGAGGTCGGGCGAGGAACTCGTTCAGAAGACCGAGTTCCTCGAGTAGTTCCTGGGTGGACGGGTGAATCGTGTCACCGCGAAAGTCGCGGAGGAAGTCTGCGTGCTTCTCAACCACAGTGACCTTCACACCATTACGGAGCAGCAATAGTGCCGTCATCATTCCGGCTGGACCGCCGCCGACGATCACACAGTCGGTCTCGAAATTTTTATTCATGCGCACAGAATCCTCCTCAACATGCAATCATGCGAGTGTGGTCAATAACGTACGCGGACGACCCCTCGGTGGAGCCTCCGCCAGAAAACGCCTGCTCGATGCCGCACAGCGCCACTTTGAGGTCGGCGACCTGACCGAGATCTCTTCCCGTAACCTGGCGAATGAAGTCGGCGTCAGCCATACTCTGGTCAATTATTATTTCGGGTCAAGGGATGACCTCATTGCGGCGGCCGTTGCGTTGCGCGTAGCCCCTCACCACGTGATCGCCGCGGCAATAATGCCCGACGGGAAAATTGATCTCGCACGCCTCGCCCGCGGGCTGATAGCTGTGTGGGAGCATCCTGAGCAAGGCGAGCTGCTCACCGGGTTCGCCCGCCAACTCATCGCTGGTGGCCCACACGCACAGGTATTGTCGTCATACCTCCAGCACACCGTATTTGAAACGCTGACGGCGGAATTCGGCCAGGAGCGCGCCCGTCGCATAGCCACAGCGCTCATCGGTGTGATCTTCTCACGCTACATACTCAAATTGCCATCGATGACCACGATGACCGAAGGGCAGGCCGCGACACATTTGCTGTCGATGATGCGCTGAACGATAGTCGCCTTTCGCGCGACTGGAGACTCAAGCAGTCGACCTACTTGTCAGCCAGAGCTCCGCGTGAGGATCCGCTAGAAGCAATGCACGTTCGAAGGATAGTTGCATGATGCCGCCGAGGGTGCTGCAGATAAGGAACCCCTGCGTGCATCGAATGGGAGTAAATGGGCATCCCTGTAGCGGCGGGATACGGCCGCCTGGTCACGTGGGGCGCGCACGCTAGTCATCTGGATTACGGGCGGCAAGTACCGACCGGCAGGGAGTGGCGTTTCCTGTATGGTCATTCAATATGTGCTCCCCCGCATTCCCACTGTCAACAGATCGACTCGTACTCCGGTTGCATGTCGCATCGGACGCCCACTGGCTACTCGGCGTCTACTCCCAACCGGACGTCGCGATCTATCTCCTGGACGAGCCCTGGACGGTAGAGGTGGCTCGCGCCAAGAGCACCAAGCGCGTGTTGCAGACTGGCCTGGACGGCGTGTCCGGCGCGCTCGCACTCGTCATCGAGCACGAAGGGGCTCCAGTCGGTGACGTGCTGCTGTGGTTCACCGACCTGGAACGAAGGTGCACGGAGATCGGATGGGTCCTTGATCCAAAGCAGGGGGGCCGAGGGTTCGCGAGCGAGGCTGTCAGCGCGGTCCTCGACTTGGCGTTCGATGAGTACGATGTGCATCGGGTAGCAGCGCAGATGGACGGACGGAACGCAGCGTCCTCGAACCTCGCTCGCCGGGTCGGGATGCAACACGAGGGGCAGCTCCGCCAGAGCTGGTGGAGCAAGGGGGAATGGGCCGACACCGTAGTCTTCGGGCTGCTCGCCAGCGACCGCACCTGAAACGGGTGACTGGTTGCCGCGGTCATCGGCGACGTGCCACACTCACTGTCTCTGGAAATCTCTAGTTGCTCAGGGCACAATCGTGGTCTGTTCTTCTGACGAAGACTCCGCCAGCTTTCATTTGACCAGGGCGGTTACATCGACGGAGTAACTCAGCCGGAGGTCGACACTGGCTGGGTCGGGCGTTGAAGTCTGGTTGTGAGAGATCGTTGTCATGACAGTCATGCGCGGCAGACGGTCGGCTGAACAGACTGTGTGCCCTTCGAACTCAACAGCTTCGAACGTCGTAGCGCTGACCTTGGCACCTGTGGCTTTGAGCATTGTGGTCTTCACTACTGATCAGCGTCTCCACGCGACCCGTTTCACTCTGCAGTACGTCTTGCCATCACACCCGTCGTCGACGCTGTCGCCCAGCCACAAGCCATGAATGACCCGCCCTGTGCAATCCATCGGATCCACGAGGGCGGCAGGAAGCTGACCACGCCGATTCATGCCTTTTCCTGCCACTTTTTCTCACCTCTTCTCATCTTTTCTCACTACTTCTCTGTCTTTTGTTTTTGTTTTTCTCTTTTTCTTTTTCTTTTTCTTTTTCTTTTTCTTTTTCTTTTCAGTTTTCTTCTTTTATGTATTTTTTTCTTCTACTTTTTTCTTCTCTTTCCCTGTCCCACCACCACCCCTTTACTTCCAAACCTCCTACACACTGAGGAACGATGGGTGTGGGAGGTTGGGAAGCGAGCGCAGCGAGGGGGTGGTGGTGGGACAGGGAAAGAGACCCCTTACCTATTCGTTTACCTATTCGCTGCCGGTGAATAGGTAAACGAATACCCGCGCCGTTACTCGCCTCTCGGCGAAGCCACCAAAATTCATCTTGAGCGGCTCCGCATCGACCGCCACATCCGCAACCGTGGGGCTCACGCAGAGCACCATTGAAGCCAGTGGGAACCCCACTAACTGGGGCAGTCACCAGATCGCCAGCATGCGTCGGGTGGCCCATGCTGGATGGATGACCGCCTCGCCAAATAACCCATCAGCGGGCTGGTATCCCGACCCAAGAGGCGACGAGGCTGAGCGCTACTGGGACGGTGCAAACTGGACCGCCTATGCGCGGCCGGCTGGAAGTTCTGCCGCGCCTGTAGGTCTGGCGCAGTCTCCTGTTCTGCCTGCGGTAACTCTGCCCAGTGTAAGGACCGGGCCCGGGTGCCTGGCGCTAACCGTTTGGATCATCGTGGGGGCAGCGGTCATTGCCATCGTTATTGCATTCGCTACCGCGCTCAGCTCTCCAGACTCGACGTCGTCCCGCTCTTCAGATACACGGGCAATTCCCGCAGAGCCCCCGGCCCCAGCGCCGGCGTTACGCGCTACCTACTTTGTGGAAGGAACAGCCTCCTCGGCGAGCATCACAGCTTCGTCAGGGACGGGGACAGAGCAACACGACGTCAAGCTGCCGATGACGAACACAGATGGCGAAATCGGCGTGAGTCACACCACTGCCCCGGGCGCTTTCCTATATATCTCGGCCCAGAATCGAGGCGACCGCGGGACTGTGACGTGCAAGATTATCGTTGATGGAGTTACCGTCTCCGAGAACACGTCGAGTGGTGCGTACGGAATAGCGAGCTGCGACTATTCGATGCCGCGTTAGCGCTAGAACCACTCACGCATCGATCTGTTAGCCCTTCTCGGGAGATCAGAGTCTCCCTGCATTTACAGCTGCGGGAACTTCTTGATGCTGTCGAACCAGCGGACGACGGTGTTTGCGTTGTGGGCTTGCAGGAGGGCATCTTCGACGATGCCGGCGAATTGTGCGGCATCGCGGAGGCCGAGTTCGGCACGGGCGACTCCAGGTGCGCAGCCGGCGCCGCCCGTCTTCACCGTTGTACTCGACGCCGTCGATGACGGTGCTGTGCCAGTTGGCGAGCTGGTCGTAAACCTGGCCCAGCGAGCGCTGGGTCGCGGTCAGACATCCCAGCAGCAGATACGAGCCGTAGGGCCGGTCGATCGCTCGAGTCGCGTGAGCCAGGCTGCGTGCGATGTCGGCCAGCTCATTCACCCGGGTGATCAGTTCGCTGTCGTGGTCGTTCATAGTGATGCTCCTTTCACGAGGTTGTGTGGGTGGGCCGCGCGTGCGGCCCACCCTGGATGGTTATTCGGTGTCGGGCTTGGAGTTGCGGCGTACGGTGGCGACAGCCCGGTTGAGGTCGGGTCCGACGTTGGCGGCGTCGATGACGCGTCCGTATTGGCGTGACTGGTCGTCGCCCCAGCTGTCGGTGTGTTCACGGCCAACAACGATCACGCGGTCACCTTTGTGCAGGGTGGCGGCGACGTTCTGGCCGAGCTCGAACTTGGCTTCCACGAAGTGAGTGGCGGCGGCGGCGTGGGCGAGCCATTTGCCGCCGCGGTATTCACCGGTGTTTTCGATGACGCGCAGCTTGGTGATCTGGATGCTGCCTGCTGTGACGACCTCGGGGTCGAGAGCCAGGTTGCCGATGATGGTGCGTTTGGTCATGAGTGCTTCTCCTTCGATGGGTGTGGTGCGTTGACTTGCGGTGGGTTGTCGGTGGCTTTGATTCTTCGACCAACTGTTTTTTGTGCCGTCCGGCGAGAGAAATCGAGAGGGAGCGAGAGCGCCCTGAGGGCACTGAATCTCTGACGAAATAAGGGAGCCTGCGGCCGTGTCTGAGAATCTGGGAACGGTGGCGCGTACCCAGCTACAGTGATCGGCCGGACAGGCCACAAATTGTGTTTTACGCGGTGTCGCATCGAGCCATTTATGGCTGCGATCGAGGGGCAGTCGGCGGGCGTTTGAGGCAAGTTATCCACAGGCGCTTCTCGCGCGCGCGTACTGTTAATATTTTGTTTGTCCTGTTAGTACTGTTAGGGGGGCCGGTCAGCGGCCCCCCTATAGGGCCAGATCTGGCCCCCTATCGGTACGCTAAACGGCCCCCAAACCTCCGCCCCGAAGCATCGGAATGACGTTAGTTTCATACCCCCGGTGACCGCCCGGTTTTCTGCTGTCGACGAGCAGATTGAACTCGGCGTTGTGGCCGCGATAGCCGGAGCTGACTCGCTCGATAGCGCCGCTGGCGACGAGTTCGGCAATCGCCCGTTTGACCGAATGATGCGCAGACTCTGATCCGTTGTCGGGGGCCAGATAGCCCAAGGCGATCGCCGATGATTCGCGGGATGCGAAGTACCGGCGCGGCGGTTGATTGCCGGGGTTGTCGGTGTCGTCCCAGCTTTCCAGAGCCATGTGCAGCAGCAACCGGGTCGCCGCGTGCCCCAGACCCAAACGTGCAGCCACGAGAACGGCACCCTTCGCCGCATAGAGGCCCACAGTGCTCTCACCCACCAGGTCGGGTGCGAAGCGTTGCGAGATGGCAGAATTTCAGTACTCTGGTCACAGATCAGATCCTTTGCGGGTGTTCGATCCTTGCCCCGGGGTGCAACCCGGGGCTTTTTCTTTGATCTGCCGCCGGCGGCCGTTCTCGTCGCTCGCAGCAGGAGATGCGGCCTCACCGCGCCACGAGAGCGCGTTCGCTCGTCTGTGTCTGCGCGCTCGCTTCGACCCAGGCGATCACTTCGGATCGCTTGTACAAGACCCTCTTCGGCGTCGGCTTGTAGAACCGTGGTCCCCGACCCAGGTAGCGCAGGTGGGCCAGCCCGCCGACGGTTAGGCCGGTGAGTTCTGCGACGACGACGGGGAGGATGAATTCTTCAGTCATGATTGCGTCCTTTTGGTGACACGAGACACTGAGTACTTCGTGTTGCGATCACAATAAAACGCTTTTCAATGTTTGACAAGGACCAATAGCTGTACGGTGTCGGCATGACAGGTTTTGTAAGGCAGGCCGGAATCGGCGAGCGGATCCAAGCCATCCGCAAACGGCACGGGATCCGCTCCGCCAAGGACCTCGCCGAGCTGATGCCCGGCGGAAACGTCACCGAAGCCATCCTGCAAAACCTCGAAGCCGGCCGCAAACAAGACCTCTCGGTCAGCCAACTCCTGAACATCTCCCACGCCCTACGAGTCCCGCCTGTCTTTCTGCTGGCACCAATTGGTCGTCCCCATGACCAACTGGACCTGGTCAACCTCAGCGACACGTTCGAGGGCATGACCGTCGCAGAGTTCGACGCCTGGATCTCCGGTGAAACCGACGGCGCCTACCGGTGGCGAGACCTGACCGAGCGCACGGAACGCTCCCAGCTCGAGGCCATGCGAGAACTCATCGCCAGCCTGCGGGAACGCAGACGCCTCACCATCAACGCGTCCATCGAGGCAGAGCTCACCCCCGCGGGCGAAGCCACCGTCGAACCCCCGATCTGGGATACCACCAAGGAACAACTTGCCGAGGCAAACCGGCGAATTGAACAGCTCAGCACCTACCTTGCCGATACGGGGTGGGACCTCGAAGGCTGGGCCCAGTAACCACTGAGGCTAGGCCAAAGCATTGCCGCGTGGGAGCCGCAGAGAACTGGCCCGCGAGTTGTACTCTGTGCGCGTGACGAACTTTCTGGCGCAAGTTGGGATCGGCAACCGCCTCCAGGCGATCCGCAAACAGCATGGCATCCATTCGGCACGAGCCTTGGCCGACCTCATCCCCGGCGACAACGTCACCGAAGCTGTCGTGCAAAACATCGAGGCCGGTCGGAAGCACGACCTCCCAGTGAGTCAACTCCTCAACATCGCCAAAGCACTTCGAGTTCCGCCGATTTTCTTACTCGCGTCAATCGCCCGACCCCTGGCTGCCTTGGATGTCGCCAACCTCAGCCCTAGCTTTGATGGCATGACCGTTGTCGAGTTCGACGCTTGGATTTAGGGCGAACCCGAAGGCGCATATCGGTGGGCAACCGCCGATGAACGTCACGAACGTATAGAGCTGCAAGCGATGCGGGAGCTCCACGCGCAGCTGCGCGAACGCAGGCGATTAGCCACCAAGCGCGAAATCGAACACACGACCGATGCATCAGCTAGTGCTTCCGACGCGTCCCGAACGACTAAGGACAATATCAGCGAGGTGGAGCAGCGCATCGCTCAGTTACGTTCTTATCTCGTCTCCGTAGGCTGGGACCTCGCGGAACCAGAAACGTTCTAGCAAACGGTGAGTAATTTCAATTTCGGAATAGCACCGCGGCTCCACCAAAGCTGGTCTTCACCGTGAACACATTTTGAACACATTTGTATGAAAGTGACGTCGTTCCACGGGCGTCTGAGTCAGTCAAAAAGCCCGAAATTATAGGGAATTCTACGAGTTGGGCAGCAGGCTGTAGCGATCTGTTTTGACTGAAAATCGAAAGGTCACCGGATCGACGCCGGTCGGGGCCACCACCGCCACTCCCTAGGAAACTCACTTGTGAGTAACTCGGGAGTGGCCTTTTTTTATGCTCGCCACTCTCACTCGACAACTTCGGGGGGTGTGGCGGGGTCGCAACCGCTCAAAGTTGTCCAGTGAGCGGCCAGCTAGGCTCGAATGATGACCACGCGCACCGTTGTGATCCTGCTCGACGTCGACGGGGTGCTCAACCCGCGGGTCGTCAACCAGAGGCTTGTGCTCGATCCACCCCGCGCAGAACTGGTGTGGCGGCTGGCCAAACTCGGATCCATCGTGTGGGCTACCACCTGGTCGCCGACACACACGTTTCACCTGACCCGGGATCTTGGCTTATCGTCGGACACCGAGGGCATCGCTTTTCCGCGCAATCTGCACTTCGACCCGTCAGCGCCCGCACCCACCGCGAAGCTGCACTGGGTCGCCCGCTGGCTGGCCAGGCAGGATCCGCAGCCCGACGCGGTGATCTGGATCGACGATATCCTGCGCCAGGATGCCGTCGGCTGGGCCGACGCGCAGGCGCGGCCCACACTCCTGGTGCAGCCCGAGATGGACATCGGGCTCACGGCCGCGCACGTCGACGATGTGCGGCACTTCATCGAGGGCCTCGCTTCGTCCTGAGTGTTCAGTGCGCGCCGTCGACGAGCTTGAGCCCGACGATGCAGCCGATCAGGCCGAGCAGCAGGGCGATCTTCAGCCAGGACACGCTCGCATCCCCCGTGACCATCGCCCAGGTGACCGTGAGTGCCGCTCCGATGCCGACCCAGACGGCATAAGCCGTTCCGATCGGAATCTCCCGCATCGCCCAGGCCAGGCCGGTCATGCTGAGCGCGAGTGCCCCGCCGAAGATGACGGTCGGCCACAACTTCGTGAACCCCTCGGATTTACCAAGCGCCGTCGCCCAGACCGCTTCCAGAACTCCGGACACAATAAGCAGAATCCACGACATGACTAATACTCCTCGGCCAGTCTTGTCTTATGCCGGGTACTGATCCGTCGTCCGGGGCCGCGCATCGCAACCTGCTTCGACCTTAGGCACAACCACTGGGCAAACGATGTGCAGAACCGCGTCCCGCCTCGAAACGGATGCCGCGGCATCCGTTTCGCGCGCCCGTCTGCTGCGCAGGCTGTCGCTTTCTGCTCGCGCGAGTGGCCGGCCAGCAGCGCAAGCAATAAGCGACAGCTGTTGTAGCATTGCACCGCGCAGCCGCGGCTACGGCGGCTAGGCCACGAACGCCCGGTAGGCCGCATCGTTTGCGCGCAGTACGCGCAGCACGTTCTCGGAGCCGAGCTTGGCGAGTTCGGCGTCGGTCCAGCCGCGCCGCTCGAGCTCGGTGAACAGGTTGGGGTAGTCCGCCACGGTGGCGACCCCGACTGGCATGTCCGGGCAGCCGTCGAAGTCGCCACCGAGACCGATGTGATCGACTCCGGCCACGCTTCGGGCGTGCTCCACATGGTCAGCAACGTGCGCCACGGTGATCTGCGGCTTCTCCGCCACCGAACCGTTGTCTTCCCAGCGTCGATAGTCGGCCGAGATGAAGGCCGGCACGAAGGTGATCATCTGAACGCCGCCGTTGGCGGCGAGCTGACTGAGAATCGCATCGGGCACGTTGCGAGGGTGCGGGTTCAGGGCATAGCACGAAGAGTGGCTGAAGAGAACGGGGAGCGTTGAGGCATCGAGGGCGTCCTGCATGGTGGCAGCCGAAACATGGGACAGGTCTACCATCATTCCGATGCGGTTCATCTCGGCGATGACGACCCGGCCACGCTCGTTAATGCCGTCGTGGGTCACCTCGCCGGCAGCCGCGTCGGCCCACTCCGTTGACGAGTTCCAGGTGAGCGTCATATAACGCACACCCAACCGGGCGTACTCGCGCAGTACCGCGAGAGAGTTGTTCATCTGGTTGCCGCCCTCAACCCCGAGGAGCGATGCAATTTTTCCGCCGTGCCGTGCTCGCTCAACGTCGTCGGCGGTGACGGCCCGCTCGAAATCGTCGGGGTAGGCGGCAATCAGGCGGTGAATAAAGTCGATCTGCTCCAGCGTCGCCTGCACCGAATCGGTGCCCTCAAGGTCGGTGTGCACCCACACCGACCAGAACTGCCCCTGCACACCTCCGCGCCGTAATTTGGGGACATCCGTTTGCAAATGATTGCGGGCAGAATCCTGCTCGGAGTCCAGCCCGGCAACGGAATAGTCTCTATGCTCGCGGCATGCCCAGGCGAGGTCGTTATGCCCGTCAATAACGTCAAATTTCGGTTTTCTTACGGTCACGTGAACTCTTCCCGGCAATCGGTGCGAAATACCAGCCTAGGACCCTCACCATCGGGCATTTAATGCGCTCGAGCCGGTTTGCCCCCTGGCAGTGCCTGCCTGATTTCTACCCGCAATTCCGGGCCTGACAGGGGCGTCGGCCGCTCTCAGGGTGAACACGCCCCAATAGGTCCCCCCATACAGGGCATTTTGACCCCCATTAAGGTTACAGCGCCGCCGACTTGAAACGGGGTAGTCTCTGCCAGTAAGTTGCTGAGAAAGAATCATCTTCATCCGCCGCGCCCCATCGAACGACAAGTGCCAGCATCGCCGCCTTGTCACTATGACCACCTGTTCCTGTAAACCCGACTGCAGGGAATGAAAACGTGACATTTATTCCACCCCGCCGAACCACCCTAAGAACCCGCGACACGCGCCCTCGCACCACAACCACGACGACACCCGGCACCACTTCGAGTTCGATGGCAGGGGGAATGACGCATGAGTGAATCAGATTCGCCCGCCTCTTTCCCGCAATCCCTGCCCCTTCGGCGTACCGCCAAACTCCGACTCGTTGACCAGACAGCGTCCGCGCCGGCCGACATCGCGGTGGACACCCCCTCGTCAGGGCTGATTTGGGCTCGGCGGTACCGCACCAAGCTGCGACTGACCGATATTGTAGTCATTATTCTCGCGGTCGGTAGCGCACTGGTCTTTCGGTTCGGCGTGGACGGCATTCCGGCCGTTCCTGGATCGTTCAGCGCCAACTACTGGCTCGTGTCGCTGCTCATCGTGGCGACCTGGCTCACGACCCTCGAGCTCTTCCATACCAGGGACTCCCGCGTCGTGGGTGTTGGAGCGAGCGAGTACAAACAGGTCATCAACGCCAGCGCCGTGACCTTCGGCATGCTGGCCATCGTTTTTCTGATCGTTCACATCGATATCGCCCGGCTCTATTTCGTGCTGGCGCTTCCTATCGGAATTGTTGCGCTCGTTCTCGAACGGTGGCTGTGGCGCAAGTGGCTGCTGCACCAGCGCAGGTTCGGCCACTACCTCTCCCGCGTGATCGTCGTCGGCAATCGCGACGACGTGGAATACGTGGTCAGCCAGATCGACACCAAGTCCGGAGCCGCGTACTACATCGTCGGCGCAGCTCTGGAAGACGGCATTGGTGACGAGATCTCGGCCGGCGAACGCATAGTGCCGATCGTGTCCGATTTCGAGCACGTCGCCGCGGCGGCCGCTGCCATGGGCGTCGACACGGTCATCGTTGCTGGGCAGCCCAGCGGCGGCAGTTCCTACATTCGCAACCTGGGTTGGGACCTCGAGGGCACCTCCGCGGAGCTTGTTCTGTCGAGCCGGCTAACGGATGTCGCTGGTCCCCGCATCCACTTTCGTCCGGTCGACGGCCTCCCGCTGATCCATGTCGAAATACCCCGGTTCGAGGGGGGCCGCCATGCCCTCAAGCGCACTCTGGACATCGTAACGACGGCTGCCGCGATCGTGTTCTTGCTTCCCGTGCTCGCCGTGATCGCCGTACTCATCAAACTCGACAGCCCGGGCCCGGTCCTCTTTCGGCAGGAACGGTGCGGCCGCAACGGACAGACCTTCCGCATGATCAAATTCCGCTCGATGGTGCAGACCGCTGAGGACGACCTGGCTGGCCTGCTCGACCAGAACGAGGCATCCGGGGTGCTGTTCAAGATTCGCAATGACCCTCGGATCACCAAGATCGGCCGCGTGCTGCGCAAGTACTCGCTCGATGAGCTGCCTCAGCTGTGGAATATCTTCGTCGGCGAGATGAGCTTGGTCGGGCCACGCCCGCCGCTGCCTGAAGAAGTTCAGGTCTACGAAACCCACGTGCACCGCCGCCTGTACATCAAGCCCGGCCTGACCGGCATGTGGCAGGTCAACGGGCGGTCCAATCTCAGCTGGGAAGACAGCGTCCGACTCGACCTGTACTACGTCGAGAACTGGTCCCTGGCCGGCGACCTGATGATCATTTGGCGCACCGTTAAGACCGTCATTCAACCAGTAGGGGCATATTGACATGACCGCGGGCATCGAACACACTGCGCCCACCAGCCACCGGCGTCTGAGCATCGCAATGATCGGTACCCGCGGCGTTCCCGCAGCCTACGGCGGTTTTGAAACGGCCGTCGAGGAGATTGGTCGGCGACTCGTTGACCGCGGCCACGACGTGACCGTCTATTGTCGCCGCACGACCCAGCCGGTGCCGAAAGAGTACCTCGGCATGAAACTGGTCGAGCTGCCGGCGCTGCGCCACAAGATTCTCGAGACCCTGAGCCACACCGGGTTGTCGGTTCTGCACGCGACCCTGCACCGTCCGGCCGATGTCGCGTTCGTGTTCAATGCCGCCAACGCTCCGTTCGTTCCGCTGCTGCGCCTGCGCGGCATCCCGAGCGTCGTGCACGTCGACGGACTCGAATGGAAGCGCGACAAATGGGGCGGCGCCGGTCGCCGCTACTACCGCTGGGCCGAGGAAGTCTCGGTTCGCGAAGCGGATGCCCTCATCGCCGACGCGCAGGGAATCGTCGACTACTACCGGGACGAGTTTTCCATCTCGACCGAACTGATCTCCTACGGCACCCGAATTCTGCACGACACCCCGACCGATCGGCTCGCCGAACTCGGACTCCGCCCCGGCGGCTACCACCTCGTCGTCGCCCGGTTTGAACCGGAAAACCACGTCGACATCATTGTCGAGGGCTATCGCGCGAGCGACGCGCGCCTCCCGCTGGTTGTCGTTGGCTCCGCGCCCTACGCGGTCGGCCACACCAACCGCATCAGTGACTTGGCCGCATCCGATTCCCGCATTCGCATGCTGGGCAGTGTGTGGGACCAGAATCAGCTGGACCAGCTCTATATGCACGCCGCCACCTACGTGCACGGTCACTCGGTGGGCGGCACGAACCCGTCGCTGCTGCGGGCGATGGGTGCCGGAACCAAGGTCATCGCGTGGGACGTCGTGTTCAATCGTGAGGTCCTCGGCAGCGATGGCGCCTACTTCTCGCGGGCCGATTCTCTCAGCGGCCTGATCGAAGATTCCGAACTGAACCCCGAGCAGGTCGCCGCGGTCGCGGCGGCGCTGCAACAGCGGGCCGAGCAGTTGTACAACTGGGACAGCGTCACGGCCAGCTACGAAAGACTCGCTCGGCGGGTGGCCGTCGGCTACAGCACCCATCGCCAGAGCAGCGGCCGGGCTGGAGTCTCAACGTGGAACCTTCCCGACAGCATGAACCGCCAACCGTCAACCGCACCGTCCAGGGGGATCCCCTTATGACCAGTTCCTCGGCCCACGCCACTGCCTCGACGGAAACGTACTTTGACACCGTGCGCCGTTTGTCATCCGCCCAGAAGACGGCGGCCCGCGGTGCCCCGCCCTACTCCGTCTATGTCAACCGCCGGGTTGGTCGCTACCTCGCGGCGAGCGCGTTTCGCTTAGGCCTGACTCCGAACAACGTCACGGCGATCAGTGCCGGCTTCACGTTCTGCGCGATCGGGCTGCTCGCGATCGGTGAGCCCAGCTGGTGGCTTGGACTCGTCGTGTGGCTGTTGCTGGCCATCGGGTACGCCTTCGACTCGGCCGACGGCCAGGTCGCGCGTCTGCGTGGTGGAGGCTCCCCCTCGGGCGAATGGCTCGACCACGTCGTTGACTCCATCAAGATCTCAACGCTGCACCTCGCGGTGCTCATCACGATGTTCACGCACTTTCCTCTTTCGAGCTCGATCTCGCTGCTCGTGCCGATCGGGTTTGCGGTCGTGGCCGCCGTGTCGTTCTTCGCCATGATCCTGAACGATCTGCTCAAAGCCAAGCACGCGCCAACGGCCGCCCTCTCCACTGCCCCCCGCACCGTGGTGCGGTCGCTTCTTGGTCTTCCCACCGACTACGGTGTGCTTTGCCTCTCCTTCGTGCTGCTGGGCGCTCCGTTGGCCTTTTTCGGCTTGTATACCCTTCTCTTTGTCGCCAACGCGCTGTATCTCGCACTGGCGCTGGGTAAATGGTTTCGCGACATGACAGCACTGGGTCGAGTGGACGTCGCGCGACCGTAGTCAGGCATCCGCTGCCCTCAGGCGCCAGCTCTGCCGTGTGCCCCCTTCTGGGGATGCTCCCTCCCGCATTCAGAGGTGAGTTTTGATCAGCTTGATTGTAGTGTGGGCGCAACCGGACGGAGAATGCTGTGGAACCAATCGACTATCTGAGGACCATCACGAGACGGTGGCTGCTCATCGTTATCGTGGGCCTTCTCGGCGGCGCCGTGGCGTGGGGCTACGCAACGACCCTGCCCACGCAGTACCAGGCCACCAACAGCGTCTTTGTCACGAGCGATCGGGGTGCGACCACCAGCGAGCTGTTGCAGTCGTCAACCTTCACGCAAAACCTCGTGCAGTCCTACGCGCAACTCGCCACGACACCAACCGTTCTGGGGCCGGTGATCAGCAAGCTCGGCTTGAATATCTCCACTCAGGCACTGGCTTCGCGCGTTACCGCGGTGACTCCCCTCAACACGGTGTTCATCAACATCACCGTGACCAGCCGGTCTGCCACCCAGGCCGTGGACCTCGCCGATGCCGTCTCCGATTCCCTCGCCACCACGGTGCAGAATCTGGCACCGAAAGGGCCGGACAACCTGCCATCGATCACGGTCAAGACGGTTTCGCCTGCTCAGCTACCGGGCAGCCCCTTTGCCCCGAACACCCAACTGATCATCATCACCGGACTGCTGCTCGGCCTCGTTCTCGGAGTGCTCTACGCCTTGGCCCGTGAGGTATTCGACACCAGGGTCAGCACGGAGAAAGACCTCGATCGGGTCTCCTCCGACCCCCTGCTTGGAAAGGTCGGTCGCAAGAAGCGCACCGATCCGGCCGGCCTGGTCATGCGGGTGATGCCGCACAGCGCCCTGGCTGAGGCATACCGCCGAGTGCGGGCTAACCTGGAATTCATCGACGTGGACAGCCCCCCGCGCAGCGCCGTGGTGACGTCGGCGGTGACGCGCGATGGTAAATCCACGACCGCGATCAACCTGGCCCTGGCTATGGCGGAGCGGTCGTCACGGGTGCTGCTGATCGACGCCGATCTGCGGCGCCCGTCGATCGCCGAGCTGTGCGACCTCGAAGGCGATGTAGGACTGACGACCGTTCTGCTGGGTGATGTCGGCCCCGACGACGCCATCGTGCGTTGGTCGGACGGCATCGACGTGCTGCCCTCCGGTGCCGTGCCGCCCAACCCCGGCCAGCTCCTCGGGTCGGCAGCAATGAAAACCCTGATGCAACGCCTGCTGCTCGACTACGACTTCATCGTCGTCGATTCCCCGCCGCTGCTGCCCGCCACCGACGCACTGGGCCTGGCCCACCTCACCGACGGTGCCATCGTCGTCGCTCGCTACAAGTCGACCACCCGCCAACAGCTGGCCACCACGCTGGAGTCGCTCGAAGCGGTCAACGCCCGCATCCTCGGCATCGTGCTCAACCAGGTACGCGAGCGTCGCGCTGAGGTGTATTACGGACCGCTCGCTCCGGTAACAGGTTCCGCGTCGCTGACGCCCGGAACGACCAACCGGGTCACCGCCACCCGGGCACCGCGCACCACGTTTGACGAGACGGGCCGCCGCAGTTCCCGAACGTCAGAATCGACGCGGTCGTCGTAGTGCGGGTCCTCCAGTCGTTTCCGGAGGGTCGCGCCACGACGAATCCCTACCTGCTGCAATTGAGCCGGTCGCTCAGCCCAAACGTGGACGTGCTCGGCTTCACCTGGCGCCGCGCACTCACGAGTCGGTACGACGTTTTCCACGTGCACTGGCCGGAGATTCTCCTGCAGGGGCGCACGCCGGGCCGCGCGCTGGCCAGACGGATGCTGTTCCGCCTGTTCCTGGCGCGGCTGCGGCTGCGTCGCACCGCGGTGGTGCGCACGCTGCACAACGTGCGCAGCCATGAGCTCTCCCCTCGGCACGACCAACGCTTGCTCGAGCGGTTCGACCAGCGCACCACGCTGTGGATTCGGCTCAACCCGTTCACACCGGTACCCGCTGGCGCGCTCGAACAGACCATCCCGCACGGCGATTACCGGGACTGGTATTTCGACCAGCCGTCGGGAGCGACAGTGCCTGGCCGGATGCTCTACTTCGGGCTCCTTCGCCCGTATAAGGGTGTAGACGCCCTGGTCGATTCCTTCCGCCAGCTGGGCTCCGGACTCGATCCTCAGCCAACGCTGCGTATCGTGGGTGCTCCGCAATCCAGCGAGCTGGCCCAGCGGCTGCGGCTCGGGGCGGCCGGCGACCCGCGTATCGAGTTCGTGCTTCGTCACGCGAGCGATGCCGAGCTGGCCGACGCCATCGGTGCCGCCGAACTGGTCGTTCTGCCGTACGCCGAGATGCATAATTCCGGTGCCGCGTTGCTGGCAC
This sequence comes from Cryobacterium sp. TMT1-66-1, assembly GCF_004403435.1. Taxonomy (NCBI): domain Bacteria; kingdom Bacillati; phylum Actinomycetota; class Actinomycetes; order Micrococcales; family Microbacteriaceae; genus Cryobacterium; species Cryobacterium sp. TMT1-66-1. Next base: position 197,564 of record NZ_SOGP01000016.1, read on the forward strand.
TCTCGCTCAACCGGCCGGTGTTGGTGCCGGAAAATGCGGTGACGGCGGCGCTGGCCGAGGAGGTCGGCGCTGAATGGGTACTCACCTACAATGGCCCACTGTGCACCCAGGCTTTGGCCGACGCACTCGCGCGTGCCCGACGACCGCGCGACACGCCCACCCCCAATCTCGCTCACCGCCGATGGAACGTCGGGGCCGCCGACCACGTCACAGCCTATGAGCGGGCCGTTCAGGCTCAACGAACGCGCTGACCCCCGCAGATAATCTGCGATCAGGACCCCAACAGCCCGCACTCAGGCACCGGCAAACAGCCAGGCATCGGCAGCGAGCCGGCCGTCGATGACCGGCAGGTCGACGACCGAGGGGTTGGGTGTCTGCAGGGTGTGGAGCACGGCATCCGCCAACTGCTGCGGGGTGCAGCCCGGCGCGATCACGTCGTGGCCGTGCTCCTCGAGCCAGGACGCGAGCCCGGTTTCGGTCGTGGTTACGATGCTGCAGCCGTGCGCGAGTCCCTCGACGATCGGCAGACCGACCTGCTCGCGCCAGGTTGCGGTCGGTTGGCTGGGCAGGGCCAGCACGCCGGCGCGACGCAATTGCCGGTGGATCTCGCTGCGCGGCGGGTCGATGACCAGTTCGATCGTTGGGTCGCTGGCCACGGCCTGCCGCGCCTCGTTTTCCAGCGTCCCCTTGCCGATGAGGGTGAGACGGGCCTCTGGAACCTGCGCGGTGACCAGCGGCCAAGCCGCGAGAAGGCTGGGTAACCCTTTGCGTTGAACGAACGCCCCCAGAAAAACCACCCGGTTCGCCTCGGGGTCACCCGGGCAGGTGCAGGCGGCCGGCAACGCCGGAATCACGGCGGAGACCGCATCACGGGCGGGTTCGGGCAGGGCCGTGCGGTAGGTGATGCGGGCAGCATCCGTTCCGAAAACGATTCGATCGGTCTGACCCCAGACGAAGCGGGCTGCGACACCGTTCAGGCCGCGGCGCAGCCGAGCACGGGCGCCCAGCTTTCGGTCGAACGGGTCGGCGTTTTCCAGGGCGTAACACACGATGCTTGCCCGTCCGCCGCCGAGAAGTGCACGCAGTCGGAGGGCACAGATCGCGAACGTACTGGCCCACACGCTCGAGAGCATGAGCGGTTCGCCAATTTCGAGCGTCATGACCGGGGAACGGCCAAGCAACCACGCGGCGCGCAGCGGGTGGGCCTGCACAATCACGAGGCCCTGAGCAAGTTCCTCGTGAAAGTCATACCTCTTAAAGCGAAACAGAATCGTGGCCGGCGGCAGCTCGTGTGCTCGTTCCAGGTGAGCGCTGCGCAGGGTGCGGTACAGCCTGACCCGCTCGGTCGAAATTCGGCGGCTAGCCACGCTTGTACTCGTGGTACACCGACCCCACCGAGCCAGCCAGCATTCCGGCGCCGCGGGCCGCGGTGCGCAGGCCGCGGGCGCGCAGCGGCACCTGTCCGACCAACGAGCCGGCAAGGTACCGCACGATCCCGCCGCAGACCCGAGCGGCGCCGCGCGCCTGCAGGGTCATGCGTACCAGCACCCGTTTGCCGTTTTCGGTGTCGTCGAGGTTGATCCGACTCCAGGTATTGCCCATGCGAAAGGCCCGTTGCAGCACCCATTCTCGAGTGAGGCGGTCCGCCGGAACGATATCGATGACGATCGCCTCATCGCACCAGATCATCTGCCCTCCACGCTGGTGCAGCTGCCGTGTGAACAGCGAGTCCGACCCGCCGGACAGCCCGAACCGTTCATCAAAGCTGAGCTCCAGCCGGCGTACCTGGGCCAGGTCCAGCAGCAGATTGTTCGTGGCAGCGAGCGACACCGGAGTGCCGGTAGCGAACCGACGGCGTTCGAAGAAGCCACCGGCGCGAATCCACTGGTCGGGTTCGATGTCGTACTGCGAGAGCACCGGGCCGACCACGGCTGCCGGCCGGTAGGTTGAATAGGTATCGAGCAGTTGAACGAGCCAGTGGCTGCTGGGTCGTTCGTCGTCGTCGATGAAGATGAGCAGGTCGGCCCCTTGGCCTTCCTGAAGTGCCCGGTTGCGCGCCGAGGCGATTCCGGGGGTGGGCTCGTGGACGTAGCGGATGGGTGTCGGTCGGGTCGCCGGCTCCCCCACCTCCAGCCAGCTGGTATCGGTCACCAGGGTGCGAGCTCCGGCGTCGGGATCGTTGTCGATGACGATGATCTCCACGGGCGCGAGCACCATGCCCGCCTGGTCGAGGAGCTCCGGCAGGAGCTCCTCGAGGTCGGCCGGGCGCCGATAGGTCAGCACCGCAATCACAACGCGCGGGTCAGTCGTGAATCGGTTGACAGGTGACATGACCAACGCCCCTCTGTAGTGGTGCGAACGGTGCAGCGGCTGGAGAAACGAGACCCGTGCTCGTACACGAGGCCAGAATCAATTGGCTCGCGTGACGAACAGATCGTCAAAAGTTGCGGTTACGGGTGTTACGGTGGCCGTCGACCCCAGATAGAAGGCCAGACCGACGGCACCGGGGGTCTGCATCGCGGCGGTCGAATCCGTCACCGTGGTCTGCCACGCCGACGGTTCCGGGGTGCCGAGGGCCCAGACCTTGGCCCGAATCGTGGTCGGGGCGGAGCCGATGACCTGAACGCGCAGCTGGAGCGCGTTTCCGGTCGTGTAGGTGAGGCCGGCGATGTTCTGGGCCTTCAGGGTCGTGGCGCCGTGCATGAGCTGCAGCTGTACCACGCCGGTCGCCAGGTTCTTCATGCGCACCCGGTAGTCGTCCGTACCGACCCGGCGGCCGATCAGCGAGGTGTACGCACCGGAACCGGTCGCATCCTGCTGGAGGGTCGTCGTGACGAGCATGTCGGTATCGAGCAGGGACACGCCGGAAAGATAGGCGTTGGCGGTGGCTCCGGCGGCGGCTTTCAGGCGGCCGGCGCCACCACTGACCGAGTAGTTGGATGCCGTGCCGGTGGTGGTCCAGGCGCCTCCGGTGTCGGCGGCGCCCAGGCCGGTCGCCAGGGTGCGGGAGAACGCATCGGTGGCCAGCGGCGTGTTCGGATCGACAGCCGGAACCACAACCGTTTGCATCGTTTGCGCGGTGGCGGTGGAGTTGTCTGTCACGGTGAGCGTCACGTCGTAGCTGCCGGAGACGGCGTAGCTGTGTGACGCGGTCACGCCGGTGCCGATGCTCCCGTCACCGAAGTCCCAGCTGTAGCCGGTAATGGTGCCGTCGCTGTCGGCAGAGGCGGAGGCATCCGTTGCGATAGTGAGCGGCGTGGCCTGGTAGCTGAACGCTGCGGTCGGCGGCACGTTGGCCGGTGGGTCGGTGGCATCAATTGTTCGGGATGTGACCGTGCTCGCTCCGGAGTTGTCGGTGACGGTGAGGGTGACCGGGTAACTGCCGGCCGTCGCGTAGGAGTGCGTTGCGGTGGCTCCCGTCGCCGTGGTGTCGTCGCCGAAGTTCCAGGCATAGCTCGTGATGGTGCCGTCGGAGTCCATCGATCCGGTGGCGTCAACGCTCAGATCGCGATAGGTGATCGCGCTGCTGAAGGATGCCGTCGGTGCCACGTTCGCCGGGGGGCCGAATCGGCCGATCGAGTTATGGCGGGCGATGGCGCTGGCGCTGAGCACCGTGTTGTAGACGGCCACCTCGTCGATGTCGGCGGCAATGTAGTCGCTGAATGGCCGACTGGTCCAGCCGCTGAGGTTGTCGCCGCCGATGCGCCAGTAACCCTGGCCGGGGGCGGCCGTGGTGGTATCGGTGCGCTGGGCGGCGAGGGCGCCGTCGACGTAGAGGGACATGCCGGCGGTGCCGACCGAGGCGACGATGTGGTGCCATTGGCCATCGTTGTACGCCGCGGTCGTGTTGACCGTGCGCAGTATGCCGGGCTTCACGCCGAACCAGAGTCGTCCGGCGTTGTCCATGTAGACCTGACGGTCGTAGGAGGTCGAGGCTCCGGTTGCCGCGTTACCGAGCCCGATAATCTTGCCGCCCCTTCTGGTCGTGGTCTTCACCCACGCTTCCACGGTGAAGGCACCGCGGGGCGTCTCGAAAGCGGAGGAAGCTGCGGTTCCGGCCGTGGTGCCGCTGAACCGTGAAGCCGTGTCCGAGTCTGCGGCGAGCGCGCCCGCCACGTCCCGGATGACGCCGGTGCCGGTGGTTTCGTTCGAGGCGGCGGCCCAGTCAAAGGCGGTGGTGCCGCTCGGTTCGCCGAGCGGCCAGTATGAGCTGGGCGAGTCGCTCTTCACTGTCGTTGCGTAGGCGCTGTAGTCGCCGGATCCGGAGACGGTCACGCTTGTCGGGTTGCCGGTTTTCACATTGCCGAAGGAATCCTGCACGCGCACGCGGTAGGCGTAGGTCTGGCCGGGTGTCAGCCCGGTGTCAGTGAAGCCCATGGGCGGCCGAGACCAGTCGGTCGAGAGGCCGGTCACCGTGCCGACGGAGACCCCGTCGCGCAGCACCTCGTAGCTGAGCCGTTCATTGTCGCGGTCGAAGGCCGCTTTCCAGCCGATGCGGGCGGTGCCGGCCGAGAGGGAGTCCACGGTGGGCACGAAAGAGGCAGCGGCGAAGGCAGCGTTGGCCACGCGCGGGCCTTCCTTGTTGGGCGCGATCGTCGTGCTGGCGAAGCGCACCAGGCCCTGCTGGCCCTTGTTGTTGACGTTGGTGAATTCGCCGCCATACAGCAGGTACTGCCCGTTGCCGGTGATGGTCCACGGCCCCTGGCCTTGGCCGGTGAAAGTACCGGAGTTGATTTCCGGGTAGAAGGTCAGGATGCTTGGGCTCGGCTTGCCGGTGAAGCTGACATAGCTGCCGACGGCATTGGGCGTGAGAGTGCCGGTCGCTGCCATGGAGAAGGTGAGGGTGCGGTGGTAGGAGCGCGGAGTAGTTTCGACCGGCCCACCCATATTGCCGCAGTAGTGCGTATGCCCGGTCGTGTAGACGACATTGCCGAACGGTACAGCTGAGTAGGTGTCGCCGTGGCAGTCTTCCATCCAGACCAGGGTTCCGTCAGACCAGTTAGCGCGGAAGGTGCCCTCGAAGTTCGCTCCCGACCCATAGTCGTAACCGGTGCCGAAGGCACCGTCGGCCGAGGAGGTCAGGCTGGTGATGGCACCGTTGACGCCACCGTTGCGAATGAGAGCGTTCACGGCCCACGGCAGGGAAGCACCGGTGACTGAGTCCGTCGCGGCCATTCCATACCCGGGGGTGTCAGCGTTGTTGTACGAGGTGAAGGAGCCGCCGATGAGCACCTTGGTGCCGTCCGGCGAGATCGCCATGGTGTTGACCGACCCGCCGACCGGCTCACCGGTCCAAGCGCGAATGGCACCGTTGGAGGTGGCGAACGCGGCAGTCTGATTGCGCGCTACCCCACTCGCTGAGGTGAACACACCGCCAACGTAAACGGTGTCACCGAAAGTGGCCAGTGTCTTTACCGACGCGTTGACCGTCGGTGCCCAGTTGGAGACGAGGGCACCACTGGCAGTGTCGAAGGCGGCCAGGCGATAGCGGGCCACCCCGCCGACTGTGGTGAAGAACCCGCCCGCATAGAGTCGCGTGCCGTCGGCCGAGGCCGCGAGCGTGCGGACGACGCCGTTGAGGTCTGGATTGAAGCTCGCGACCAGCACGCCGGTCGTGAGGTTGTAGGCGAGCAGGTTGTTGCGTACGACTTCGTTCACGCCTGCAGCCGACCCGGCTGGCCGTGCCTTGGTGAATTCCCCTCCGGCGTAGACGGTGTTGCCGACAATCACCTGCGACCAGACGACGCCGTTGATCTGGGTCGTGGGCAGGGCGTCCGCAGCTACGGTGAGCGGCGTGCCAGCATCCACCGGGCTGGTGTCGGCCTGCGCCATGAGGGGCACCGTCAAGACGCCCGCGAGCACGGTCACGATGGTCAGCAGGCTGAGCCAGCCGGCACGCAGCGAACCGATCGTACGCGATGGGCTCGCGTCTTTGGAGGGAGCAGCGCTCGGGTTGACGTGCCGGCGAGACGCAGTGAGAAGTCGCACGAAGATTCCTTACTCGGGACAAGGTGCAGGGGCGTCGGGTAGCCACCGCATTCATCGGAGTATAGTGAGAATCTTTCATAGATTGCTGCCCCCTATCCGGGGCACAACCGCAGGGCCGCCCAGTGCGGCCCGATGGACGCCGATCAGCGCGGGGCGGCGCCCTCGAACAGTACGATCGGCACGCCGACGGAGTAGTCAACGGCGATGCTGACCTGGTCGCGCTGGTCACTAGGCACGGCGAAAACGAAGGTCCCCTGCTGGGTTGCCCCCGGAGCGACCGATTCCGGGAACGGAGCCCCGCCCGACGCCGTCAGTTCGGTGGCGGGACTCTGCTCGGCTCCAAAAAACAGGTTGACCACGGTTGAGCCTAAAGACACCGTATCGGGCGTATCGTTGCGCACGGTCACCGTGAAACGCAAGGAGGGGCCGCCCACCTCGCCCGGGCCGCGCGCGACGCCGTCGACGGCCGAGAGTGCACCGACGCTGAAGACCACGCCGGGGACAGCTGCGGCTGATTCGGTGAGTGGCACCGGTGCCTGCGCGGCGGGCGGAGCGGGTTCGGCAGCGGCGGCCTCGGTCGGCGCGGGGGCGGCTGTTGGAATCGCCGTGGATGATGGGTCGCGTGACGGCACCGCGGTCGGCGTGGCGGTCGGCATTGCCTTAGGCCGGGGGGTCGACGCGGGACTCTGGCTGGCTCCGGCGAGGTTTGGGCCTGCTCCGTTCGAGGCGGCGACCCCGGCGACGACGAGAACGACGACGAGAACAGCGAGTGCTGCGGATGCGACGATCCACCAGACGCGTCGCCGTTTGGTCGACTCGCCGCCCGCGGTGGGGCCGGCGTTGTTATCGACGGGATGGTGCACTGACATGGTGAAACTCCAGGTTGCTCGGCTGGTTGCAAGGTCGGGTTGAGTTCATGGTGTGGCGATAGATAGGGTGCAGCCATTAATACACGGGGTGCACCCTCATTCCTAGGGGGTGCCTGAACCCCATCCGGGGGCATCCCCTCACGCTGTACAGTGTGAAATTCCGGTACCCGACCGACTTCCCCCAAAACATACGACCGACGAGGCGACAGACATGAGAATTGCCATTTTGCACGGCAGCAATGATGCCTACGGCGCCTCCAAGGTGCTCTGCCAGGAGGTGGAATGCCTAGTGAGCCTCGGTCACGAGGTTCTGGTCGTCGTTCCGCACACCGGTCCGTTGGCGAGCGAACTGGCACCGTTCGGCGCTGCCGTGTCGGTCGTCGTCGACCCATCGCTGGTGGTGCTGCGTCGCAGCAAATTGACTGATTTGCTGCATCCGCTGGTCCTCCGCCACGACGTGGCCCGCGCAGACGTCGTCGTGCTGTGGACCCTGGCCCTGAGCGCCTATATTCCGGTGCTGCGGCTCCGACGCCGCCGATTCTACGTCTCGGTGCACGAGCTGCTCCTGGGTCGAGTCGGCGGCCTGCTCGTGCGAACGCTGCTGGCAGCAGGCAGCTTTCCGGTGTGCGCCTGCAGCGAGGCGACCGCGGCCTGGTTGCACGACCACGGCGTCGGCCGGGATCGCATATCGGTCACGGCTCCGGTGTTCGGCGCCATCGACAACGTGCCGGCCCGCACCATACATGACCCGCTGACCGTGGCAGTTGTCGGGCGGGTCAATGGACACAAGGGGCATCTCGAGGTGGCCCGGGCATTTCAATCCCGGGAATTGTCCGGCGCCCGGTGGCGACTACTTCTCTTTGGCGCACCCTACCCCGGGCAGGATGATGCCTTGCAGGCAGTGCTGGCGCTGGTGAATCGTGATCCGCGCATCGAATACCGCGGCGAAGCAGCCTCGGTTTCGGCCATCGCCGAGGAGATCGATGCCGTTGCCTGTTTTCCGTCGACACCGGAGCCGTTCGGGTTGGTGCCCATCGAAGCGTGGCGGGTCGGCGTGCGTTCGGTCGGCTTCGCGGACGGCGGCGCTGGGGAAGTCCTCCCGGTCGTGGGTGGCCTCGGGGTGCCACGCACCGATTCCCCCGACCGCGACATTACATCCGCGCTCGTCGGCCTGGCGGCGGCCGTGCAGGCAGAGGTTGCGCTGCCGCAGCCGGCTCGAGTCAACCCGCTGTTCTCCCACGACCGCCGCCGGGCCCTCATCGCCAGCGTCCTGGCGCGCAGCTAGCGCACGACGGCGCCCCGAGCGCACCTGAGGGGACCACTCGGCTATCGAGCGGCCCCTCAGGATCGAGTATTTCGATCACAGCACCTAGGCCGCGGGAACCTCGGGGATCGGCGCTGGTGCGTCATCCGGGAGCGGCTTGGTGCCCGGAATCGGTTTCACCTCAGGGTCCGGCTGCACCTCCGGCGCGGCGGGGACCGGCTGGACCTCGGGCGCGGGAGCGACGTCCGGCACCGGCGCGACGTCGGGTGTCACGGTCGCGTCGGGCGCAACCGTCGGCGCATCCGGTGCGATCGTCTGGTCGGGAGCGGTCTTGTTCGCCGCACCGGTGGCCTTGATACTGGCCGACGATCCGGTGACAGCATTACCGAAGGGGTCGGTGGCTCTCACCTGATAGGTATAGCTTGTCCCACCCGATCGCCCGATATCCGTCCAGCTGAGGGTGGGCCTAAACCAGTCCGCTGAGAGCCCGGTTTGCGTGTGCACCACGACACCGTTTCGAAGCACCTGATAGGTGAGCTGTGCGTTGTCCCGGTCGTAGTTGGATTTCCAGGTGACCTTCACCGAGCTCGCACTGGGAACGCTCAGCGTCGGCTGGAAGTTCGTACCGGTGGCCTTCGGCCCCTCCTTGTTCGGTGCGATCGACGACACTGCGAAGCGCACGAGTCCCTGTTGGCGTTTGTTGTTCACAATGGTGAACTCGCCACCGTAGAGCACGTACTGGGAGTTGGCCGCGAGGTTCCACGGCCCCTGCCCCTGCCCAGTGAAGGTGCCGGTGTTGATGTCGGGAAAGAACGCCAGCAGAGTCGGGGCTGGGCGTCCTTCGAAGTTGAAGTAGCTGCCCCCCGTGCTGTTGCGCGCGATGGTGCCGGTCGCCGCCTTGGTGAAGGTCAGGGTGCGGTGATAGCTGCGCGGGTTAGTTTCGGGGGGTCCGCCGATATTGCCGCAGAAGTGCGCGTGGGCGGTGGTGTAGACGACGTCGCCGACCGGAACAGCCGAGTAGGTGTCCCCGTGGCAGTCTTCGATCCAAACGGTATTACCGTTGCTCCAACTGGCCCGGAAGGTACCCTCGAACATGGCACCGGAACCGTAATCGTAGCCGGTACCGTAGACGCCGTCAGCGTCGGAGGTGAGCGAGAGGATGGCCCCGTTGGGGCCGGCATTCTTGATCAGCTTGCCGATGTTCCAGGTGACGCCGGCACCGGTGCTCGAGTTCGTGGCGGCCATTCCGTAGCCGGGAGTGGTGGCCCCGTTATACGAGGTGAACGAGCCGCCGATGACGACCCGGTCACCGTTGGGTGAGATGGTCAACGCGTTGACCGAGCCATCGGGGATGGTTCCTTTCCAGCCGCCCACGGCCCCGGTCGAGCCATCAAAGGATGCAGCCCTCTGGCGGCTTTGGCCGCTGGTCGAGGTGAAGCTGCCCCCGGCGTACACCGTGCTCCCGAAGGTACCGAGGGCACGGACGGTGCCGTTCGCCGTCGGCTTCCAGTCGGACAGAAGCGCCCCGGTCGCTGTACTGAATGAAGCGAGCCGGGTACGAGAGACGCCGCCGACGGTACTGAAGCCACCACCGACATAGATACGTGATCCGTCCGGGGAAGCGGTAATCGCTCGAACAACACCGTTCACGCTGGGGTTGAACGATGTCATCACTCCGGTCGACAGGTTGTAGGCCATGAGGTTGTTTCGGGATACCTCGCTTGTACCGGCGGACGCTCCCGCGGGGCGCGCTTTGGTAAATTCACCGCCGACGTAGACGGTGTTTCCCACGATCACTTGCGACCACACGACGCCGTTGATTTGGGCTGTGGGAAGGGCATCCGCTGCGACGGTCTTCGGGGTGGAGGCGCTGGGGGGTGACGTGTCGGCCTGGGCCGCTCCCGCCCCGGTGAATATCGCAGCGGCGAGCACTGCGGAAGTGACAATGACTGTCGCTGGGGAACGAAAACGCCACAACATAGAGGAGCCTCATTTTCTCGTGGTCGGAGGCCTCAGAACGACCCCCGCAGTTCAGGAATTATACTCAGTTTCCGTTTTTTTCCTACCTCGAAAATGAGTTATTCCACTGTCGGGCAATGCCCAACACGAATGCCCCACGCTGCACCCTAGTCAGGCCGGCGGATAGACGTTAGGATTCCTCATTACTTCCCTTGACCTTCTCGACCCGAATCCTGCCGCGCTCGCGGGGCAGCCTGAGAGAAATTTGAGCACTCTATGGCCGCAGAACATCCCCTAGCACCTGCTTCAGGCACCGATTCGGCAGGCCCCCTGCGCATCGGCTATGCCGCGGGTGCGTTCGACCTCTTTCACGTTGGACACCTCAATATTCTCAAACACGCCAAAAGCCAGTGCGACTATCTGATCGCCGGCGTCGTGTCCGATGAAATGCTTGAGCTGACCAAGGGGGTCACCCCGGTGGTTCCGCTGTTCGAGCGCCTCGAGATCGTGCGGCACATCTCATTCGTCGATGAGGCCGTCGCCGAAGTCGTTGAAGACAAGCTGGAGACCTGGCGCCAGCTGCGTTTCGATGTGTTCTTCAAGGGTGATGACTGGCGTGGTACCCCCCGAGGCACCCGCCTGGAGCGGGAGTTCGCCGCTGTCGGCGTTGAGGTCGTTTATTTTCCGTACACCGTCAACACTTCAAGCACGATGCTGCGTCGAGCCCTCGACGCGCTGACGCGACCGGATGCCGCCTCTCGCTGGCAGTCCCAGGCGATCGAAGGCACTTCCTAGAGCCAGCTTGCTCTTGCGGAACACAGAAGGGCGGGTTCCTCGTGCAGTGCACGAGAAACCCGCCCTTCTGTTGTCGATCACGCGTGCGGAATACGCGTTGCGCAGGTTACCCGGGGTGAACCACGACCAGAGTGTCGTCGGGCGTGTAATAGTTGTGCAACATCTGAACCTTGGTGGACGACTGGGCGATCACCGCGCAATCGACGACCCGAGTATTGCGGCCGAAGGTGTTGTCGGTGATGACCACACCGTGCAGCGGGCCGTGGGCCTTCTCGGCGAGGTTGATCGAGCATCCGCCGCCATCAGCAATGTTATTCGTGATGGTGAGATTGGACACGTCGCCGCGGTCCTGGGTGACCTGCACGGAAGCATTCCACGCATCGGTCAGCCGGTTGCCGTCTATGCGGATGTTTGATCCTTCCTGAATCTGAATGGAATCATCGTGGCTCGGCGTGCCGCCCTGATTGGGGTCCCGGTCGTAGTGCAGGTTGTCATGAACCCAGGAGTCCGAGATCGCGACGTTTCCGCCGGTCAGATGGATACCGTCGATCACACCGTGAATATTGAGCCGGGTGGCTTCAAAGTTGTAGCCGTAGATTCCCTGAACGTCGGGTGACGGCGTGGAGGGGAACAGCTCGGTGTCGATGATGCGCAGATTTTCGTAGCCGCCGAGGTTGCCGATGAGGGCCATCGGTCCATTCAGGTCTCGCCCGCGCACGATCGAATTTCTGATCGTGACGTTGGGAGCTTCGATCTTGACCATGCCACGAATATCCAGACCGTCAATGACGGTTCCCGCCTGGGTGATCGTCAGGTCGCCGTTATGTACCGTCAGCCTGGTGCCCGCCGGCACACCGGTGTTGCTTTCGTTCGGCGTGCCTCCCTGCGACGGAGGCGTCGGAATCGGAATGGGAGCAGGCACCGGGGCCGGCACCGGAACCGGGACGGGTATCGGTACTGGAACGGGAACTGGGGCGGGAGCGGGAGCCGGCACCGGGGCCGGAGCCGGCGCGGGTACCGGCCCAGGCGCGGGGGCCACAATCGGCTCGGGAGCGGGCGTCACGGGTGGAAACAGCTGAGCCAGCAGCCAACGTAGCTGCGCCGGGGTCAGTCCTGTCGCCGGCGTGGTGTCGACGGGTGGAGTTGCGGGCTCGGTACCCCATGGGGTGATTGTGTAGCTCGGTTGCACCTCGTCGACTGCCTGGGCGGGAGCGATTCCCACAAAGGCGCCGGTCAATCCGAGCGCCACAGCGGCGACTGCCGTCGTGCGCGCGCGACGAAATGGGGAACGTGCTTTCTGGGGGGCGGGTAAGCCGTGGATCAGTTTCGGGTTGAGTTTCATAAATGTGTTTTCGTGTCCTGCACACGCTTCGGGTCGTGTTGGGCGGGGCAGCTGAAGGGAGCCGCCGGTCGTTGGTACAGCATTCCGTATCGATGCGGATGGGTCAAACGAGAAGTTGTGAATACCTTGAGGCAGGCGCAGTGCACCCTGCCCCGGCGTGAGGGCTCTGGCGGGCAGCTAGCCGGCGTGCACCGAGACTGTCGTGCTGTCGGGCGTGTAGTAGTTGCGCGCCGTGCTGATCTTGGTCGTGCTGGGCGAGATGATGGCGCAGTTGACCACCTTGGTATTGCGGCCGAACTTGTTGTCCGTGATGACCGTGCCGTAGATGGGACCGTAGGATTTCTGGGCCACGTTGATGGTGCAGGCTCCGCCGTCAGCAAAGTTGTTCTTGAAGGAGAAGTTGGAGACATCGCCGGTGTCCTGGGTGATCTGCACGCCCGCGTTGTGGGAGCCGCTTAGGGTGCTTCCGTACACCGTGATATTGCTGCCCTTTTGAATCTGGATGGAGTCATCGTGGCTCGGCTTACCGCCCTGATTCGGGTCACTGGCGTAGTGCAGGTTGCCGTGCAGCCAGGAATCGGCGATGGTGACGTTGCTTCCGGTGATGTGGACGGCGTCGATGACGCCGTGGATATCCAGGCGCGTCGCGGTGAAGTTGTAGCCGTAGATTCCGTTGATGTCAGGGGACGGTTTGGACGGGTACAGTTCCGAGTCGATGATCTTCAAGCCGGAGCGCCCGCCCAGATTGTTGATCAGGGCGGCGGGGGCGCTGAGGCTGCGACCACGAATGATCGAGTTCTTGATCGTGACGTTGATCGCATTGATCTTGACCAGGCCGCGAATGTCCAGGCCGCTGATGACCGTGCCAGCCTTGGTGATATTGAGATCCCCGCTGTGCACCTTCAGGGTAGTTCCGGACGGAACTCCGGTACTGCCTGCACTCGCCGTGGCGATCCGAACAACGCCACCGGTTGCGGCCTGGGCGGGAGCCGCCAGGCCGGCCAGTGGAAGGAGAATGGCGAGGGTTGCGGCGGCCACGAGGGTCGGCGTTCGTGTGCTCGAGCTGCGCCGCGTCCGCGTGCGTTCCAGACGAACGGCATGCGGCAGATCGGGGCGGGTGAGGGCGGGACGAGGTGGATCAAAACGATGGACGGCCGGGTGGTGCTGGTGCGCACCGCGCGAATGCAGCGGGGTCAGGGTAAGGGGTCGGCGGTGGGAACGTGAGATATGGTCGATCATGAAGTCATTTCGGGTGGTGCACGTTCGGGTATGCGGGTGAGGCAACCGCAGGGAGTCACCGATAGTTACTAGAGTGTTACCCAAAAATGAAATTACGTCAAATTAACTTTGCGGCCCCTCGGGATCGCGGTTCGCTTCGGAGCGATGACCCAGGATGCGACGGGAACCGAGAAAACACCCGGAACCGCTTGAAACCGCCGGTGCAGGGCCAGGGCGAGCAGGATCGCACCGGTGCAGAGCAGCGGTGGCAACAACGTCGCGACCGCGACCGGAGCCTGTACGTCGAAGGCCACCAGGATGGCCGCGAGCGCCGTCATTGGAAAAGTGTGCACCAGGTAGATCGGCAAGGTACGGGAGCCGAGGGACCGAACGAAATCGAAGGCGGGTATTTTGGCGAGCAGCACCGCGACGCTGATGCCGACGACAACGGCGAGCGTGCTCACGACCAGCAGCACGAAGGGAACCTTGGTGACGTTCAATTTCGTGGTGACCACGACCAGGGCAGCGTAGCCGAGGCAGAGCAGCACAACGTGCCACCACCGCACGCGGGGAACGAGGCGTCGAACCAGCGGACCCAGATAAATCGCGGCGATGAAGAACACCAGATACTTGCCCATCTTGTCCCACGGTGAGCCGGTGTGCAGCAGCTGCGCACCGAACAGCACCGCGATGACAGTGGCGAGGGCGACTTGCAGGAGTGGAGACCAGCGTCGCATCAGCCAGGCCAGTGTGAAAAACAACGGCAGGGCGTAGATGAACCACAGGTTCGAGCTGGGCCGAATAAACAGGGTGACCAGGCTGGCCCAGGTGGTGTTCGGCGCTCCCGACGGGCTGATCGGCGGCAGGGCGAGCAGGAACAGCGTCTGCAGGGTGACCCAGGCCAGGTAGAGGTACAGGAGCAGCGACATCCGCTTGCGAAATAACTGCCAGTAGGGCAAGCGGATGGCCGACGCGGCCAGAATTCCGGACATGAAGAAGAACAGCGGCATGCGAAAAGTGTCGAACAGCGGGTTGAGCGGGGCCAGGGCGCCGGCCAGCCCCACCTCGTCGAGATACATGATCGCGTGGTAGAGCACGACCAGGGTGATCGCGATCCCCTTCGCGACGTCGATCCAGGCCTCCCGGCCCGCCACTGGCGGTGGCACGGGAACCTGGGTCATGTCGGCTCCTCGGTCGATCGGGCGGGGCGGATCGACCGAAAGAGACGCTGGTCGAATTCGGTGACAAATGGAGGCGGCTCGTAGGCGTAGCGCAGAGCGCTGCGCGAGGCGAACCGGTTCAGGGCAAGAGCGAGCACGACCGCCGTGACCGCGAGGATGGGCGGCAGGATCGGCGCGATGGCGGCGACGGCGGGAAAGACGATCGGCAGGGACAGCACGAAGGAAATCAGGATGACGATGGGCGTGTGCGCCAGGTAGATGGGCAGGGTGATGCGCCCGATCGCTCCAAACCAGCGTGCGCCGCGCAGGGTTCGGCTGAACGCAATGCCACCGACGACACCGACCAGACAGTTCAGAAAATACAGGCCGAAGACATCGCGCAGGCCGAGCAACGCCACTGTGGCGGTGACGGCCACCCAGAGCGCCATGGCCGCGCCGATGAGCAGCCGGTTGTCGACGGTACCGATGCGGATGATCCAGCCGCGCAGGTAGATACCGGCCAGAAAGAAGAAGTAATACTTGAGCGATCCGGACCAGCCCACGTTGGCGGTCTCGAACCCGCTCAACGCGACCAGCGACACGGCACCGGCAATGACGAGCTGCAGTCGGGGATCCACTCTCCGGCTGAGTTTGGCCACAACGAAGAAGATCGACAGAGCCCAGATGAACCAGAGTTCGAACCGCGGCAGCACCGGGGACACGATCAGCCCCAGAACGGCCTGGCGCAGGCCGGAGCCTTCGCCCTTCATGGTCTGGCCGAGCAGGAACACGATCGAGCCGACCACTTCCCAGAGCAGGAAGACCCAGAGGTAGAGGCGCACCTTGACCGTCCACAGGTCGCGCCACGGCTTCAGGAGCCATTTGGGGGCGAACAGGCCCGACAGGACAAAGAACAACGGCATGCGCATCGATGACAGCGCGTCGTTGATCTCCCGCCAATACGGTATGTCAAAACCGGCGCCGAGCAGCCAATTCGCCGAGTGGAACAGCGCGACGAGCAGAATGGCGATTCCTCGGCCGGTGTCGACCCAGACGATGCGTTCGGCAGCCGGTTTCGTGGCGCTCATCTGCCGCGCCGAACCGCTGGCAGGGCCGGGGTGATGAGCAGCCCGGCATCCGTTTCGGGGGGCACTTTGCGGGTGATGAGCAGCCCGAGAACGAGAACGAGCAGCACCGACGAGCTGAAGAATGGGCCGAAGAACATGAACCAGACGGCTTTGATTCCGAGGTACAGCAGCACGGCGCTGGCGCTTTTGGCGGCCACGTGGACGCCGATGCTGCGCACGATGAGCACGAGAATAATGAGGGCGAACAGCAGCCCGGGGATGCCGAAGGCCGCCCAGAAATCCCCGATGATGGAGTGCAGTTCGATGTGGCCGCCGAACATGTAGTTGTCGACGTAGCCGTTGTTCGGGTCGTAGTTGATAGACGCCATGCCGGTCTTGGCCGCCAGAATGTCCTGCGGATTGGGCGCGGTACCCACGCCGAACCCCCACGGCTGATGCTGCATGAGCGCGATCGTGGCGGTAAGTTCGGGGCGGCCCCCGAGAATGAGCGAACCGGTCTCCTCGAGCTGGGCGAGGGTGCGCTGCTGGGTGGCCTCACCGAGCGCGCCGTCAAGAATGAGGGCCTGGATCACGTTGAAGACGACCAGGCCGAGCACGCCGAGTCCGAGCAGCGCTCGCAGCGCCGACTTGCCGCGCGTTGGCCGGGTAGGGCGCATCTGCCAGGCGACCAACAGCACCGTCAGCAGCATGAACGCGAACGTGGAGCGGGCATCCGTCAGGGTGGCGACGACGGTGAGCAGTAGGGCAACGGCCAGCTCCAGCCAGCGGCGGCGCAGTTGCAGCGTGATCCCGAGCAGCAGAATGGTCAGGGCCACCGAGTACCCGAAGCGCCAGGGGTTGGCCGCGTACAGCTCGCTCGACGGCGAGACCCCGAGCAGGATTCCGGCGCCATACCAGATGGCGATCTGGGCGTCAGACAGAACGGTGCGCGCCCAGAGCACGAATCCGACGCCGGCCAGCAACCCGACCAGGCCGGCGATCGTACCGAAGGCCTGGCCAAGACTGGCATCGTGCGTGGGCGCCGACAGGGCGGTGAGCCAGATGCCGGAGGCGATGGCGACCACTCCGCCGAGCAGGAACAGTCGAGCGCCCGAATACTGGCGCAGCACGGGGAACCACACGGGGAACAGGGCCACGCAGGCCACCGCCCCCACCGTCACGCCCTGGTCGATATCGAGGCGCAAGGCGACGAGGACCAGAACGACGACGGCGATGAGTTTATTGACGACGGGCGGAGCCTGGTACGCGAACCGGCCGGCGCGGGTGCGCGGGGGCGGCACCACAGCGGGACGCGTCGCGGTGTTATTGGAGCGCACCTGAAAGGACAATAGCCACCACCACCCGGGCCACACAGGGACGATTCGGGCACCGTCCCCTGTTGCGCAGCCGCATCGTGCACAACAATAGACGGCTCCGCGGCGAAGCAACAAGGGTGACGGCCAGCAAAATGAGAGATTATCACCCCCCGAGAGGGGGGCGCGGGGTCGGGTGGCTGGGCCTGTATAGTGGCGGTTTCGTGAGAGATATTCATCGCGCAACCGGAAGCTGGCTGTGGTCATCAAGAGATTTGCTCGGCTCGTCGCCGACCTGCGCCGGGACCCGGCGGCCCTGACGCAGCGCGCCGCCATCAAGCTGCGCCTCGCCCGCCTGCGCCTGACCAACCGACTGAGTCGCCGATCCGTCACGGGGTCTGGCGCGGTCGTCGTGAACCTGACCTCATTCGGTCACCGGATCGATCTGGTGTTCTACGCCCTCGAGACCATCGCAGCCGGGCGGAACCGGCCCGCGCGACTCATCCTCTGGCTTGATGACACGGCCACCGTGGCTCACCCGCCGGCCACGCTTCATCGCCTGGCGCGGCGGGGCCTGGAGATTCGTTCCTGCCCCGACTTTGGACCGCACAAGAAGCAGTATCCGTATGCCCTGACCGGGCCGACCCTCCCCTTGGTTGCCGCCGACGACGACGTGCTGTACCCGCGCCGGTGGCTGGCCGAGCTGCTCGGGGCGGCCGCGCGGCATCCGCTGGACATCACCGGGCAGCGCGCCCACACGATCACCTTCGACGGCGACGACGTGGCGCCCTATTCCCGGTGGGTCGCCGCCCGCGGCACCGCCGCCAGTTTTCGAACACTCTGCACCGGCGTCTCCGGCATCTACTACCCGCTCGGACTGCTCGCGGCTCTGCGCGCCGAGGGTGATGATTTTCTCCGGGTCGCCCCGCGAGCCGACGACCTCTGGGTCTATTCGGTCGCCGTGCGGCACGGCATTCGCGCCCGTCAGGTCGGTGAGCGGCAGGCCGAGTACCCGGCTATTCCGGGTTCGCAGCGCGGCACGCTCTATCGACAAAATGTGACCGAGGGGGGCAACGACGCACAGTTCGCGGCGTGCGTGGGCGCGCTCGAACGCGAGCGGGTGCTGCGCGATGACCCTCTTGAGTCGGGCCCGTTGCCCACCGCCTCGGTGCTGCGGGCGGTGACCACTGATGGTGCCTAGGCGACCCCGCGGCACGACAGCGGACCGGCGACTGGTCCAGTCATCAGCCGGCTCGGCATCGCGCCGCGCAGCCCCGAATTCGGTCTCGCGCAACATGACGATTGCGCTGATCGGAAACGCTTTCCCCCCGCTCGTCGCGCTGTTCTCCGGACCGATCCTGGCCCAGGCCCTCGGGGTCGACGGTCGTGGCGCCGTGGCCGCCGCGACCGCACCGCTGGCTCTCGTGGTCACCGTCGCCACCTTCGGTGTTCCCGAAGCCGTGACCTGGGCGATCGCCCGCAACCCCACCCTGGCCCGCAACGCGTCGAACCGGGGCATGCTCATTCTCGTCGTCGCCGGGCTGCTCGCCATGGGTGCGGTCGCTCTGTCGGCGACTTGGCTGAGCGGCGGCGACCCCACGGTGCAGCAACTCATTCTGGTGGCCTGCCTGGCCATCGTGCCCAACCTGCTGGTCGGCGTGTTCCGGGGGGTGGCATCCGCTACCCAAAGTTGGCGGCTGGTGGCGCTGGAACGCATCATCACGTCGTCGCTGCGGCTCGCCGTGCTGATTCCGTTCTGGATCACCGGCACCCTCACACCGCTGGTGGCGACGATCGCCGTGGCTGCAATGCCGGTGACCGGCCTGTTCGTCTACATCGGGCGCATGCGCAGCCTCGATCCGCGCGCGTTCGACGTGCCGCGGGAAGCGCGCACGGCCGGCCTGCTCAGCTACGGCCTGCGCATCTGGGTCGGATCGCTCTCGGGCATTCTGCTCTCGAGGCTCGACCAGGTGCTCATGACGCCGTTCGCCGGCACCTACCAGCTCGGCCTCTACGTGGTCGCGGTAAGCGTGAGCGAACTGCCGCTGATCATCAACCAGGCGGTGCGCGACGTCACCTTCGTAACGGATGCCGCCGATTCGGTCGACGCGCGCCTCGCCTCCTCGGCGCGCATTTCCACCATGCTGTGCGCCGGCGCAGCCCTGTTCCTCGGCGTGAGTATGCTGTGGTGGCTGCCGTTTCTGTTCGGGGAAGATTTTCGGCCCGCGCTTCCGGTGGCCGGCGTGCTGCTCGCCGCAGTGGTGCTCGGCACGCCGGGGTCGATCGGCGGTTCCGGATTGAGCGCGCGAGGACGCCCGGGACTCCGTAGCATGTCGTTGCTGATCGCCTGCCTCGTGAACATTGGGATGCTGATCGTGCTGGCACCGATGCTCGGCGCGATGGGGGCCGCGCTGGCGACCCTGGCCGGCAACCTGATCTCGAGCAACCTGAACCTCGCGTTCATGTACCGCAAATTCGGGATCAACCCGCTGCAGTTCTACGGCGTGCGGCGTACCGACTTCGTGACCCTGCTCGAGTACGCGAAACGGTTCACTCGGCGACGCAAGCGCTAGCCTGTTCGGGTCGTTCCGGCCGGGATCGTCACGGTCGTAGCTTCGGGGGTCAGCCGGTAGGCGAAGCCGTCGCGCAGCCCGCGGGTCGCGGCCAGAAGCGGCCGCAGCGACGTCAGCAACTGGCGCCGGCCCCCGCGGGAGATGACTTCCCAGGCGGCAACGACGCTGTGCCGCCGCCAGCGCCGGCGGTCTTCGCCTTCGAGATTGCGGGCCGCATAGACCAGGCGGTTGCGCACGTTGTAGTAATAGTAGGAGTACGACTTGGCTTGGCCGGCACTGTGCTGGCCGGTGCCCTGGGTGCCGCCCTGCGCGTGGGTCGCCTCAGCCTCAGCGCAGACCGCGACCGCTCCCCCGGCCTGCAGCACCCGGTGCGAGAGCTCGACGTCTTCCCAGTACAAAAAGTAGTCGTCACTGAACCCACCGACCCGGCGCCAGAGTTCGTCGCTGATCAGCAGGCAGGCTCCGCTCAGCCATGGTGTGGTGCGTGCGCCCAGGAATTCCCCGCGCTTGCGGGTCGCGCGCACGCGTCCGTCGTCGAGGTACAGGTCGCTGCCGTCGAACCACACTGAGCCGTCCGGCCGCAGGATGCGCGGCGAGACCAGGGTGAGCGGATGCTTGCAGACCACCTCGAGCAGGCGGGCGACCTGGTCGGCGGCGATGGCGGCATCCGGATTCAACAGGAGAAAATGTGTGCGCCCGTTCTGCTGTGCCCGTGCAACGCCGACGTTCATGCCGCCGCCGAAACCGAGGTTGGTCGGCGACAACAGGTACTGCCAGCCCTCCCGCTCGGCGAGCTCCGCCACCTTGGCCTGCTCGGCCGTGTCGGTGAAATTGTCGACGACCACGACCGCGAGGCCCGGTGCCGAGCGGGACAGCGGTTGCAGGTTCTCTTCGAGCAGCGCGCACGACCCGAAGTTCACCACCACGACGGCGAGGGAGGCGAAGATCGAGTCGGTCATGCGGTCAGTATTGCAGATCCGAGGGGACTGCCTGACAAATTCTCAGGACGCTGCGCTGTTCTCAGACATTTACGCTGCGAAGCGGTCCGTCGCCTCGATGATGGCGTCGAGAATTCCGGGCTGGTCAAAGGCGTGACCGGCGTCGGGAATCAGGCGGAAGTCGGCCTCCGGCCAGTTCTTGTGCAGGTCCCACGCGGTGAAGGCTGGAGTACACATGTCGTAGCGGCCCTGCACGATGACGCCGGGGATATCGGCGAGGCGGGAAGCATTGTCAATGAGCTGGTTCGGCGTGAACCAGCCCTTGTTGGCGAAGAAATGGTTCTCGATGCGGGCGAAGGCCACCGCGAACGCCGGGTCCGAGAAGTGCGCGATCTTGTCGGGCTCCTGCAGCAGGGTGATCGTCGACGATTCCCAGGTGGCCCAGGCGACGCCGGCACGTTCGCGCACGAACTGGTCGGGGTCGTGCAGCATCCGGCCGTACGCCTCGATCAGGTGACCGCGTTCATTCTCGGGAACGGGCGCGAGGAAGGATTCCCACAGGTCGGGGTAGATGGCCGCGGCGCCGCCCTCATAAAACCAGTCGAGTTCGACCGGGCGCAGGGTGAAGATGCCGCGCACGACGAGTTCGGTGACCTTCTCGGGGTAGGTCTCGGCGTAGGCGAGGGCGAGGGTGCTGCCCCAGGATCCGCCGCAGACCAGCCAACGGTCAATTCCGAGGTACTCGCGCAATCTCTCCAGATCGGCCACGAGGGTCCAGGTGGTATTGACGCTGAGGTCAACGTCGGGCTCGCTCGCGTGCGGCGTGCTCAGGCCGCAGCCGCGCTGGTCGAACAGGATGATGCGGTACTTCGCCGGGTCGAACACGCGACGTTGGTCAGGTCCGGACGCGCCGCCAGGCCCGCCGTGCAGGTAGACCGCCGGCTTGCCGTCTGGATTGCCAGAGGCTTCCCAGTAGATGGTCTGGTTGTCGCCGACATCGAGCATGCCGGTTTCGTAGGGTTCAAGCTCGGGGTAAAAAGTACGCATGCGTCGAGCCTATGCCACGCGCCTGCCGAGTTCAGCGGCCGACCAGGCCCTGTTCGTAGGCCAGAATGACGGCCTGCACCCGGTCACGCAGGCCGAGTTTGTGCAGGATTCGGCCGACGTGGGTCTTCACGGTCGACTCGGAGAGAAAGAACCGCTCGCCCAGTTCGGGGTTGGAGAGCCCCTCGGCGATGGCGAGGAAGACCTCGGCCTCCCGCTCGGTGAGGGCCGCGAGGGCCTGGGCGGCGCATCCGTTTTCGGCGTCGACGAGTGGCAGCTGGGTGCCGAAGAGGTCAAGCAGCCTCCGCGTCACGCGTGGTGAAACGGATGCCTCCCCCGAGACGACCGTGCGGATGGCGGTGATCAGTTCCCCCGGCTCGGCGTTCTTGAGCAGGAAGCCGCTCGCGCCAGCGCGCAACCCACCAAAGGCGTACTCGTCGAGGTCGAAGGTGGTGAGGATGATGATGCGGATGTCGGGCTGAGCCACCATGATCTGCCGGGTGGCCTCGATACCGTCGAGCCCGGGCATGCGCACGTCCATCAGGATGACCTGCGGGCGCAGCGTTTCCGCGAGCGCGATCGCCTGGGCGCCGTCGGTCGCTTCGGCGATGACGCTGAAGTCGTCTTCGGCCTCGAGCACCATGCGAAAGCCCACACGGAGCAGCGCCTGGTCGTCGACGAGCATGATTCGAATCATGTCGGCGGGCTGCGCCTCGGGAGCTGTCATGTCTCATCCTCAAACGTCATCGAGGCGTGCACACGCCAGCCGTCGTGGAGGCCTGCTCCCGCTTCGAAGGTTCCGTCGTAGATGGCGACGCGTTCCTGCATGCCGATCAGTCCGCGGCCGAATCCACGCGGGCTCGGCTGGCTGCGATGCCGACCGTTGTCACTGACCGTGACCTCGGCGGCGCCAGGCACAGAGCCCAGCCGCACGACGACCCGCGTCGGCGTATCGGCGTATCGCAGCACGTTGGTGAGCGACTCCTGCACCAATCTGAAAATGGTCAGCTGCACACTGGGATTGGCGGGCTCGCGGCCACTGCGCTCCAATACGACCGGCAACCCCGTCGACCGAAAGGATTCGACGAGGTCGGCGAGTTGGTCGATCCCCGGCTGCGGGGCCCGGGGCGCTGGGTCGGTACCGACATCGAGCACCCCGAGGAGGCGGCGCATCTCCGTCATCGACCGGCGACCGGTGGCAGCGACGTCGAGCATGGCCGCGCGGGAACGCTCGAGGTCCTTGGGCGCGATCGCGTGGGCACCGTCGGCGAGCGCGACCATGACCGAGAGACTGTGGGCAACCACATCGTGCATTTCACCGGCGATGCGGGTGCGCTCGGAGATGCGCGAGAGCTGCGCCTGCTGGTCGCGTTCGCGGGTCAGCTGCGCGGCCAGGTCGAGCAGTGCGGTCACGTAGCGTTTGCTGTTGCCCATATTGACGCCGACCAGGGTGGCGGCGAGCATCATGATAGCGATCTGGATGGCCACCGGAATCCAGGCGATCTCGTCGAGGTCTTCCGTGAGCCACGCGGCCAGACTCGCCAGCCCCACGGCTGCGCCGAACCCGATCCACGCGCTGCGAATGTCGGAATATACCGCGACCGCGTAGAGCGCGAGCAGCTGGGCGATGAGGTGCACCTCGCCATAGTCAGCGAAAGTGAGCAGGCCGATCCAGGTGAGGGCCAGGACGAGCCGTGGCATCCGCCGCCGAAAGAACAGTGCGACTGCCAGAACGAGCATGATGGCAGCATTGAGGAGGACATCGCCGACCGGTGCGGGGTCGTTGTCGAACAGGTTGAGCACCAGAACGAGCACCATGGGCACGACATAGATCAAGACGATGAGCGCATCGGCCAGGTGCGGATGCCGGCTCCAGAACCGCCGCACCACTCCGGGCGGAGTGGGCAGACGCACATCTCCCCCCGGCGCGAGGGCGCGCCCGGGGGGAGACGTGGTGGTACTCATTCTTCGATGGTACGGGTTAGGCGTCGCGGCGCTTGAGCAGCAGCGCAGCCGTACCGAGGCTGACGGCGACCCAGGCGATGACAACCAGGAATGCCTGCCAGGATTCCATCGTGTTCGGATAGACCATTTCCGAGCCTGCCACTGTGAACAGGAACGGCACAATGTCGTTGACCCACTCGACGAGCATGGAGAACAGCGCCACCACCGTGGGCAGGAGCAGCAGGATTCCCAGCACCGTGGCGATACCACCGGCACTGCTGCGCACGATCGTGCCGATTCCGACAGCGAACACCGCGATCAGCGCGAGGAAGAGCACGTTACCGAGCAGCGGCAGCAGCACGTCGACGTCGAACAGGCTCGCGGTGATGTTCTCGACGCTCAGTCTGGGAACGGCCGCCAGGAAGGCCCCCACAACGCTGACCAGGCCGATCAGGAAGGTGAAAACGAACAACACGATGACCTTGGCCCAGAGGGCCGGCAGGCGGTTGGGAACCGCTGTGAGGGTGGACTTGATCATGCCGCTCGAATACTCACCGCTGATCGAGAGAACGCCGAGAACGGCGACGATGAGTTGGCCGAGCGCCAAGCCGGAGGTGGAGGCGATCACGAAGATTTGAGCGCTCTCCATCGGCATGGGGGCGCCGGTGGCCGGGTCGAGTCCGGCCGTGGCTGACAGCGCAAACGACATCAGCACTCCGAAGCCGAGCGCGGCCACGATGACGAGGGAGTAGGTCCAGTAGGTGGAGCGCAGGCTCCACAGCTTGATCGTTTCGGAGCGGAGCAGGCCGGTGAAGCTGAGCCCGGAGCCGGTCGGCACGAACGAGGCACGCGAAGTGGATGGCTGGGTGGGGGTTACGGTGCTCATCGAGCCGCCTCCGTTTCAGTGTGGGAGGAGGAGTCGCCTGTGCGATACTCCACTTCGTTCTGGGTGAGTTTCATGTACGCGTCCTCGAGCGAGGCGCTCACCGCCGAGAGTTCGTGCAGGGAGATATGGGCGGCGGCGGCGCGGTCGCCGATCTCGTTCACAGAAAGTCCCGTGATCTCGAGCACGTCCTGTTCAACGTTGGTGATGGTCACATTCTCCTGAGCCAGCAGGGTGGCCAGCGCCGCGGTGTGCGGAGTGCGCACGCGAACGGATTCGCCCGCTGCTGAGGCGATGATGTCGGCGACCGAGGCATCCGCTATCACCCGGCCACGACCGAGAACGATGATGTGGTCGGCGGTGAGGGCCATCTCGCTCATGAGGTGGGAGGAGAGCAGCACGGTGCGGCCCTCGGCGGCGAGCTGCTTGGTGAGCTTGCGCACCCACTGCACGCCCTCTGGGTCGAGGCCGTTGACCGGCTCGTCGAGGATGAGCGTGGCCGGGTCGCCGAGCAGCGCTGCGGCGATGCCGAGGCGCTGGCCCATGCCGAGCGAGAATCCGCCCACACGCTTGCGGGCGACGGACTCGAGACCGGTGAGGTTGATGACCTCGTGCACCCTGCTGGTCGGGATGTTGTGGGTGGCGGCCATGGCGCGCAGGTGGTTGTAGGCGCTGCGACCGGTGTGCACGGCCTTGGCGTCGAGCAGCACGCCAACTTCACGAAGCGGCGCCTTGTGCTCGTGGTACGGTTTGCCGTTGACGATGACCGAACCGAGGCTGGGTCGGTCAAGGCCCACGATCATGCGCATGGTGGTGGACTTGCCCGCGCCGTTCGGCCCGAGAAAACCGGTGACCTTGCCGGGCTGCACCGTGAAGTCGACCGAGTCGACCGCGGTCTTGCTTCCGTAGTGCTTGGTCAGGGACTGTGCCTGGATCACGACTGCCTCATTCCGTTAGTGGGTGAGGCCCCGTTTTCGTGCAATGAAGCCCCCATACCAAACGGTATGGTTTACCCCCACTGTGGCGCATCAACCGTGGGGATGGTTGTGCGCCACCCCCGTCGTACCTGAGTACGACGGGGGGACGACTACTTCCTGACCGGCTTCTCGGGTGTAGGCGCTGTTCCGTCGGCGCGCTGGTTGGCGTAGTAATCTCGGGCTTCGACCTGACGTTCACGTTCGATGCCGCTCGCGATCGTGGCCCGCAGGTGATCTTGCGAGTAACCGAACGCGTCCACGAGGTCGAGCGCGTGCGGGCGGATGCGTGCGATCAGGCGGTCGATGTAGGCCGTGACGGCCTGGGCCCGCTGGGCGGAGAGACGGCCATGGATGAGGTACCAGGCCAGGTTCTTCTCCACCAGGCCGAGACCGAACAGGTCGCGCAGCCAGGTGAGCACCTGCTTGGTGCCTTCGTCTGTAGTTGACTCGAGCGCGCGGGTGAACGACTCCCACTGCAGCAGCTCGCCGTGGGCACGGGCCGCCTCGATGAGCTCGTTCTGGTGCGCGTTGAACAGGGCGGCGGCCTGTTTTTTGGGCAGCTTGGTGGCGGCGCGCAGTTTGCCCGCGACCTCGCCGATCATGCTCTCGACCCGGTCGGTGAGCAGCTCGCGCTGCACGTCGGCATCACGCAGTGCACCGACAGAGCGGGCCGTTGACCCACGGTCGAACACAGTCTGGCCCAGGGTGCGGAGGCCCGTGCCGTGGTAGGCGCGACCAGCCGCGTGCTGCACGACGTAGCGGGCCAGGGCACCGGCATCCGCTGTGGCGAATTTGCGACTGTAATCGGTGAGCAGACGCTTGGCGACGAGCTGCAGCAGCACGTTGTTGTCGCCCTCGAAGGTTGCGAAGATGTCGAGGTCGGCGCGCAGGCCGACGAGGCGGTTCTCGGCCATGAAGCCGGCACCGCCGCAGGCCTCGCGGGCTTCCTGCAGGGTGTCGAGCGCGTGCCAGGTTGAGAGCGGCTTGAGCGCGGCGGCGAGGGTTTCCAGGTCTTGGCGGTCGTCGTCGGTGTCGGCCTTGCCGCTGAACACGTCGTCGAACTTCACCAGGAATTCATCGTGAGCGAAAGTCTGCGCGTAGGTCGTGGCGAGTCGCGGAAACAGGCGGCGCTGGTGCCGCTGGTAGTCGAGGATGACCTCCTCGTCGGTGTCGCTGCCGGCGGTGAACTGGCGGCGCTGACTCCCGTAGGTGATCGCGATGGTCAGCGCCAGAGCGGATGCCGCGGTGGCGGCGCCGTCGAGCGACACTCGACCCTGCACGAGCGTGCCGAGCATGGTGAAGAAACGGCGGCCGGGACTGCTGATCGGGCTCGAGTAGGTGCCGTCCTCGGCGACATCACCGTAGCGGTTGAGCAGGTTTCCCCGCGGAATGCGCACGTTATCGAAGTGCAGCCGGCCGTTGTCGATGCCGTTGAGGCCACCCTTGAGGCCGTCGTCTTCGCCGCCGACGCCGGGGAGGAAGTCGCCGTTCTCATCGCGAATGGGCAGGTAGAAGGCGTGCACGCCATGGTTGACGCCCTGGGTGATGAGCTGCGCGAACAGCACGGCGGCGATGCCATCTTTCGCGGCGTTGCCGAGGTAATCCTTCCAGGCGGCGCGAAACGGGGTGTTGATGACGAATTCGTTGGTTGCCTCGTCGAAAGTTGCGGTGGTCGCGATGCTCGCGACGTCGGAACCGTGGCCGATCTCGGTCATGGCGAACGCGCCGGGCACGGAGAGGTCCATGATGCCGGGCAGGTACTTGTCGTGGTGCGGCTTGGTGCCGAGGTGCAGCACGGCCGCGCCGAACAGGCCCCACTGCACGCCGCCCTTGATCTGCAGGCTCGGGTCAGCGATGACGAGCTCTTCGAAGCCGGCGATGTTTCCGCCGTGGTCGTCCTGCCCGCCGAGGTGCTTGGGGAACGCTCGCAGCACGTGACCATTGGCGGCGAGAACCTTGAGCTGCTCGAGTACGCGCAGGCGGTGGTCCGCCATGGAGAGTCCTTCTATGCGCTGCATATCGGGGCGCGCGGTGACTTCACGGGCCGCGAGGCGCACGTCGGCCCAGGTGCCGAGCAGCTGGCGTCCGAGCTGTTCGACATTGACCGAGGGCCCTGTTGGGTCGCCGATGGACTTGATGGGGCCGGTGTCGACGCTGACATCGCGGCTGGGGTCGATCGTCGTCGATCGGGTGCTGGAGCGCTGGGCTGTGTCAACCATGGGTGGTCCTAACTGTTCGCGCGAAGTGGTGGTCGCAACGCTAGGGCCGCGTGGGTGCAGTCGCGAAATGCGCGGTACGGGGGCGACAACGATATATGCCGCGCGCCGCATCCGTTTTGTAGGTTCACTACAACTCAGGGCCGTTTGAACCAGCGTTCCCCCACAAGACCTCGGCCCACTGACGCCCCTTCACGGCTGGAGTCGCCGCCGACCCATGAGTATTAAGGCGTTTGCCCGTCTTTTTGGGGTCGAAACTCACGCGTCGGCGAGGCGGGGATCAGGCGGAGGCGGCGACGACCTCGAGCAGGGCTTCGCCGTAGGCCTCGAGCTTCTTGGCCCCGATGCCGGTGATGCCGTCGAGCGCGGCGAGGGACGTAGGGCCGGCCGCGGCCACGGCGATAAGGGTCGCGTCGCCGAAGACGATGTATGCAGGCACGCCCTGCTCCTTCGACTCCGCCGAGCGCCAGGCCCGCAGAGCCTCGAACAGGCTCTCCTGCGCGGTACTGAGGTCGGCGGCAGCAACCTTTGCCGCGCTCGGCCGGCGGGCGGCACTCGAGCGCGCCGGCCGGTCTGGTTCGCGGCGCAACTGCACCGTGCGGCCTCCGCCGAGAACCTGGGCCGCGGCATCCGTCAGTATGAGCGTGCCGTATTCGCCGGACGTGGCGAGCAGGCCCTGGGCCAGCATCTGGCGCACGACGCCGCGCCAGGCCTGGTCGCTGAGGTCGGCTCCCAGTCCCCAGGTGCTCAGTTCGGTGTGCCGGTACTGGGTGGCGCGCGGGGTTTCCTTGCCGCGGAGAATGTCGATGAGGTGGCCGGCGCCGAACTTCTGGTTGCGTTCGCGGTGCAGCCGCACGATGGTGGAGAGCAGCTTTTGGGCCGGGATCGTGCCGTCCCAGGCCTCGGGTGGCTCTAGGCACGTGTCACAGTTGCCGCAGGGTTCGCTGGTCTGGCCGAAATAGCGCAGCAGGTTGACCCGGCGACAGTGCACCGTCTCGCACAGGGCGAGCATGGCGTCGAGGTGGGCGGACAACTTTCGCCGATGGCCTAGGTCGCCCGGCGACTCGTCGATCATGCGGCGCTGCTGCACCACGTCTTGCAGGCCGTAGGCGAGCCAGGCGGTGGCCGGGGCACCGTCGCGGCCAGCCCGACCGGTCTCCTGATAGTAACCCTCGACCGATTTGGGCAGGTCGATATGGGCGACGAAGCGCACGTCGGGCTTGTCAATTCCCATGCCGAAGGCGATGGTCGCGACAATGACAACGCCCTCCTCGCGCAGGAACCGGGACTGGGTTCGGGCGCGCAGTCCCGCGTCGAGGCCGGCGTGGTACGGCAGAGCGTTGACCCCGTTCTGACGCAAAAACTCGGCGGTCGCATCGACGGTCTTGCGGCTGAGCGCGTAGACGATCCCGGCGTCGCCCGGATGCTCGGTTTTCAGGAAAGAGAGCAGCTGCTTGCGCACCTCAGCTTTGCCGACGATGCGGTACTGAATATTGGGCCGGTCGAAGCTCGCCACGAAATGTTTGGCGTCGCCCATCTGCAGGCGGGTGGTGATCTCCTGGTGGGTGGCATCCGTTGCGGTGGCGGTGAGCGCGATGCGCGGCACGTCGGGCCAGCGGTCGGCCAGCTCGCCCAGGGCCAGGTAGTCCGGACGAAAGTCATGACCCCACTGCGACACACAGTGGGCTTCGTCGATGGCGAACAGGGCGATGGTTCCACGCTCGAGCAGCCGCTTGGTGCCCTCATTGGAGAGCCGCTCGGGGGCGACGTAGAGCAGGTCGAGGTCGCCGTTCAGGTAGTCGCGCTCCACCTGGCCGCGGGTCTGCGAGTCCTGACTGGAGTTGAGGAACTCAGCGCGCACGCCCACAGCGGTGAGCGCATCCACTTGGTCTTGCATGAGGGCAATCAGCGGCGACACGACGATGCCGGTGCCTGGCCGAACCAGCGCTGGAATCTGGTAGCACAGGCTCTTGCCGCCGCCGGTGGGCATGAGCACGACGGCGTCTTTGCCGTCGACGACCTGAGCGATGATCTCGGCCTGATCACCACGGAACGAGTCATAGCCGAACACGGTGTGCAGGGCCTCGGCGGCGGTGGCGAACTTGCGGGTTGCGGCGTGAATCGGTGCGGTGGCGCGAGCGGCCGGCTGGTTGGCCCTGCGCTGGGCGCCCTGGGTCGAAGCGGATGCGCCGCCCGAGTACGCAGGCTGCCGCTCGCCGAACTGGCGGTCAGCTTCGGGCGGCGGCGCATCGAAGTCGTCGGGGGCGTCGAAGTCACTCGGTGCGTCGAAGTCGTCGGGTGCGTCAAAGACGCGAGGTGGTTCGACGTCGTCAGGGTTCCAGGGCAGCTCAGCATTCCAACTCACCTGCCCAACTTTACCCGGGCCCCCTGACACGTTCCCCCGCGCGCCTCTCCCCCTCCGAGTTGGGTGGGGGCGGTTAGGGGCGGAACTTGCGGCGCAGGAGCAGCAGGGTCGCGGCGGCGGCCAGGAGCACAGCCGCCAGGGTTCCGCCGATCCAGACGAACGTCGAGACCGAGCTTTCGGAGCCGGAACTGGTCGCGCCGAGGTCTGCGGGCGGCGATGTGGCGGAATCCGGTGTGGCGGCATCCGCTGTCGTGCCGCAGGTTGGAGCCGTGGCGACCCCGTCGGCGAGTACCTGATCGGCGGCGGGCTGCCAGTCGAAGGTGAACTCATCGGAGATGGGGTGGCCGTCGATGGAAACCGTCTGCCAAATCACCGTGTACTGCCCGGCAGCGCCGAGCTGCGCGGCGGTCTCGACTGTGGCGCCAGAGACTATGGCGCACCCGTCGCCATAGAAAAGCGGCGCGTCGGCCGGGCCGGTTACGACCATGGCGCTTCCCGTTCCGGTTCCGCCGAAATCCAGGAGCAGATCGCTCGTGGTGACGGAGAATTCACCGGGCTGCTCGGTCACGACTGAGCCGGCCTCGGGTGAGGAACCAATCTCGTCGTTGTGGGCCGACGCCGGGGCCGCGCCCCAGCCGAGAGCCAGAGCAATAACGGCGGCCGCGAAGAGAGCGCGAGCGGCCGCGGCGGTGGATTTGGGGGTGGTGAACGTCATGATTGTCCTTAAACGTGGGTGCCCGGCGCTACTCGAATGGTGCAGGGCGAAGCCTCTGCTACTCGTTCGGTGCGATGGGCGAACTGGTCGGGTTGCGGTTCAGGCTGCGAGCGCGAAAACCGGCGGCCCACGATGCCGCATGGCCGACAGCACCAGAACCAGATCCCGCGGCGCGAATACCGGCGCATCGTGACGAATGCGCTGCGGGGCCGCGATCGGCACCACCAGGTGGGCCGGAACGAACAGCGTGCGGATGCCCAGACGCACGTTCTCGACCAGGCCCCAGAACGCGCGTTCCGCGTACCGCAGGGCCAGAATCGTCACGATCGCGGCACCGCAGTGAGCGCCCCACATGGCCGTGGAATCGTGGGCCATGGGCGTGGTCGAGCCGAGAACCATCGGGTCGATCAGCCCGGGCAGCGCCGCGTGCTGGTGGGTGCCCGATGCGGCAACCGCCTCGGCCCCGAGCGCGCCACCCGGCGCTCCGAGCGAGAATAGTCCGTGAAAGATGACCTGGCTGATCAAAACGGATGCTGCGCCTCGCCAGAAGGACAGGGTGCGGCCCGAGAGAGCGACGCAGACCATGCCGGCAAAGGCGAGCGACACGACGACGGCCAGAAGGCCGGGCGCTGAGCCACCACCCAACGTGTGCGAGAGGGCAGCGACAAAGGTCGAGAACACGGCGACGATCCAGCCGCGCGCGAAGCGGGCCCAGCGTGTGTGCATTACGGCCCCTCTCCGGTCTCCTCCAGAGTAGCCGGTCGACCTGGATGTGTTTTATCAACGGCACGGCGATGCATTCCACAGTCCCACAGTGGTGGCTTATTCAGGAAATTCGGGTGCCAGACCCAATTCGACCGCACTATTTCGGGGACCGCGAGCGGGTCGGGGACACGTCAGGCGCGACCGGTGAAAACGGGCTTGCGCTTCTCCTGGAAGGAGGCGAAACCCTCGCGGTAGTCGCCGGTAGCGCACAGCGCGGCCTGGGCTGCGGTCTCGGCGCTCATGCTCTGCCACAGCCCGAGGCGTTCGTCACGCAACGACTGCACGAGCGCTTTGCTCGCGAGAAAAGCCTGGGTGGCACCGGATGCCGCGCGCGTCGCCGCCTGCACCGTCGCCTCGGTCAGTTCCGCGGCCGCAAAAACCTGGCTGAACAGCCCCCCGGCGACAGCCTCGGCCCCGGACATGAGGCGGCCGCTGTAGATCAGGTCGAGGGTTCGGTGCGCACCGAGACGTTCCACGAACAGGGCGTGTCCGCCGGAGTCGAGCGTGGCGCCGAGGTTCGCGAACGGCGAGCCGATCTTGGCGGTATCGGCGACGTAGACAACGTCGGTGGCGATGAGCAGGCCGAGCCCCACGCCGAGGCAGGCGCCGTGCGCCGCCGCGAAGGTGGGAGCCGGAAACCGGCTCATGCGCTCAAGCAGCGGGGTGACGAGGTCGCCGAGATACCCGAGCACGTCATCGGTGCGCGGATCGACCGCCGAAATATCGCGGCCGGCGCAGAACGCCCGGCCCTCGCCACTCAGCGCCAGCGCACGCACGCCGACCCGCTCGGCTTCCTGGTAGGCCGCGTCGAGTTCGACGATCGCGGCCTCATCGAGGGCGTTGAGTTTGTCGGGCGCGTTCAGCACCACGTGGGCGACATCGTTGTCAATCGAGAGCTCAATCACGTACATCCGCTTTCTGAGGGGTTGAAGCTAGACGTCGTAGTCGACGACGACGGTGTCGGTGGTCGGGTGCGACTGGCAGGTCAGCACGTAACCGCGAGCGAGCTCTTCGGGTTCGAGCGCGTAGTTCTCGGTCATCGTGACATCGCCGCTGACCAGCTTGGCCCGGCAGGTTCCGCAGACGCCGCCGGCGCAAGCGAACGGAACATCGGGGCGTACCCGCAGGGCAGCGTTCAGGATGCTCTCGTTCGCGTTGACCGGAGTGGTCACCGTGTTGCTCTGGCCGTCGAGGGTGAATTCGATCTGGAAGGTCTTGTCGCCCTGGCCGATGATGACGGGCCGGCCGCGGTCGCCGCTCGCGGCCGAGGGCTCACCGGTGGTGAACAGCTCGAACCGCACGTGCGACCGCTCTACTCCGGTGCTCTCGAGGGTGTCACGGCAGAGCTGCACGAGTTCGAACGGACCGCACAGGAACCACTCATCGACCGTCGCCGGACGCAGAATGGTGTCGAGCATGCGCCGAAACTTCTCTTCGTCGATGCGGCCGGAGAGCAGCGACGACGACCGCTGCTCACGCGACAGCACGTGGTACAGCGCGAGACGGGCCGGGTAGCGGTCCTTGAGCTCGGCCAGTTCGTCGAGGAACATCACGTCGAGGGCGGTGCGGTTGGTA
Source organism: Cryobacterium sp. TMT1-66-1 (assembly GCF_004403435.1). NCBI lineage: Bacteria > Bacillati > Actinomycetota > Actinomycetes > Micrococcales > Microbacteriaceae > Cryobacterium > Cryobacterium sp. TMT1-66-1. The sequence goes on from NZ_SOGP01000016.1 coordinate 230,534, forward strand.
TAGACGAGGGTGAACGTCGACGTCTCGGACGCGGCGAGCACGGTGTGCGCGAGCGCCATGAGCGGGGTGATACCCGAGCCGGCAGCTACGCCAACCACGTGCTTGTGATCAAGGTTGTGCAGGGTTGAGGTGAAGCTGCCCTGCGGGCTCATCACCTCGATCTCGTCGCCGGGGTGCAGTTCGCTGTTGGCCCAGGTGGAGAAAGCACCGCCGAGGTCGCGCTTGATGGCGACGCTGATCTGGCCCCCGTGGCTCGCCGCGGGCCGGCAGATCGAGTAGCTGCGACGCAGTTCCTGGCCTTCGATCGTGGCGCGCAGGGCGAGGTGCTGGCCGGGCAGGTAGTCGAACGCGCCCTGCAGTTTGGGCGGAACGGTGAAGGTGACCTCGACGCTGTCGGCGGTGAGCGGGCGTACTTCGGCCACCGTCAGGGTATGGAAGCGTGCGCGGTGCTTGACCGGCGCCAGGGTCGTGGCGCCCTGGTTGGTGGATTCGAGACGTGTTGCAGCCATTAGAGCACCTTGAAGTAGTCGAACGGCTCGAGGCAGTCTCGGCATTCGTAGAGGGACTTGCAGGAGGTGGAACCGAAGTGCGCGAGCTCGCGGGTGTTGAGCGAGGAGCAGCGCGGGCATTTCACAGCCATTTTCAGACTGATCGGGCCGGCCGGCCCTGAACCGCGCACGGTCGCATGCCCGGTGGGGGCGGCGATACCGTATTCGCGCAGTTTGGCCTTGCCGATCTCGCTCATCCAGTCGGTGGTCCACGCCGGGCTCAGCACGAGCCGCACCGACACGTTCTGGTAGCCGGCGGCGGTGAGTACCCCGAGAACGTCGTCGCGCATGGCGTCCATGGCGGGGCATCCGCTATAGGTCGGCGTCAACGTGACGGCGACGGCATCGCTGGTCACGTTCACGGAGCGCAGCACACCGAGATCTTCGATCGTGAGCACCGGAATCTCGGGGTCGACGACCTGGGCGGCGATCGTCCAGGCCGCGAGGGATGCCGCGTCGGCGGGGCGCGGACGGGCGACGATCTCGTGCACCTGCGTGGTCACCAGGACGCTCCGGGGTGGGCGCGAGTGAGCACCTGCATTTCGGCGAGCAGAAAGGCGAGGTGTTCGGAGTGGTTGCCCGTGCGGCCGCCGCCGGAAGCAACGAAACCGCGCGGAATTTCGAGTTCGGCCTCGGCGAGCACCGGCGCGATGGCCGCGTCGAACGCCGGGCGCAGGCTCGACGGGCGCACCGCGATGCCTTCGAGGCGGTCGATGAGCGGGTCGTCGCGAAAAATCTCCTCGACGTAGGGCCACAGGTCACTTAGCGCGGTGGTCATACGGCGACGCGACTCGTCGGTACCCTGCGCGAGACGCAGCACCCACTGGGTCGAGTGGTCACGGTGGTAGTCGACCTCCTTCACCGCTTTGGCGGCGATCGCGGCGAGGGTCGCATCAGCGGATGCCCGCAGCCGGCTGTACAACTCGAACAGGTAGTGGGACACAATGAACTGGCGCGCGATGGTGTGCGCGAAGTCGCCGTTGGGCTGTTCGACAATGTGCAGCGAGCGAAAATCTGGCTCGGTGCGCCAGTAGGCGAGGTCGTCTTCGCTGCGGTCCGTGGCGGTTCCGGCATAGTGCAGCAGCGACCGGGCGTGGCCGATCAGGTCGAGGGCCACGTTGCCGAGGGCGACGTCTTCTTCAAGCTCGGGGGCACGGGAGATCCAGGCGCCGAGCTGCTGGGCCAGAACGAGCGAGTCGTCCCCGAGCCAGAGCGCGTATTCGGCGATGTCGGCCGTCGCCTGAGACGGGCCCTCGATGAGCTCGGCGTCGAGCGTGGTGACGTCGACCGCGACGTGGCCGTGGGTATCTTCGTGGTCGTTGGCGGGGGCATCCGCTTTAATTTCGCTCACAGGTGCTTCACTCCCTCACTCTTGGAGTAGTAGCTCGCGTGGCGGTAGTTCTTGCCAGCGGGCGATTCGAAGAAGGCGCCCTTGGCGTCGGGGTCACTCGTGGTGATGGCGGCGGCGGGAACGACCCAGACCGAGACGCCCTCACTGCGGCGGGTGTACAGGTCGCGGGCATTGCGCACGGCGAGGGTCTCGTCTGGGGCGTGCAGGGACCCGACGTGCACGTGGCTCAGGCCACGGTTGGAACGCACGAAGACCTCCCAGAGGGGCCAGATTTCTGCTGCGGAATCGCCGGGAGTGGTCATTTGGCTGCCATTTCTTCGGTTCGTGCGGACTGTTTGTGGGCATAAGCGGCCGCGGCTTCGCGCACCCAGGCACCCTCGTCGTGGGCGTCACGGCGACGCTGCAAGCGCTGGGCATTGTTGGGACCGCGACCGGCGAGCACCTCGTGGAACTCGGTCCAGTCAATCTCGCCGAGGTCCCACTGCTGGGTTTCTTCGTTGAAGTGCAGGTCGGGGTCGGGCAGGGTGACGCCGAGCACCGCTGCCTGCGGAACGAGCATATTCACGAAACGCTGGCGCAGCTCGTCGTTGGAGTGGCGCTTGATCTTCCAGGCCATCGACTGCGCCGAGTTGGGCGAGTCGTCGTCGGGCGGTCCGAACATCATGAGTGCGGGCCAGTACCAGCGGTTGACCGAGTCCTGCGCCATCTGGCGCTGCTCCTCGGTGCCCTGCATGAGCTCGAGCAGAATCTCGAAACCCTGGCGCTGGTGAAAGGATTCTTCCTTGCAGATGCGCACCATCGCGCGGCCGTACGGGCCGTAGGAGGCGCGGCAGAGCGGCACCTGGTTGCAGATGGCTGCGCCGTCGACGAGCCAGCCGATCGAGCCCATGTCGGCCCAGCTCGGGGTCGGGTAGTTGAAGATGCTCGAGTAGCGAGCCTTGCCGGCGATGAGGGCATCCGTCATGTCGTCGCGGGTAGCGCCCAGGGTTTGCGCGGCGGAATAGAGGTAGAGGCCGTGACCGGCTTCGTCCTGCACCTTGGCCATGAGGATGGCCTTGCGCTTGAGGCTCGGGGCGCGCGTGATCCAGTTCGACTCGGGCTGCATACCGATGATCTCGGAGTGCGCGTGCTGCGAGATCTGGCGTACGAGCGACTTGCGGTAGCCCTCGGGCATCCAGTCGCGCGGCTCAATGCGCGAATCGGCTTCGATCAGATCGTTGAACTGCTGTTCTTCGACGCTGATAGCGACGGGTGCGCTCGTATCGGGCGTGATGGTGCTTGTCATCATCGGCTCCTGGTCTGCGTTGACTGCGGTGGTCGTGGTCGGATCGTAATCGTGCACAAGCTGGCGACGCTAAGGTGATGCACGTCGGGAATTTTACGCACGAATCGGCAATCTATTACCAACCGATCGTTCAGTTAGTATATAGTCACATTATCGGTCGGGCAACCCCCGACCTGCACGGCAACTCAACGAGGAGAACCGAATGACGGAAGCACTGCCCGTAGGTAGTGAGGCCATGATGCAGCGCGACCGGGCATCCGCTTCTCTCGGCATGATCGTGCACCGCAATGAGCCGGGTCATTCCGTCGTCTCGATGGTCGTACGCGACGACATGCTCAACGGTTTCGATGTGACCCACGGCGGTTTCGTGTTCGCCCTCGCCGACACGGCCTTCGCCATCGCCTGCAACGATTCGCACCACGTCACGCTTGCCGCTGGCGCCGACATCACGTTTCTGAAGCCGACTACGAGCGGCCAGAATCTCACCGCGACCGCGCTGCTGCGCGTGAAGAGCGGTCGGAGCGGCATCTACGACGTGCGCGTGGCTGTCAACGGAGACGCGATCGGCGACGACGTCACCGTGGCCGAATTTCGCGGCCGCAGCCGCACCACCAACCTGCCCGTCCCTGCCCGCAACCACCTCTAACCCTTCCGGAAGGCATCATGTCAACGCTGACCAAGACCCGTCTGCACGCACCGGCTCTCGCAGAACTCGACGCGGCCGAGCGCCTGGACCGCGACGAGATTCGCGCGCTGCAGCTCACCCGCCTGCAGCGCACCGTGCGGCACGCCTACGCGAACGTACCTCTGTATACGCGCAAATTTGATGCTGTCGGCGTGCACCCCGACGACGTTCGTACCCTCGAAGACGTGGCGTTGCTGCCGTTCACGACCAAGGAAGACCTGCGCGTCTCGTATCCGTTCGGCATGTTCGCGGTGCCGATGGACCAGGTTGCGCGCATTCACACGTCGTCGGGTACCACCGGGTTGCCCACGGTGGTCGGCTACACCAAGAACGACCTCGCCATGTGGTCTGGTCTGGTGGCCCGCAGCCTGCGCGCATCCGGAGTGCGGCCCGGCATGAAGGTGCACAACGCCTATGGCTACGGGCTGTTCACCGGCGGACTCGGCGCCCACGCCGGCATTGAAGCACTCGGTGCCTGTGCCATCCCCATGTCGGGTGGCCAGACCAACAAACAGGTGCAGATGATCACCGACTTCGAGCCCGACGTGATTTTGTCAACGCCGAGTTACCTGCTGACGATCACCGATGCCATGGTCGCAGCCGGCCTCGACCCCCGGCGCTCGAGCCTCAAGGCCGGGGTGCTCGGTGCGGAGCCGTGGACCAACCAGATGCGTCTCGAGCTCGAGGACCGTCTCGATTTTGACGCACTCGACATCTATGGCCTCAGCGAGGTCATGGGGCCGGGCGTCGGCAACGAATGCATCGAGTCGAAGGATGGCCCGCACCTCTGGGAAGACCACTTTCTGCCGGAGATCATCAACGGCGACACCGGCGTTGCGCTCCCGGACGGCGAAACCGGTGAGCTCGTCTTCACGTCGCTCACCAAGGAGGCCTTTCCGGTCATCCGCTACCGCACCCGCGACCTGACCCGCCTGCTTCCCGGCACCGCTCGGCCCGGCATGCGCCGCATGGAGAAAATCACCGGCCGCAACGACGACATGATCATTCTGCGCGGGGTCAACCTGTTCCCGACCCAGATCGAAGAGATCGTGCTCGGCATCGAGCACCTCTCCCCGCATTTTGTGCTCGAGCTGACCCGGCCGTCGCGCATGGACGAGCTCACCGTGCGCATCGAGCGGCACGAGCACGCCGACGATGCCGCCTCGGCTGTTGCTCGCGCCCTGCTGATCGCCCTCATCAAGGACAGGATCGGCTCGAGCGTCAACGTGCTCATCGTCGAACCGGGCACCCTGGAGCGCAGCACCGGAAAGCACAAGCGCGTCTACGACCTGCGCTAATCGGTCGTAGCCGGCACGCCTGCGTGAGAGACTCAAGACCTATGTCTGAAGTACACACCCCCAAACGCGGGCGCCCCGGCTACGACCAACGCGCCATCCTGGCGATCGCCGTCACCGCATTCAATGAATTCGGCTACGACGCCACCTCAATGGGGGTGCTCGCAACCCGCTTGTCCCTCTCGAAGGCGGCCATCTACCACCACTTCTCCTCCAAAGATGAAGTTCTGCAGCTCGCCCTCGACGAGGCCCTCAACGGTCTCGAGGGCGTTCTGCGCGAGTCCGGCGCCGTGACCGGCAGCGCCATCGACCGCCTGGCCTACGTGCTCCGCGGCGCCGTGCTCGTGCTCGCCGATCGGCTGCCCTACGTGACGCTGCTCCTGCGGGTGCGCGGCAACACCGAGGTCGAGCGCGATGCGCTGACCCGCCGCCGCGCTTTTGACCGTGCCGTCTCAACGCTCGTCGTCGAGGCCCGCGACGAGGGCTCGCTGCGCAGCGACATCGACCCGCGAGTCGTCACGCGTCTGCTCTTCGGCATGGTCAACTCCATTGCCGAGTGGTACCGCGCGGAAGGCCCCGAGGATGCCGCGCACCTCGCCGACGACGTGCTCGCCGTGGCCCTGGACGGCCTCCGCCGCCGCTAGCTGTTGAATATCGAGAGGCCATGCACACTGTGCGTGGCCTCTCGTCTTGCCAAACGCAAAAAGGCCCCGCGTGGGTGGCCTGTTGACGCAGGAAAGCCATCCCCGGAGGGATGGCTTTTCTGGTGTTTCTAAGTTAAGTCCGGCGGTGTCCTACTCTCCCACAGGGTCCCCCCTGCAGTACCATCGGCGCTGAGAGTCTTAGCTTCCGGGTT
>NZ_SOGP01000005.1:0-94520 GCF_004403435.1 Cryobacterium sp. TMT1-66-1
GGCTACGATCTGGTCCCACATGAGGCCGAAAAGCACTGCGGCTTTTCGCACCTTTGGGGTACGTATAGATACATTACGGCCACCACACCCACCCGTCAAAACGCACCCCACCCGGGCGTGTCGCACCGGTCCGCACCTACCGGGCCCACCCTATGAACACGGGCCCAGTTTATAAACTGGGCCCAGGGACGGGGCCCGGGCCCCGTCCGCAATTGCACTGGTGGATGAGGGAGGTGTCGTGCCGGTTTGACCCGCGCGGGAGGAGACTGGGGAGGTGAGCCGATCCGGGAAGACGAAGCAGCAGCATCCGTTTGAGCATCGCGCGTGGATTCTGCGCCTGGGGTTTCGCCGGAGCCTGCTGCGGCCGGCCGATTCCGCCCGAAGTGACCGGGTCACCTACATCGAGCTGTTCTTCGACCTGATCTTCGTCTTTGCCCTCACCCAGCTGTCGCGCTACCTGTACGCCAACCAGTCCTGGGTCGGTGCGCTGGAATCGATCATCCTGGTGCTCGCGCTGTGGTGGCTCTGGGTATACACGACGTGGGTGACCAACTGGCTCGACCCGGCCAAGCTGCCGGTACGCGGCGTGGTGATCGGGCTGTCCCTCGTGGGTCTGGTGATCAGCACGTCGATCTACGAGTCCTTCGGCGATCAGGGGTTGGTCTTCGCCATCGCTTATGTCGTTCTGCAACTGGGCCGCACGGTGTTCATGGTGCTCGCGCTGGCCCGCCACGATCCGGCCCTGCACGCGACCTTTCTGCGTATTCTGCTCTGGCTGTCCGTGGCCAGCGTGTTCTGGATCATCGGTGGTCTCATGCCGCTGTCCGTGCGGCTGCCGGCCTGGCTGATCGCCCTGGCCATTGAGTATGGTTCAGCGAGCCTCGGATTTCGCATCCCCGGGCTGAAAGCGCCGGGCGTCGACGATTGGGATGTCTCCGGGCCGCACATCGCCGAGCGCAGCGCCCTGTTCGTGATCATCGCCGTCGGTGAGTCTTTTCTGGTGACCGGGTTTGCTTTCGTCGACCAGGAGGCATCCGCTCTGGGGATAACCGGGTTGTTTCTCGCCTTCGTCAACGGGCTGGCGATGTGGTGGCTGTATTTCGATCACGGCGAGCGAGCCGGCAGCAGGGCGATTGCGGCATCAAGCGAGCCGGGCCGCATTGCTCGGCTGGCATACACCTACGTGCATGCCATCATCATCGCGGGCATCGTGCTGACCTCGGTCGCCGACAAGTCGGTGCTGGAACACCCGGAGGATGCCATGACGCTGCCGGTGGCCGTGACCATCGCTGGCGGGCCGCTGTTCTACCTGGTGGGACTGTTGCTGTTTCGCTGGATCGTCACGCGCACCCTGCTCGTGTCGCACCTCGTGGGGATCGGGCTGCTCGCCCTGGCCGGTGCTGCGGGTGCTCTCTTGACCCCGCTCGGGTTGGGCGTCGTGACCTCGGTTATCTTGGTGATCGTCGCGGCCGGGGAGACGATCTCGCGCGTTCGCGCCGGCACGACCGACGACGACGCTGGCTGAGCGGATGCCGGGCCCACCTTGTGACCGCGGGCCCAGTATAGAAACTGGGCCCAGGGACGGGGCCCGGGCCCCGAACGTGGTGCGGACGGGGCAAGTGAGGACGTTGGACCCTACTAGTGCGGGCGCGCGAACGTAATACTGAGATGAGTTGCATCGCTGAAACGGACAGGAAAGCAATCATGGGTTCACTTACGTATGACCGCGTCGTCGTGGAGATCGATGATCGCACCCTGGCGCACCTTCAGCTCGTGATTGCGCAGAAGCTGCGCCGGAGCGAGAGTTTTCTCCTGTCCTGGCAGGACTCCGCCGCGGTCGGTTCCGGTCGCAGCTCGATCTGGATGAATCCGGCGATCCCGCTGTACTTCAAGTACGCCGGCGGACACGCGGCCAAGCTCAACCGACAGTGGATCGAAGACCTCAGCTGCTCAGCCAACAGCGCCCAGGGACTCGTCATCGTCAGTGAGGCCGGTTCCTTGCCCGCGACGACCCCAACCTCGCGGCCGAAGACCACGATCGAGGCGCGCGCGACAGCGCGCACCGACACCGTACTGGTGTAATCCGCGCTTCGCCCAGGTGCAAGCTGGATGACGAAAGCGGGCCCATGATCTTTGCGCGGGCCCGCTTTCGAACCCCTACCTAGTGCTTGGCGACCAGGGTCAGCACGTCGTAGGAGGCCACGAGCTCGTCGTTCTGGTTGGTCAGCACGGCGTCCCAGCGCACATCGCCGTACTCGTCGGTCTCGCGCGGGGTGATCTGCTTCGCGGTGAGGGCGACGCGGATGCTGTCGCCGGGCGACACCGGCGTGACGAACTTCAGGTTCTCGAGACCCGAGTTGGCCAGCACCGGCCCAGGCGCCGGATCGACGAACAGACCGGCGGCCCAGGAGACCAGCAGGTAGCCGTGCGCCACCCGGCCCGGGAAGAACGGGTTCGCGGCGGCGGCTTCCTCGTCCATGTGGGCGTAGAAGGTGTCGCCGGTGAACTGGGCGAAGGTTTCGATGTCTTCGAGGGTGACCGTGCGGTAGTCGGACACGATCTGGTCGCCGATCACGAGTTCGGCCAGGCTCTTTCGGAACGGATGCGTGTCGCCGGCTCGCGTAGACGCGCCCTGGTGCCAGATTCCGGTGATGGCCGTGAGCATCTCGGGCGAGCCCTGAATGGCGGTGCGCTGCATGTGGTGCAGCACCGCACGGATACCGCCGAGCTCTTCACCGCCGCCGGCCCGCCCGGGTCCGCCGTGCACGAGCTGCGGCACCGGCGAACCGTGCCCGGTGGAGGTGCGGGCGTCGTCGCGGTCGAGCAACAGCACCCGACCGTTGAAGGCGGAGATGCCGGTCATCAAGGCGACGGCCACTGACGGGTCGTGGGTGGCGATACTGGTCACGAGCGACCCGCCACCCCGGCGCACGAGGGCGATGGCCTCATCGAGGGTGTCGTAGCCGAGCACACTCGAGACCGGGCCGAAGGCCTCGACCTCGTGCACGGCGGCAGCGGAGGCGTCGTCGAAGCGCAGCAACAGCGGCTCGACGAAGGCGCCGTCGGGAGCGAGCGCGGTCGTGCCGTCTGCGTGGAGAACGAGCGGAGCATCCGTTTGGCCGACGACCAGCTTGCCGCCGGCCTCCTGCAGGCGGGCAACCTGCTTGAGCACCTCGAGGCGCTGCGCAGCGGAGGCGAGCGGGCCCATCGTGACTCCCTGGGCGCGCGGGTCGCCGAGGACGATGCGCTCGGTGATGCGCGCCTGCACGGCCGCGATGACGTCATCCATGGCCGCACGCGGCACGATGACGCGGCGGATAGCGGTGCACTTCTGGCCGGCCTTGACCGTCATCTCGGTGACGACCTGCTTGACGAAGGCGTCGAATTCGGGGGTGCCGGCGGCGGCATCTGTTCCGAGAATCGAGGCGTTGATCGAGTCGGTCTCGTTGGTGAAGCGCACTCCTCCGGTCTGCACGGAGTCGCTCGCGCGCAGCTTCTCGGCGGTGGAGGCCGATCCGGTGAAGGCGACGAGGTCGCCGAGGCGCACGTCGTCGAACAAACTGGGCACGCTGCCGGAGACAAGCTGCAACGACCCGGCCGGCAGCAGGCCGGAGTCGGCGAGGATGCGTACGAAGGCCTCGGCGAGGTAGCCGGAGGGCGTCGCGGGCTTCACCAGAGTCGGCACCCCGGCGAGGAAGGCCGGTGCGAACTTCTCCAACGCGCCCCAGACCGGAAAGTTGAAGGCGTTGATCTGCACGGCCACTCCGGGCAGGCGTGAGTAGATGTGGCGGGCGATGAAAGAGCCGTCCTTGGAGAGCGGCTCAACCGGCCCGTCGACGTAGACGCGGGCGTTGGGCAGCTCGCGGCGTCCCTTGGAGGAGTAGCTGAACAGCACGCCGATGCCGCCGTCGATGTCGACCCAGGAGTCCACCTTGGTGGCGCCGGTGCGGCTGGACAGGGCGTAGAGCTCCTGCTTGTGCTCGGTCAGCAGCAGCGCCATCTGCTTGAGCAGCACGGCACGCTGGTGAAAGGTGAGCTCGCCGAGCGATTTCTGGCCGACGGTGCGGGCGTACTCGAGGGCGGCGGCGAGGTCGAGGCCCCGGGTGCTGACGCGGGTGACGACCTCACCGGTCGAGGCGTCACAGACGTCGACGGCGGCGTCTGTGGAAGTCGGGGTCCACCAGGCGCCCTGAACGTAGCTGGGCAGGATGGTCATTATGGGGTCTCCTTCAGGTGCGTGCGGGGTGCGGTATCGGTGCGGGCGGGCATCAGGCCTCGTCCCAGCGGTAGAAGCCCTGGCCGGACTTGCGGCCGAGCTTTCCTTCGGCGACGAGTTTGCGCAGTAGCGCGGGCGGTTCGAAGCGGGCGCCGAGCTGCTGGTGCAGGTATTCGGCGATGCCGAGCCGCACGTCGAGCCCGACCAGGTCGGTCAGTTTCAACGGTCCAACCGGATGCTTGTAGCCCAGCATCATCGCGGCATCAATATCCGAGGCGCTCGCGACACCCTCTTCGAGCATGCGGATGGCTTCGAGGCCGAGGGCCACTCCGAGCCGGGACGAGGCGAATCCGGGCGCGTCACTGACGGTGATCGGAGTCTTGCCGAGCGCGGAAACCCAGCTCTGGGCATCCGCTACCAATTCGGGCGAGGTAGCGCTGCCGGTGACGAGTTCGACCAGGTTCGAGGCGGGCACCGGGTTGAAGAAGTGCAGGCCGAGAAAGCGGGCCGGGCGCTTGAGCTCGTCGGCGAGGTCGTCGATCGAGATCGACGAGGTGTTACTGGCGAGTGCGGCATCGGCGGGAAGGTGGGCCTCGACCTTCTGCAGGGCTTCCACCTTGAGTGCGCGTACCTCGGGAACGGCTTCGACGACGAGTTCACGGTCGCTGAACAGGCCGAAGTCGGCGCCAACGGCGAGGCGGGCCTCAAGCTCGGGGCGGGTCTCCCCGGTGGCGCCGCGGGTGATACTGGCGTCGACGGCGCGCAGCACGCGCTCGCGGGCGGCCGCAGCCTCGGTGTCGTCGCGCTCGACCAGAGCCACGTGGGCTCCCGCGAGCAGGAAGGCGTGGGCGATTCCGGCGCCCATGCGCCCGCCGCCGAGCACGCCGACGCGATCAGGAACGCCACTTTCGCCGCGGTCGCCGAGTTCGAGTTCAGAAACAGACATCAGACACGCTCCAAAATGAGGGCCGAGCCCTGGCCGACGCCGACACACATGCTGGCGAGGCCGTGCTGGGCGTTTTCCCGCTCCATGCGGGCGAGCAGGGTGACGACCAGGCGTGCACCGCTTGACCCGAGCGGATGCCCGAGCGCGATCGCGCCGCCGTCGCGGTTGACGATCTCTTCGTCGAGGCCGAGGCGGCGGATGCACGCGATCGACTGGGTGGCGAAGGCTTCGTTGAGTTCGATGGCGCCGAGGTCGGCGAGGCTCAGGCCGCTGCGCTCGAGGGCGCGCTGAGTGGCGGCGACCGGCCCGAGGCCCATGATCTCCGGGGCCAGGCCCACGTTGGCACCGACCACGATGCGAGCGCGCGGCGTGAGGCCGTACTTTTTCACGGCCTCGCCGCTCGCCACGAGAACCGCGGAGGCGCCGTCATTGAGCGAGCTCGCGTTGCCGGCTGTAACGACGGAGCCACCGGCGACGATGGGCCGCAGGGCGGCGAGGCCCTCGAGGGTGGTCTCGCGGCGCAAGCCCTCATCGACGAGGACCTCGCCCTTTTTGGTAGGCACGCCGACGATCTCATCGACGAAATGGCCCGCGTCGATCGCGGCGGCGGCGCGCTGGTGGCTGCGAAGGGCGAAGGCATCCGCTTCTTCGCGGGTGATGCCGTCGAGGCGGGCGACCTCTTCGGCGGTCTCGGACATCGAGAAGGTGGCTTTGTCGCGGGCGGCGAGTTTGGGGTTCACGAAACGCCAGCCGATGGAGGTGTCGAACTGGGCACCGGGCTTGGCCCAGGCGCGGTCGGGTTTGGCCTGCACCCAGGGGGCGCGGGTCATCGACTCGACGCCGCCGGCGATCATGAGATCGGCGTCTCCGGCGCGGATTGCCTGCGCGGCCATGGTGATCGCCGACATGCCCGAGGCACACAGCCGGTTCACGGTGATCCCCGGCACGTGGTCGGGCATCCCGGCCAACAGCCCGGCCATGCGGGCGACGTTGCGGTTGTCTTCGCCGGCCTGGGTGGCGGCGCCAAAGATGATCTCTTCGACCAGGCCCGGATCGATGCCGGCGCGGCGCACGGCCTCGCCGACGACGAGCGCGGCGAGGTCATCGGGGCGAACTGTGGCCAGCGCTCCGCCGTACCGACCTACGGGGGTGCGTGCTCCTCCAACGAGGTAGGCCTCAGCCATGTTTTCTCCTGACGACGGTGTCTGCGTGTGCGTGTGGAAACGAGTCGTAACTTACCGACCGTTCGGAAAGTAATTCTGGCAGACGGATGCTCGCTCGGCAACTCCCGAATTCTCAGTCGGTGCCGACGCGAGCGGTCACGCCGACTAAATGGTCTGCACCAGAATCGATGCCACCACGATCGACGCCGTCGTGACCGTGGTGAAGCCGCCCACGAGCATGGGAGTGATCAGCTCGTCAAAAATCGTCTTTTGCTCGTCTGCAGTGCGCCCCACGGAACGGCTGATTTCCTGGCAGAGAATGTAATCCCCCGGAAAGCCAAACATTGCCGTCAAAGCAACGGGAATGCCCTTCAGCGGGTCCCACTTGAAAATTTTCGAGGCGATCCACCCTCCGCCGATAATGCCGATTCCGCCAACGCCGAGGATCAGCAGCACGGGCCAGAATGCCTGAAGCATGTCGTTCCAGGTGACCGAGCTCATACTCGCGAGGACGACCACGATGACCGTGGCCATGGCGAGACCGAAAGCATTTGCCTGCTGCATTGCCTTGGGCGGGAAAATTCCGAGCACGTGGCCGATGATCCCGATTGCCAGCGCCCAGATTCCATAGTTGACACCGGTGATCGATCCCAGCAACGTGGCTAAACTTCCCGAAGCCAGCAACAGCATCAGGATGATGGTCGGTTCCTGAAAGCGTTCCGGCAGCAGCTGAATTTTTTTCGCTGTGGTGGTCGCGGGGCGCGCCTGCAGGTGGGTGGCAAGTGCGGTGCGCGCACCGGCGGCACTCACACGGTCGGTGCCGCCATCGGCACTTGATGCGATCGAGTCTGATGCGGAGGTCGGTTGCAGCTGTCCGCCGTCACGAAGTTTGACCGCGTACTTACGCAGAAGAATGTTCGCCAGCGGCATGCCGATGAGGCTTTGCACGCCCAGCACGAGTGCGGGGATGACGACGAGATGATTCAGGCCCAACTCGGTCAGTCGCTCAGCGGTGATGATGTAGGCAAGGATGCCCCCGGTCACCGGCCCGGCACCGGCCACGGCCGTGGCGTAACCGAGGATCGGCGACACGACCAGCAGGATCAGCCCCGCACCGAGAACGATTCCGAACAGTGCGATCAAGATCGCTTTGTATTGCGAGCGGAGCTGACTGATCGGTATCAGCGTGCCCATGTGCGTGATGACGGCCGCCACCAGAAGCGAGCCCACGGCCGCAAACGCCGAGTTCGGTATCAGGTCGGCCGGCAGGACGCCGGTCCAGATAAGCACGAGATAGCCGACGAAGATAATCAGTAGGGACGGTATCCAGGCCTTCGACAGAATGGAAATCACCTCGCCGACGGCGAGGAGCAGAATAATCACCGTAGCGACATAAATCGGTTGTTCTAACATCAATCCAGGCCTTTTCTTCTCAACACTGAGCGAAACGTTCCGACAGGCAACGGGGCGAAATCAGCTACGCGGGGAACTGGTTTCGGCCGTCCTTCCACACCTGGTCGATCATGGTGGGGAGTGAGGCGAGCTGGTCGACGGAGTCCAGGCGAGTGTTCAGAACCACGGCGTCCGCCAGGTACGACGGAGCCAATCGCCCAATGGATCCGATGGGAGTGATGAGCTCTCCGGCCACCGACGTCGTGGCTGCGAGCACCTGCTCGAGTGTCATGCCCACTCCGGCGAGCAGGGCCAGCTCCTGCAGGTTTTCGCCGTGCACGCCCACCCCGGAGTCGGTGCCCATGGCGATGCGCACACCGGCGGCGACTGCTCGCCGAATGGATTCGCGGTGAATGTCAATCACCTGGTGGGCTTTCGCGATGACCAGCGGCGAAAGTCCGCTCTGTCCCGATGCCGCCTTGCGGATGACAGCCTCCGGCGCGGCAAGGGTGGGAACGAGGTACGCGTTCTTTTCCAGAAACAGGGCGATGGCTTCGTCGTCGAGATAGATTCCGTGCTCAATGGTGCGCACGCCCATGCGCAGAGCGTTCTTGATTCCGGCAGCTCCCTGCGCGTGCGCCATGACGTATTTGCCCTGCGCTTCAGCCTCGTCCACGATGACCCGAATCTCGGCCTCGGTGAACTGCGAGTGGCGCGGGTCGTCCGTGGGCGAGAGCACACCGCCGGTCGAGCAGATCTTGATTTGGTCGGCGCCGGCCCGAAGCATGCGTCGAGTGACCTTGCGCACTTCTTCGACTCCGTCCGCGATTCCGCTTGGGCGGCCGGGGTGCGATCCCATGGTCGGGGACTCCACGCCGGACGGCTGCCAGAAGTCCGCGTGCCCGCCGGTTTGGGACATGATGCTGATGGCTAGCCGAAGGCGCGGACCCTTGATCAGTCCGCTGTCAACGGCAAGCTTGGTGCCCAGATCGGCGCCGCCAGCGTCGCGTGCCGAGGTGATTCCGGCGCGCAGGGTGGCTTCGAGATTACGCACCGATTCGTAAAACTGCAGGGAGAACGGTTCGGTGAAGGCTTGGAGTGAGCCCGGATTCGACGTTGTGGAGTGAATGTGCAGGTCGATCAGCCCGGGCAGCACGGTCTTGCCGCTGCAATCGATCACGCTGGCGTTCGCGAAGGCCGGGTCCGATCCTGCTTGCGGGCCAACCGCCGCGACAGTGGTTCCGGTGAACACGATGTCCGCCGGCTCGGGAAGGAACCGTTCGCCGTCAAAAACGTGGGCATTCTGAAAAACAGTGGTAGAGACAGTCATGAGGACCTTTCAGTGGGTGCCGGCGGGGCGACCGGGGAGCCCATCGGCTGCGTCAGTGCGGCCGATCCTCGTGCATTTCCCCCTGTTGCCTACAACTGATCGTGCCCCTAATGGGGAAGAAAACAAAATGGGCACCCACCGAACGGTGGATGCCCATCTTGTCTACAAACGAATTTTCAAGCGGATGCTAGATGCTCGCGAGTTCGCGCACGGCCGCGTCACCGGGGGTGGCGGAGGTGTAGCTCGCGTCGATCTCGGCACGGTCGAGCAGCTCGTCCATGCGGCGCTTGCGCTGCTTGGGAATGAGCGTCACGACGGTTCCGGTCTTGCCGGCGCGGCCGGTGCGTCCCGCGCGGTGGAGGTACGTCTTGTACTCGTCGGGGGCATCGGCCTGGATGACCAGGTCGATGTCGTCAACGTGGATTCCGCGAGCAGCGACATCCGTTGCGACGAGAACGTTGACCCGGCCGCTGGTGAGCATCTGCAGGTTGCGGGTGCGGCGGGCCTGGTTGAGGTCACCGTGCAGGCTGGTGGCCTTGACTCCGGCGTCTTCGAGCTGGTCAGCGAGCTGCTCGGCGTAGGCACGGGTGCGGCTGAAGATTAGCGTCTTGCCCTCGCGGTTGACGAGCTCTTCAATGATGCGGCCCTTGTCGCGGTGCTCGATGACGAGCACGCGGTGGTCGATCGTCGAGGAGGCCTGGTCTTCACCGGCAACCTCGTGCACGGCCGGGTTGGTCAGGAATTCCTTGACCAGCGAGGCAACACCCTTGTCGAGGGTCGCGGAGAAGAGGAGCTTCTGGCCGCCGGCTTTGGTCTGGCGCAGGATGCGCTGCACCGGCTCCAGGAACCCGAGGTCGCACATGTAGTCGGCCTCGTCGAGCACGGTGACGACAACTTCGGAGAGGTCAAGACGACCCTGGTCGATAAGGTCTTCGATGCGACCGGCGGTGCCGATGATGATGTCCACGCCGCGCTGGAGGGCGCTGACCTGACGGTACTGGGGAACTCCGCCGTAGATCTGGGTGGTGAAGAGGCCGACGCTGCGGGCGATGGGCTGCACGGTGCGGTCGATCTGCAGGGCGAGTTCGCGGGTCGGGGCCAGGATGAGCGCGCGGGGCTTGCGGGCCATCTTGCGGTCCTTGGCTCCGTTGTTCTCCATGAGCTTCTCGACGAGGGGAGCACCGAAGGCAATGGTCTTGCCGGATCCGGTCTTGCCACGGCCAAGCACGTCGCGCCCGGCGAGCACGTCGGGGATGGTCGCGGCCTGGATCGGGAACGGTGACGGAGCACCAAGGGCGGCGAGCTCGCGCACGATGTTCTCGCCGAGGCCCAGGTCGCCGAAGGTCACACCGACGACATCGGATGCCGTCGTCGCGATGGCTTCGAGACGCTCGAGTACGACGTCGTCGCCGCCGGCGAAGCTCGGCTTGGCGCCGTTTTCGCTGCGCTTCGGGTAGAACTTGCTGTCGCCATCGCTCGGGCGGTCGTTACCGAAGTCGCGACGGGGCGCACGCTCGGCGCGATCGCCGTAAGACGGACGCTCGGTGCGGGCCGGACGGTCGTTGTTGTAGGCCGGGCGATCTGTGCGCGGGGCACGGTCACCGTAGGACGGACGCTCCGTGCGGGCCGGACGGTCGTTGTTGTAGGCCGGGCGATCTGTGCGCGGGGCACGGTCACCGTAGGACGGACGCTCCGTGCGGGCCGGACGGTCGTTGTTGTAGGCCGGACGATCGCTGCGCGGGGCACGGTCACCATAGGACGGACGCTCCGTGCGGGCCGGACGGTCGTTGTTATAGGCCGGACGATCGTTGTTGTAGGCCGGACGATCGGTGCGCGGGGCACGGTCACCATAAGAGGGACGCTCGGTGCGCGGAGCACTGTTACGGTCGCCATAGGACGGACGGTCGTTGTTATACGACGGACGGTCTGTGCGGGGGCGGTCGTTGTTGTATGCAGGGCGCTCGTTGCGCTCGCTGTTGGTACGGCCACCGTTTTCGGGGCGAACGGAACGCGAGCCGTAAGCCGGACGCTCGCTCGAGGGGCGCTCGTTCGAACGCGCGGCGCGCTCGTCCGCGTTCCAGCGCTGCTTCTTGGGGGCTCCCTCGTCAGCGCGGTAGCCGCGGTGTCCGGGGCTCTTGCTGCCGGCGTTGTTGGAACCGCCGTGGCCCGATCCGCCCTTGGAGTATTTGGGATCGAAGTTCTTACCATTACGACCGACGGTGGAGTTGTGCGAATTGCCTTGAGGCATAAAGATATCTCTGGGTTGTGTTCAGTACATGGCAGAACAACATCGCACATGCGACGTAACTGAGAACCCGAGCAATCTGTGGTCGGGGCCGTTCACATACAGTGATTTTTCACCAGCGGATTACTGGGAAACCGGCCCAACTTGACTTACAAACCCATCCGCGGACAGCGCGGTGTCAAGAGCCGACTTGTCTACGCTACCCGATACACCCGGAAAAGTCACGCGCAAGTGTGCACATTGTCTCGCTCTATTCTGATGACATGACCATTTCGATCAGTATTGAGCAGCCCCGGCAGGCTGACGTCGAGGCCTTACTGGCCGCCGGAACCGTCTTCGCATACTCGCTCTACCCCGTGGAGAACACATTCCTACTTAGTACTGACGAACTCGAGCGTCCGGGCGTCGCCGTGTATGTGGCCCGCGATGCGCACGGGGCTGCCTGCGGCATGGCGGCTCTGGTTCCGCTGGACTCCGCCGACACGGCCGAACTGAAGCGACTGTTTGTGCACGCCGAGGCTCGGGGCCGCGGTGTGGCCGGCCGCCTGCTCGACCGCATCGAAGCGGATGCCGCTGGCCGCGGCATCCGCTCGCTCGCGTTGGAGACCGGCACGCTGCAGGACGCGGCGGTGGCGCTCTACCGTCGTCGCGGCTACGAGCAGATCGACCTGTTCGGCCCGTATGTCGGCGAAGAGCTCAGCCTCTGCTTCGCCAAGAGCCTCTGACTCAGGCGGCACCTTCGAGCACCCAGGCCGGGAACGGGTCGGCCAGTGTGTTCCAGAACATGGGGCCGGCGAGAAACTCGGCGGCGGTGAGCAGGCAGTCGTCAAGGTTGGCACTGAGCAGGCGCGCGTCGAGGTCGCGGCCGAAGAAGGCGATTTCCTGGCCGAGCGGGGACTCGGGGTCGTGGCTCGCCATGCTGGTGGGTTCGAAGGTGATGGTGGGACCGGCGCTGCTCCAGGAGCCGACGGTGGCGGGCCGCGTGGCGAGACGAAACAGTCCGCGGGAGCGCAGGATCTCGCCCGCCTCCTCGGCGCGGTCCCGAAAGAAGTCGGCCAGGCGCGCCGGGTGGAACGGTCGCACGTCCCGGTAAACGACACAGGTGAGCCCCTGCGGACTGCGCGAGAGTAGGGCGTCGCCGTTGAGTTGGCGCACCCAGCCCGGGCTGCGCTGCAGCCAGGCGAACATGTCGCGGCGCGGAACGGGCCAGCCGTCGGCACTGCCCTGGCCGTGTTCGGCGAACACGATGTGGCTGGCCGGGTTCAGTAGGCGCACGAAATCGCGAATATCGGCGGAATCGCTCATGGGCACGAGGTCGGTCTTGTTGATCACGACGATACTCGCCCACTCGATCTGTTCGATCAACAGGTCACCGACGGTGCGCTCGGGGTCGTTGTGGGCGTGGCCATAGTTCACGTCGTGTTCGTCGGGAGTCGGCGCGAGGGTTTCGCGGTGAAGGTCGGCCCAGAATCGCTCGGCGTCCAGCACGGTGATGAGGTCGCCGAGACGCACGGCGTGGCCGTTGGCCAGTCGCTCGGGTGAGTCACCGGTTTCGACGAGGGAACTGGCAATCTCGAGCGGCCCGACCGCGGTCGGTGCCTCGACGAAAACGTCGAGAGCGGATGCCTCGCCCCTGCCCGTTGGAACACTGTCGGCCGCTTCGATGAGCACAGTGCGCAGGGCGTCGGACGCCGATGTGGTCAGGGCGAACGGTTGGCGCCCGAGGTTGTGCGCCACCGACGTCTTGCCCGCGCCGGCCAGGCCGCTCACCACATTCACCCGAAGATACGTTTCTGTCTGCATGCCTGTTACTCTAATTGATATTTGTTCTCAATAAGAAATCTGAATCGGGGAAATATGAAGGTACGCAATTCGCTCAAGGCGCTCAAGGCGGTTCCGGGCTCGCAGATCGTGCGGCGACGCGGACGCACGTTCGTGATCAACAAGCTCAATCCGCGCGCCAAAGCACGCCAGGGCTAGCCGCGCGGCCCTCGCAGCGGTCGCGGCACGTGTTTGAGAAGTTGGCACTGGTTTAAACACGTGCCAACTTCCTGGAGGCGTGCCACGACGCTCAGCGCGGCCAGGCTCACCGCAGGGGGCCTCACCGAGGCCGGGCTCAGCGCGGCCGGCCACCGATCCGACGGGACAGCTCCGCGGCCGTCGCCGCCACGGTTTCGGCGAGCGCCGGCCAATCCCCGGGCGCGAACCGGTCCTGCGCGAAGGTCACCGCAATGGCGGCGGCGGGCCAGCCGGCGTGGTCGTGCACGGCGAGCGCGACGGAGGCGATGCCGGGCGTGATCTCGCCGTTTTCGGTGGCATAGGCATCCGTTTTGACGCGGTCGAGCACCGCTCGCAGCTCGAGCCTCGTGCGCGGGCCACGGCCGTCGCGCTGTTCGAGCGCCGCCTGGTTCGGATAGAGCGCGCGCAGCTGGGCGGCGGGCAGGGCCGCGAGCAGGGCGCGTCCGCTGGCGGTGAGGTGGGCGGGTAGCCGCACCCCCACGTCGGAAACGAGGGACGGGCGGTGCGCGGCGCGTTCCTCGACCAGGTAGATCACGTCACGCCCGTGCAGCACCACGAGGTGCGCGCTCTCCCCCAGCCGGTCGACGAGCTGGGCGATCAGCGGGCGTCCGAGCCGGGAGAGCGGTTCCTGCCGGCTGAACCCCGAACTCAGTTCGAAGGCGGCGATGCCGAGCCCGTAGCGGTGTTCTTCCGGCAGGTGCACGACGAACCCCTCCGCTACGAGCACGTCGAGCAGCTGGTACACGGTCGAGCGCGGCAGGCCGAGGGCGGTCGCCAGCGCTGCCGCGGGGATCGGTCCGCGCTGGGCGGCGAGATGCGTCAAAACCCGCAGGGTGCTCTGCGCGGCCGGAACCTTCGAAGCCATCACGAATCCTTTCAGAGCGGATGCTCATGTCCGGTATCCCGGACACCGTCCAGCGTATCGCCCTGTTGCCCGGGCCCGCGAGGGTGTCCAATCGAAGTATGACCCTTGCAGCCACGCCCAGAACCGACCGGACCAACCCGAGCGGGGCATCCGCGTCGAGCGTCGTTGTGGGAGTCGGAGCGCTCTCGTTCGCCGACGTGATCGCCGTCGCCCGCCACAATGCGCGCGTCACCCTCGACCCGGCGAGTCTGGAACAGGTCGGGGCGACCCGCACCATCATTGACGCCCTCGCAGCTGACACCGAGCCGCACTACGGTATCTCCACCGGCTTCGGGGCCCTCGCGACGACGTTCATCACCGCCGACCGGCGCGCCCAGCTGCAGGCGAGCCTCGTGCGCTCGCACGCGGCCGGAAGCGGGCCGGAGGTGGAACGCGAGGTCGTGCGCGCCCTTATGCTGCTGCGGCTTTCGACGTTGATGACCGGGCGCACCGGCGTGCGGCCGGCCACCGCCGAGACCTACGCGGCCGTGTTGAACGCCCAGATCACCCCGGTCGTGCACGAATATGGATCGCTCGGCTGCTCCGGCGACCTCGCCCCACTCGCCCACTGCGCCCTCGTCGTGATGGGCGAAGGCCAGGCGCGCGACGCGGCCGGCGCCCTGCTCGGCGGCGACGAAGCCCTCAAAGCTGCCGGCATCGAGCCGGTCGTGCTCGCCGAAAAAGAGGGCCTCGCCCTGATCAACGGCACCGACGGCATGCTCGGCATGCTCGTGCTCGCCCTGGACGACCTCGCCCGCCTGCTCGTGACAGCCGATATCGCGGCGGCGATGAGCGTGGAGGCACTGCTTGGAACGGATGCCGTCTTCGCGGCCGATCTGCAGCAGCTGCGGCCCCAGCTCGGCCAGGCCGACAGTGCCGCGAATCTGCGCCGCCTGCTCCACGGCTCAGGCCTGCTGGCCAGCCACGCCGGCCCGGAAGACACGTCGGTGCAGGACGCCTACTCGCTGCGCTGCGCCCCACAGGTGCACGGTGCAGCGCGCGACACCGCCGCGCATGCCGCCCTCGTGGCCGGCCGCGAACTGGCCAGCGCCATCGACAACCCCATCGTCACCGTCGGCGGGCGAGTCATGTCGAACGGTAACTTTCACGGCGCCCCGCTCGGCTATGTGCTCGACTTTCTCGCCATCGCCTCAGCGGATGTCGCGAGCATGAGTGAGCGCCGCACCGACCGTCACCTCGACGCGAGCCGCAGCAAGGGTCTGCCACCGTTTCTCGCGCACGAAGTTGGCGTCGACTCCGGACTCATGATCGCCCAGTACACCGCTGCCGGGATCGTGTCGGAGTTGAAGCGGCTGGCTGCACCGGCGTCCGTTGACTCGATTCCGTCGTCGGCCATGCAGGAGGACCACGTATCGATGGGCTGGCACGCCGCCCGCAAGTTGCGCCGCTCGCTCGACGGGCTCGGCCGGGTGCTCGCGATCGAGATCATGACCGCCGCCCGATCGCTCGACCTGAGGGCACCGCTCACTCCCGCCGCGGCAACCGGAGCGGTGCGCGACCTCGTGCGCACCGTCGCCGCCGGCCCCGGGCACGACCGCTTTCTCTCCCCCGAAATTGAGAGGGTCGTGGCGCTCGTGGCGTCGGGCGCGGTGCGCTTGGCTGCCGGCTCGGGACTGGTGTAACGCTCGACCGACCTTGTAGCGACCTTGTACGGTGAATTTGCCCCGTTGTGAGCGCAGCGGTGCCGTGCCATACTTGCGCCACGCTGGCCCGCCCGAGCCGCGTAAATCCATTACCCGAAATGGATCAGGTTCTGCAATGTTGCCACCCGCGAAGCGCCAACGCACCGTGCGGTTCGGGCGAGCGAAACCGCGGCATCGGGCCACTGTCAAGCGGATGCTGGTTCGTCGCGACGGCTCGCTCGCCGCGGTCGTTGTCACGGCCCTCGTACTCTTCGGCGCACCGATCGCGGCCAGCGCCGACGACCTGCCAGCGGGCTCGTCGGCCACGCCGACGCCCGTCGTGAGCGCCATGACGGAGCCGGTGCCCACGCCCACGCCTGAACCAACCGCGCCCGCGCCGGACCCCGTGTCGGCGCCTACTCCGGCGTCGACACCGACGCCGGAGCCCACGCCTGAACCGACCGTCGCGCCGACCCCTGAGCCCACCCCCGAACAGACCCCCGAACCGACCGCAGAGCCGACATCCACACCAACACCGACCGAGGCACCCGTTCCTGAACCCAGTGATGGTCCCATCCCGCCGGTGACCGAAACTCCGCAGCCGACCCCCGACCCAACCGTCGCCCCCAACCCGGTTACACCGATTGATACTGCTGCAACCGCGGCACAAGCCGCGGCCACGGTATCCGCTCAGGCAACGGCGCGCGCGGCCGCAGCCCAGGCACTCGCGGCGCAGCGGACGGCCGCCGAACGGGTCGCTGCCGAGCGCTCCGCCGCCCAGGAACTGACCGTTCAGCGAACCGCAGTATTGGCGACCGCGCTGACCCGCTCGCAGACCGCGCAGGTCGCCCTTGACACCGCGCGCCGCGAACTGGAATCAACACGCGCGAGCCAGTCGATCGCTCTCGGTCGGGCTTCCCTCGTGCACCGCCTTGCGCTGGAGGCGTCACAGCAATCCGCCGTCTCCCGGCGCAGCTTCGCGGTCCTCGCGCGCAAGCTGGCCCAGCAACAAAGCGGTGCCGGCGTCGCCGACGTCTTTCTCGGCGGGCATTCGCTGGGCAATGTGCTCGATCAGCTCAGCACCCTTGACCAGCTGGACCGCGTCAGCGAGAACATCGAGACGATCCAGGCGCGCGCCGAGGCCGACTCAGCGCGCGCAGAGCGGCTAAACCAGCAAGATGCCGAGACGCGCGCCGCCGCGAGCACGGTGTCGGTCGACGCCAGCCAGGCCACACTCGACGCGGCCACGAGCGACTTCGAGCGGGCCGGCCTCGACCTGATCGCCGCAGCAACGCAGGCCGCGACCGCCGCCGCGAGCCTGGCCGCCATCGACGTGCGCCCGATCGTGCGCACCGACGTCGGGCAGCTGAGCGACCAGGGCTGGGCCAACCCGGCACGCGGACCCATCACGGATGCCTACGGTCCGCGCCCGGTTCGCCCGCTCCCCGGAGTCGGCGCGTTCCACCACGGCAGCGACATCGGGGCGAGCTGCGGAGCGCCCGTCTTCGCCGCCACCGCCGGAATCGTTCGCGCAAGTGGCTCCGTGGGAAGTTACGGCAACTGGATCCTGATCGACCACGGTGAGGGGGTGCAGACAGGCTACGCCCACCTCGCCACCGGTGAAACGCTCGTCACTGTCGGTGATCCCGTCGCCGCCGGCCAACGAATCGGCCGTGTCGGCAGCACCGGTCTGTCCACCGGCTGCCACACCCACGTCGAGGTGCGGGTCGACGGCGTGCGCATCGACCCGCAGCCCTTCTTCCTACTTCGCGGCGTCGTGCTCGGAGGCTGACGGCATCTGCACGTCGTGATGGTTGCACCGCGACTGCGTCACCGGCAGCCGATCCTCGGGGGCCGCTATTGGCCATCCGCTGCGGCAGGTCACATTCAACGCACGAGATGCCAGATTCAAGGGGCCGAAGTTGGCCTCTCGCACCGAATTCAGGCGGCCCGACGCACCGAACGCCTCTCGCGCGTGCCCTCGACCAGCAGGTAGAGCACCGGCAGCACGATCAGCGTCAGCACCGTCGACGACACCAGACCACCGATGACGACGAGGGCGAGCGGCTGCGAGATGAATCCGCCGTGGCCGGTGAGGCCGATCGCCATCGGCAGCAGCGCGAAGATCGTCGCCAGGGCGGTCATCAGGATGGGCCGCAGCCGTCGGCTGGCACCGGCCACGAGGGCGTCGGGCACCGAGAGGCCGCGTCGACGGTACTGGTTGACCAGGTCAACGAGCACGATGGCGTTGGTGACCACGATTCCGATGAGCATGAGCACGCCGATCAGCGACGGCACCCCCAGCGGAATACCGGTCACGACCTGCAGTGCGATGGCCCCCGTCGCCGCGAACGGCACCGACACGAGCAGCAGCAGCGGCTGCAATAGCGAGCGGAACGTCGCCACCATCACGATGTAGACGATGAGAATCGCCACGAGCATCGCGACGCCGAGCTGCGAAAAGGCTTCGGCCTGATCGGCGCTGACCCCGCCGAGGGTTGCGGTTGCCCCGGTCGGCAGCGTCGTGTCGGCGAGCATTTGGCCCAGCTGCGCGTTCGCCGTGCCCAGGTCATCGCTCGCGGGGGTCGCCGATACGGTCGCCGTGCGCAGCCCCTTCGCCGTGGTGAGCGTGCTCGGACCGTCGACTTGTTCCACGGTCGCGAGGGTATCCAGGGCCACAGCTCCGGTGCGCGTGGGAATCTGCCGGGCCGCGAGATCGGCGGCAGTCGTCGGCGGCGATTGCGCCGACAGGTAGACGGTGAGGTTGGTCTCGTCGATCACGATCGATCCGATCGCGCTCGGCTGCATGGCCTGCGACACGAGCGTTCCAAGAGCGAATTCGCTCAGACCGGCCGTGGCGGCCGCCTCCCGATCGATGGTGACGGCCAGATACGGCAGCGAGGCGGCGAGGGTGCTCGCGCTCTCCTTGATCGCACCAAGTTTCTGTACCGCGCTGAGAATGGCGGTGGTCGCGGTCTGCAGGTCGGCATCCGTTGCGGCCGTGATATCGACGGCGATGTCGGAGGACGCCCCGAAACCGCTCGCCGCGGCGACCGAGATCTCGCCCACGTCGCCCAGTTTGGCCAGGGCCATGCGCGCGTGATTTTGCACCGTATCGGCGTTGGCGCCGTCGGCGGTGGTGATCGAATAGGTCACGGCGCTCGACGTGGGCGCCCCGCCGCGGAACGCGCTCGCGGCGCTTCCTCCGCCGATCGAGAGCTGCACGATGTCGATTCCGTCCAGGTCACGCAGCGCTTTTTCGACCGAAGCGGATGCCGCATCCTGCGCGGCCAGACTGCTGCCCACCGGCAGCGTCTGGGTCACCCGGAACGTGTCCTGCCCGGTCGACCCGAGAAAATTCACCTTCATGAACGGCACGAGCGCCGCCGTTCCGCCGAGCACGAGCACGGCGAGCAAAAGCGTCGCGACGGCGTGTTTAAGGGTGAACCGAATGACCGGCAGATAGCCCTTCTGCAGCCGCCCCGGGTTCTCGCCGGCCTCGGCCGCCGCCGACAGTCGCGTTGGCAAGTTTGGTGCCATGCCGGTCGAAGCGGATGCCGCGGCCGCGTGCCGCGAGTGCCCGCCGGTCTCCAGAATCGCCGGCTCCGGTTCGGCGGCGAGCGCGGTTTGGTCGGCCGTGACGGCCTTGGGCGCCCGCAGAAACCAGTACGCGAGCACGGGAACGATGGTGAGCGACACCAGCAGTGAGGCCAGCAGGGCGATCGTCACGGTGAGCGCGAACGGTCGAAACAGTTCGCCGGTCGACCCGCCGACAAAGGAGATCGGCAGGAAGACGGTGACCGTCGTGATGGTCGAGGCGGTGATCGCTCCGGCCACTTCGCGCACCGCGAAGACGATCGTGGCGGCGCGGTCGGCACCCGCCACGAGGTGCCGCTTGATGTTCTCGATCACCACGATGGAGTCGTCGACGACCCGGCCGATGGCGATTGTGAGCGCGCCGAGAGTGAGGATATTGAGCGAATAGCCCACGCTCTGCAACCCGATAAAGGTGATCAGGACCGAGGTCGGAATGGAGATGGCCGTGACGAGGGTGGCCCGCACCGACAACAGGAACAGTAAAATCACGATCACCGCGAAGCCGAGGCCGAGCAGGCCCTCCTGGGTGAGCGCGTCGATCGACTGCTGAATGAACGGCGCCTGGTCGAACACGACCGTGAACGTCGCGGGCGCGACCGCCGCTTCAAGCTGCGGCACAATCGCGCGCACCGCCTTCGACACGTCGACCGTGTTCGCAGCGGGAACCTTGGTGACGGCGATGGTGAGGGCGGGTTCGCCGTTCACCCGGGAGATGCTCGTGATCGGGTTTTCGACGAGCGCGACCGTGGCGACGTCGCCGATGGTCGCGGGGGCGGCATCCGCTACACCGGTGAGACCGGTGGAACCAGCGATCAACGGGAGCGCGGTGATGTCGTCGACCGAGCCGAGCTTGCCGCCGGCCTGCACCGACAGGGTCGTGTCGCCCTCGGTGATGGCGCCGGCCGGAATCAGCGACCCGTTCTGCTGCAGCGCATCGCGCAGGTTTTGGGTGCTGAAGCCGCGGGCGGCGAGTTCATCGGCGTTGGGCGTGATCGTGACGCGGCGGCCGATATCGCCGACCAGCGCGGCATCGCGCACGCCGGCCACGTCGCGAATATCGCCGAGCACGCTGCGTTTCAGCTGGTCGGCAAGCGCCACGGTATCGCTCGAGGCGACCGCGAGCGATATCACCGGAAAGTCGTCGATGCTGCCGCTGATCACCTGCGGGTCGACGTCGGCCGGCAGCACGCTCTTGATGCGGTTGATGGCCTGGTCAATGCGGGATTCTGCCTTGACCAGGTCGGTGCCGTAGGTGAAGGTGGCGCTCACCAGCGAGGAGTTGGTGCTGCTCGTCGTCGACGTCGTTTCGAGGCCGACCAGGCCCTGAATGGCCGTCTCGATCGGGGTCGATACGTCGTCGTTGACCACCTGCGGCGACGCACCCGGATAGCTCGTCGACACGAGCAGCTGCGGCAGCTGCAGCGATGGAATCAGCTCCTGTTTGAGCCCGGTCAGGGCCAGGCTGCCGAACACGGCCGCCACAATGGTGATGAGGGCGATCAACGCCCGATTTTTCATGCTCACTACCGCGAGAAAATGCACCCGCTCAGTATGCCAGTGAGCGCGGGTCAGACTACCTCGGCCAGGTACCCGGTATCAGTGAACGGATGCCGCAGCAGCGACCCCCAGGCCGCCTCAAGCGCGTCGACGGCCCGGTCGGTGTCCGAGGCGGAGTGTGAGAAGGGCAGTCGCAGGAACCGCTCGAAGGCGCCATCGAGGCCGAACCGCGGACCAGCCGGCACGAGCAGGCCGTGGCTGCGCGCGGCGAGTGCGAGCTGCGAACTCACGGGGCTGCCGAGGTTGACCCAGGCGGTGATGCCGCCGTCGACGTGCGGCACCTGCCAGTCGGGAAATATATCGGCCAGTCGGCGTTCCAGGTGGTCGCGGCCCACGCGCAGCAGCTCACGCCGTCCGGCCAGGATGGCGGGCATGTCGGCGAGCAGCCGTGTCACGATGAGCTGTTCGAGAATGGGGGTGCCAAGGTCATTGGTGCAGCGAGCGGCCACGAGCTTGCTAATGAGCGCCGGTTCGGCGCGGATCCAGCCGATGCGCATGCCGCCCCAGACAGTTTTACCCACCGAGCCGACACTCACCACTCGCGGTGCCGACCGCATGTCGGTGCAGGCCGCGAACGGCGGAAACTCGCCAGCGCGGTCAATGTCAAGTTCGGCGATGGTCTCGTCGATGATGAGGGTTGTGCAGGCGTCCGCAGCGGCGGAGGCCACCCGTTCGCGTTGCTCGGCCGGCATGCTCTGGCCGGTGGGATTGTGAAAGTCGGGCATGAGATAGCCGACGACCGGGCTGCTGCGCTGAAGGGTTTGCAGCAGGGCGGCTTCATCCCAGCCCAGTGTGCCCGGGTCGTCGCCCGGCCCGCCGGCCGACACGTTCACGGCGGCGAGACGGGCGCCGGCCGCACGCAGGGCCTCGCCCGCGTGCGGATACGTCGGTGATTCGATCAGGGCGCGGTCTCCGCGGCCGACGAGCACGCGGGCGAGCAGGGCAATGGCGTGCTGGGCGCCGAGGGTCACCATGATCTGCTCCGGCGCGGTCGGCAGGCCGCGGTCGGTATAGCGGTCGGCGATCGCAGCCCGCAACTCGGGAATGCCCACGGGGTCGAAACCGGAGTCACCCAGGTGCCGCGGCAGCTCGGCGGCGCCGTGCGCTGCGGCATCCGCCAGGCCGGGCAGCGCCGGCATCGTGGCCTTGCTGAAGTCCAGGATTCCGTCCGTTTCCGGAGTGGGGCTGGGGGCGCCGGTCCCCGGCAACCGCACGACGCTGCCCGACCCGCGCACACTGCGCAGGTAGCCCGCGTCGCGCAGCTCACGATAGGCCGCCGTCACCGTGGTTCGACTGACACCGAGGCGCTCGCTCAGATCACGTTCGGCCGGCAGCCGGCTGTCGGTGGGGATACGCCCGTCGAGGGTCAGCAAGCGGATGCGATCGCTCAAGGCTCGATACGCGCTCGCTCCGCCGCGCCACTCGCCCAACAGGGTATCGAGGCCCCGAGCACTCAGGTGATTCTCGCTCATGAGGCCACCCTAGTCAGATTGGCATCTTGATAACAGGCCAGTTATGCAATTGGATTGGCAACTATGACACGTCGAATCACGCAACTGCTTATTGGCCTCTTCCTCTACGGAATCGGCATTGCTCTGATCGTGCGTGGCGGCATCGGAGTGGCCCCCTGGGACGTGCTCACCCAGGGAATCGACAACCACACCCATCTGGGCTTCGGGCTGATCACGATTCTGACCAGTGCGGTCGTTCTGGTGCTGTGGATTCCGATCCGCCAGAAGCCGGGCTCCGGAACGCTGCTGAACGCCGTACTCGTGGGCCCGGCGGCCGACGTCGGCCTGTGGCTCATTCCGGCCGACCTCGACCTGTGGCTGCGGGTGCTCTTGTTCGCCGCCGGCCTGATGATGATTGCCGTCGCCACCGGCCTCTACATCGGGGCACACTTCGGCCCCGGCCCGCGAGACGGCCTGATGACCGGTCTGCACAAGCGCACCGGCTGGAAGATCTGGATCGTGCGTACCGGTATCGAGGTGACCGTGCTCGGCATTGGCTGGGCGCTGGGCGGCAACGTGGGAATCGGCACCGCGCTGTTCGCCGTGCTGATCGGTCCCCTCTGCCAGCGCACGCTGCCGTTGTTCGCGATCAAACGGCCCGCCACCTCCACCGCCCAGCCGATCCTCGCCCCTACTCCCTAGCCCGCCCGAGCCCGAGCCCGAGCAATCTTACGGAGCAAGGAGCGAGGCGGTTGGGTTTCCTGCGGGGTTGTGAGTTCTGAGCGAGGAGCGGGTGACCCACCCGGCGTCCCCGGAATGCCGCGCAACCACTCGAACTGCCGCTTGGCCAATCCTTGCGCCTCGTCACCAGCCGGGTCGATGCCCCGCGCCGCGGCTGCCTGGCGTCAAGGTCAAGCGGCAATGTCATGTTTCAGTGTCGGTGCCCCGGAGTACCGTTTATGGCATGGCAACGTGGCAGGAAGTTCAAGCGGATGCGCCGCAATTCGCTTCAAGGGTTCGCGCAATTTTCGACGCCGGCACCAACAAGACGATGGCCTCCCTGCGCCGGGACGGCTCCCCGCGCATCAGCGGCACCGAGCTCGTGTTCGAGCCCGAGCGCATCACCCTGGGCATGATGCCCGATTCGCAGAAGCTGCACGACGTGCTGCGCGACCGGCGGGTGGCCATCCACTCGCCCACCCTGGAACCCCCGGCAGGTCAGCCGTCGGACTGGGCCGGCGACGCGAAACTGGCCGGCGTGCTGGTAACCAAAGAGCCCAACCCGGCCGATCCGCCGGGGTCTTCGAGTTTCGAGCTGCGGGTGCACGAGGTCGTGCTCACCTACATCGATCCCGACAACACGCATCTGATCATCGAGTCCTGGCACGAGGGCCGGGGGTGGCAGCGAATCAGCCGGCTGTAGGCCCGCAGAACTCGGTGATCGTGCCCTCAAGAATCTTCGCGAGCGCCCGCACCGACTCGGCGTCGGCCCACTCGGTATCGGCGTGCAGGCCTTCGCCGGCGGCGCCGAACACGACGCAGGGAATTCCGGCTTCGAGAATGAGCCCGGCATCGGTCCAGAACGGTTCGCCACGCGTCACCGCTGGGTGCCCGAGCACCCGCCTGGCGTTGCCGGTCAGCGCCCGAACAATAGGCCAGTGCGGCTCGGCCTCGAATGCCGCCCGCGCCACCAGCCGAGTCAGCGTGAACTGAAACTTCGGCTCCTCCACTGCCAAAGCAGTGAACAGCGCGCGCAGCTCGGACTCGACCTGCTCCGGGGACTGGCCCGGCAGCATCCGTCGTTCCAGGGTCAGCACACAGCGGGCCGCGACCGTGGCCGCATCGTCGCCGCCGGCGATCTTCGACACCCGCACGGCGCCGTGGCCGAGCGTGGGGTGGGCCGGTTCCGCGTGAAGTCGCTGCCGCAGGCCGTTGAGGGCGCCGAGCGCGAGGCCCGCGTGCCAGATGGCGTCGACGCCCAGCTCGGGCTGCGAGCCGTGTGCGGCCAAGCCGGTCAGTTCGAGTTCGAACCAGGCGAAGCCGCGGTGGGCGGTAGTGAGTTCAAGGCTGCTCGGCTCGATCACCAGGGCGGCGTCGGCGCTCACTGTGCGCAGCACCTCCTCGGTGCCGATGCTGCCGAATTCCTCGTCGGCGACCAGCGTCACGATCACATCGCCGGCCAACTCGCCGGCGGATGCCCGCGCCGCCCCCACAAGAATCGCTGCGAGTCCGCTCTTGGTGTCGACGGCCCCGCGCCCGTGCACCCGGCCGTCCCGGAGCTCGCCGCTGAACGGGTCGCCGGCGTAGGTCGCGACGCCGACCGTGTCGAGGTGGGCGTTGAGCATGATCGAGCGGCCGGTTCCGGTGCCGCGCTTGACGCCGACGACCGACGGACGCCCGGGGGTCTGCTCCAGCATGGTGACCTCGAAACCCTGCTGGCGCAGCCACTGGCCGCACCAAGCCGCGATCCGGGCCTCCCCGGCGGCTCCCGGCACGAGGTCGGGGTTGACCGAATCGATGCGCACGAGCTGCTGCAAAATCGCGACCGGGTCGCTCTCGGAGGGTAAGCGGGACATCCTTCGAATCTAGGCCCTCTCGCGAGAGCGGGAAAATCGCTGCTTCCGGGGGCTGCTGCAACACTTTTTCCGCTCTCGCGGAACTGGGACGTGCGCTGGGTAGGGTGCAGCATGGGCACAACATCGCGGTGGGGGCTGATTCCGGCGGCGCTGGTGAGCGCATCCGCTGTGCTGTTGTTTGCCGTGAGGATGCCGCTTGCCGGCTACTTTGTGCTCGCCGCAGCCCTCGTGCTCGCCTTTCTGATCAACCGGGCCCTGTTTCGCGACCTGTTGCTCATTACCGTGGGTCTCGGCATCATCAGCTCGATCTCGGTCGAGGCGAACATCAGCTACCCGAACATCGCGTTGATGGGCACCGTCCTGAGTCTCTCGGTGCTCGTGCCGTACCTCCTCTCGCGGTACTACTTCAAGGATCACGCGATTCGGTTTCCGATTCGCACCGGGCAACGCTGGACCACGCTCGAGCGCGCGTACCTGCCGATCGTGGTGTTGCTCGGGTACTTGATTCTGCCGAGTTACTTCATCGGAAGCGGCGCGTACCAGAATTGGCCGGCGGTAACCACGCCCGATGAGATCGCCCGACTGTTCGTGGGCGTGGGCTTCGTGGGCATCTGGGATGAACTGTTCTTCATCTGCATCGCCTTCGCCCTGCTTCGACGGCATTTTGCCGACTGGCAGGCCAATATTCTGCAGGCGGTGATCTTCTCGTCGTTTCTCTGGGAGCTCGGATATCAGAGTTGGGGGCCGCTGCTCACCGTGCCGTTCGCGCTGCTGCAGGGCTATACGTTTGCCCGCACCCGGTCACTGACCTACGTGGTCTGTGTACACCTTCTGTTCGACGTCGTGGTGTTCCTCGTGCTCGTGCACGCTCACAATCGCGACTGGTTGAACATTTTTCTGTACTGACCCTCTTGCGCCTCTCAGGAACGCGATATATCGTGTCTTCTAGAACACGCGATATAGCGCGAGTTTACCTCTGAAAGGACAACCCAGTGTCACTGGAAAAATGGCTGGTCGCCCCCGGGCAGACCAAGATTATCGATGTCGAACTGGTGCGCAAGCTCAAGGTCGGCCTCATCGCCGGCACGGTCGACATCATCGGCCATGACGAACCCGGCGCTCGCATTGAAGTGCACGGCGTCACCGGCAAAGACCTGAAGATCTCGATGGACGGCGACCGCCTCGAGATCGACCACCCGC
This sequence comes from Cryobacterium sp. TMT1-66-1, assembly GCF_004403435.1. NCBI lineage: Bacteria > Bacillati > Actinomycetota > Actinomycetes > Micrococcales > Microbacteriaceae > Cryobacterium > Cryobacterium sp. TMT1-66-1. The sequence goes on from NZ_SOGP01000005.1 coordinate 26,240, forward strand.
AGCTGCGCTGGGACAACTTCATCGAGGTCTTCGCCTCGTTCCGCGGTACCGCACGCGCCGAGGTGAGCATCTCGGTTCCCCGCGACGTCGCGCTGCGCTTCGGCGTGGTCTCGGCCGACGCCCTCGTCTCCGGCCTCCGCAATGACGCCAAACTCAGCACAGTGTCCGGCGATCTCGTCATCGACGACGTGCAGGGCGACCTCGAACTCAACGCGGTGAACGGCGAGATCTCCGTGCGCAATCACGTGGGAGCGCTGACCGTGCACACGGTATCCGGCGATATCACGGCGAGCGGCAGCATCCGTCAGTTCACGCTCGACGGGGTCTCGAGCAACGTGTTCCTCGACGTCACCGGCACGCCAGACCAGATCGTCACGAACTCGGTCAGCGGCAACCTCACCTTGCGGCTCGAGCCGGGCGTCGCCGCGCGCTACCACCTGAACACCCTCTCCGGCACGCTGCAGCTCGACGACCACACCGTGCGCACCGCGTTCGGCAAGGGCTACGAGGGCTCCACCGGCGCCCTCGACGGCAGCTGGGTCGACGTGCGCTCCAACTCGGTGTCCGGCGACATCTCGGTCGTGCGCAGCGAGATCACGAGCCCCGCATCGACCACGCAAGCGGATGCCGCAGCGCCCGCCGCGGCCCACTCTCCCACCCAATCGCCCCAGGACCCGGCATGAGTGCCATGTTCGCCCACGGCAGCCTGCGCCTATACCTGCTGAGCCTGCTGGCCGAGCGACCCCGGCACGGCTACGAGCTGATCCAGGCACTCAGCGACCGCTTCGGCGGCACCTACAGCCCGAGCGCCGGCACGATCTACCCGCGGCTGGCCAAGCTCGAGGAGGAGGGCCTCGTCACCAAGCAAGCGGATGGCCGCAAGACCGTCTACGAGATCACCGACGCCGGCCGCGCCGAACTGCTCGCCCGCGAAGGTGAACTCGGCGCAATCGAAGACGAGGTGACCGACTCGGTGCGGCGTCTGGCCGACCAGGTGCGCACCGGAGTCAACTCCGCCATGAAGACCCTGCGGGCTGACCTCGCCTCGGCCGCCCGGCAGGCGCGCGACGCGTCGTCGCCCTCGGCCCCGCGCGGCTACGACGGCACGCCGGAATCGTGGGACCCCACGGGCTCGTCCACCTGGGAGGCCCCCACGCCCCCGTCCGCGGCCCCAACGTCGCCCGACGGACCGCCCACATCACCGACCCCGACCTCCCCGAACGAGGACACGTCTGCTCGCCTGGACTCCCGCCGCGCCCTGAACGAAGCCGACATGGTGCTGAACGAGTTCCGGCAGCAGCTGCGCACGGACCTCCGAACGCAGGCCGCCCACTCCAATATCCCGTCGCAAACTGTGCCGTCGCTTCGTCGGCAGCTGGCCGACGTGCGCGCAAGCATCCTCGCCACCCTCCACCCCTAGCAGCGCCGACGACGGCCCCAGGAATCGCCCAAGAACAGAGGCGGATTTGACAGGGGCCGTCGTAGGTGTAGTGTCGTCCCTCGTGACACCCGAGGCGAACGCCCCAGTACCGGAAAGCCGTTCACCCAAGCGGTGGATCATCGGCGATCCGCTCCCAACCGAGCATTTGGACGGCCAACTGCTACCCAAACACCTCGCCCTCCCCATCTTCGCGAGCGACCCACTGTCGAGCGTGGCCTACGCGCCGCAAGAACTCCTCATGATCCTGACCCTCGGCGGGCTCGCCTTTCTGAGCTTCGCGCCCTGGGTTGCCGCGGTCGTCGTCGTGCTGCTCGTCGTTGTCGTCGCCTCCTATCGCCAGCTGATCAAGGCCTACCCCTCGGGCGGCGGCGACTACGAAGTCGCGCACAAGAACCTGGGCGAGAAGGCCGGCCTGGTCGTCGCATCCGCTCTGCTGGTGGACTACGTGATGACCGTGGTCGTGTCGGTTGCCAGTGGTGTGGACAACATCATCTCGGCGATACCCGCGCTGGCCCCCCTGCGCGTCGAACTCGCCGTCGTGTTCATTATCCTGCTCGCGGCAGCCAACCTGCGCGGCGTACGGGAGTCAAGCAAGGCCTTCGCCGTTCCGACCTACCTGTTCATCGGCAGCGTACTGCTCATGATCGTCGTCGGCCTGGTTCGCGCGCTGCTCGGCGATGCGCCGGTGGCCGAATCGGCCGGCTATGACGTGAAGGGCGAGAACCTCGCGCAGGCCGCTTTCATCTTGCTTCTGCTGCGTTCCTTCGCGAGCGGATGCTCCGCCCTCACCGGCGTCGAAGCCATCGCCAACGGCGTGCCCGCCTTCAAACACCCCAAGGTCAAGAACGCCCAGCGCACGCTCACCCTCATGGGCGGTATCGCCATCGTGCTGTTCGTCGGGCTAACGACCCTCGCGCTCATTTCCCAGGTGCACTACGCGGAGCGCGCCTGCGACCTGATCGGCTGGGCCGAGTGCGCCACAGCTCCGCAGCGCAGCCTGATCGCCCAGGTCGCCGCGGCAACGTTCGGCGACTTCTCCATCATGTTCTTCGTGCTGCAGGCGGCCACAGCGGCCGTGCTGTTGCTCGCTGCGAACACGGCTTTCAACGGCTTTCCGCTGCTCGGATCAGTGCTCGCCCGCGACTCCTATGCGCCGAAGTCGCTCAGCACCCGCGGCGACCGCCTAATCTACTCGAACGGCGTGGTGCTGCTGGCCCTCGCGGCCTGCGTGATCATGGTGGTCTACCGGGCCAACCTCACCGTACTGATCCAGCTGTACATCATCGGCGTGTTCGTCTCGTTCACGCTCGGCCAGACCGGCATGGTGCGGCACTGGCTGAAACTGCTGAAGAAGAACCCGCCGAACCGGGGCTCGATCATCCTGAGCCTGTCGATCAACGGTTTTGGTGCCGCCCTGACCGGTGTGGTGCTCATCGTCGTCACCGTCACCAAGTTCACCCACGGCGCCTGGCTCGTGTTCGTCATGATGCCGGTGCTGTTCTTTCTCATGATGGGCGTCAACCGGTACTACCGCGACGTCGCCAAGGAGATCGAGGTCGACCCGATCACCACCTTCGGCTCGCAGGGCGACCACGCCATCGTGCTCGTCGGCAAGATGCAGAAGCCGGTGCTCAAAGCACTCGACTACGCCATCGCCGCGCGGCATGTGAGCCTCGAGGCTGTGCACGTCTCGATCGACACCATTGAGACCAAAGAGCTCAAACGCGCCTGGGTGAAGCAGAACATCCAGGTTCCGCTGCGCATCGTCGCCTCGCCCTACCGCGACATCAGCTGGCCGCTGATCAACTACATTCGTGGCCGCCGCGACGATCACGGCTCCGAAGTCATCACCGTGTACACCCCCATCTACATCGTCGGCCACTGGTGGGAGGGCCTGCTGCACAACCACAAGGCTCGCCGCCTGCGCCAGAAGCTGATGCTCGTGCACGGCGTCACGATCGCCCTCGTGCCGTGGCTGCTCGACTCCTCCGAGCTCATCTACGGCCGCAGATCCCGCCCCATTCCCGGTCAGGACCGTCGCGGCGAGCCGGTACGTTCGCGCCCGGTTTCCCGCCGGCCGCTCGCACCGCCAAACGGAGCGATCGACACTGCGACCAAGTCGACCACGACCAGCGGAACCGTTCCGCCGCAGTCGCGACCCTCGGCATCCCGTCGGCGCAAGCGCAAATAACGGCTGCTACAGCTTGGCCATGATCTGGCGTGCAATGATGCGTCCGGCTCGGTTGGCGCCGACCGTGCTGGCTTGCGGGCCGTACCCGGCGAAGAAGATGCGCGAATCGGTCCAGGACGCACCGGAACCAACCGAGACTCCGCCGGCCTTTTCCCGTAGTTTGAGCGGGGCCAGGTGCCGCAGCTCCGGCCGAAAACCGGATGCCCAGACGATCGCGTCGGCCTCGGTGAAGGTTCCATCGCTCCAGCGCACCCCGGTCGGTTCGATGCTCGCAAACATGGGCCGGGCCACGAGCAGCCCACGGTCGATGCCGGCCGCGATGCGGCGGGTGACCGGCACTCCGGTGCCGCTGACGATGCTCGGGAGGGCCTTGCCGGCACGGGCCGCACGATCCTGTTGCATCACGGCCGCGACGGCGGTCACCTCGGCGAGCTCGTCGGTGTGACTGAAGTCGATCGGGCGACGTGACGCCCAGGTCAGGTCGCTGGCCACCCCCTCGAGCTCGAGCAGAAAGCCGATCGCCGACGTGCCGCCGCCCACCACGATCACCCGCTGGCCGGCGAACGCCTCACTCGAGACATAGCTCGCGGTGTGTACCTGCGTTCCCTCAAACGTGCTCGCGCCCGGGTAGTGCGGCACGAACGGCGCTCCCCAGGTGCCGGTCGCGTTGACGATCATGCGCGCTTTAGTCTTCTGGTCGCCGAAGAGGGGTGAGCTCGTGGCTACGACCAGGTCGGACTGCAGCGGTGCCACGCTGGTCACGGTGACCGGGCGCACCACGTTCAGCTCGTAGTGCTGCTCATAGTCGCGGTAGTAGTCGCTGACGACGTCGCGGGCGGGCAGATTTCGGTCGGCCGTGTCAAAGCTCAGGCCGAGGTCTTTCATGCCGGGAAGATCGTTGACGCGGTGCGCCGACCCGAGTTGCAGGGCCTGCCAGCGGTGCTGCCAGGCACCGCCGGTGCCCGGTCCGCGGTCGAAGATGATGAAGTCCCGGCCGGCCACGAGCTCGAACCGGCGCAGGTAGAAACCCACGGAGAGTCCGGCCTGGCCGGCGCCGATGATGACTATGGGCATGCTGACAGTGCCCGTCATATCGCCCCATTCCTACGGATTAGCCTTGCGAACGGCGTCCGCGGGGCGCAAGGCCCATCATGCTAAACTAAACTCTAGTTTTTACACATTCCGTTCGGCAAATCCCGAGGGTCTCGCGACTCGCTCGGCCTGGCATCGTAAGGGGGTCACGCATGGGGCGCGGCCGTCAAAAAGCAAAGCACACCAAGGTAGCTCGGGAGCTGAAGTATTTCAGCCCGGATACCAACTACAACGCGCTCGAACGCGAGCTCACCGGGCATCCGTCCGACCCGCGTCTCGACGAGGATCTCGCCAAGTGGCCGGAGTACGAAGCGGACAAGGCCAAGAAGTCCGCTGACGCTGGCACTGCTGATTCCGCTGACGATGACGACGATCCCGACGGTGACGATGACCGTTACGTCGACCACTACGCCACCGAAGACGAGAAGAAGCGCGCCTGACGCCGCCCCCGTCGTTCGCAGCATCCGCTCGCAGCATCCGCTCGCGCTGCCGCGACTCGTAGTCGCCACGATTCATTGATCACGGGTCGCGCAACCGTTCACTGCTTGCGCGCCTGGCCCGCCACGCGCGCAGTCAGACCGCTGCAGCGCGTGCACCAACCGGCCGCGCCGGGCGCTACCGGGCCCGGCGCAGCCCGCTCAAGCCCCCACTCGTGCGCTCGAACCTCCCAACCTCCCGAGGCGCTGGGGCGCGAGGTTAGCTCGCGTAGGCCCCGACAAGACGCACAGCGCCACCGTTGACGCCCTTGGCGCCCTGTTCGAATCCGGTCAGGTCGTGAGCGGCGCGCGAGACCCGACCGGTGACCCAGGCGGGAATGCCGCTCGTGGCCAGCCGGGCGATGACCGACGAAGCGGATGCCGCATCCACGACCGCAAACATGCCCACTCCGAGGTTCCAGGTTCCCTCGGCGCTTTCCAGCGTGGAGCCGGCCATGTCACCGAGAACCCGGAACACCGGGGCCGGGGACCACGTGGAGCGGTCGACCTCGACCCAAGATCCGACGGGCAGCACGCGGGCGAGGTTCGCCGCTATGCCGCCGCCGGTGACGTGACTGAGCGAGTGGATAGCGCCTGCCAGCTCTGGATCGTTGATCACGTCGAGCAGCGGCCCGGTGTACAGCCGGGTCGGCTCGAGCAGAACCTCACCGACCATGCCGCCGAGGTCGGCCGAGGTGTCGGTGTAACCGATGCCGCGCTGCGCCAGGATATGACGCACAAGCGAATAGCCGTTGGAGTGCAGGCCGCTCGAGGCCATGGCGATGACGACGTCGCCGGACACGACCTTGTCGGCGCCGAGAACCTGGTCGGCTTCGACCACGCCGGTGGCCGCGCCGGCCACGTCGTAGTCGTCAGGGCCGAGCAGGCCGGGATGTTCTGCGGTTTCGCCGCCGACGAGGGCGGTTCCGGTCTCGGAGCAGGCGCGGGCGATGCCGGCCACGATTGAGGCGATGCGCTCGGGGACGACCTTGCCGCAGGCGATGTAGTCGGTCATGAACAGCGGGCGTGCTCCGACGACGATGATGTCGTCGACGACCATGCCCACCAGGTCTTGACCGATGGTGTCGTGCTTGTCGATGGCCTGTGCGATAGCGACCTTGGTGCCGACACCATCCGTTGACGTGGCCAGGAGCGGCTGACGGAACTTGGTGAGGAACGACACGTCGAACAGCCCGGCGAAACCGCCGACACCGCCCCAGACCTCGGGGCCGTGCGTCTTAGAGACGGCCGACTTCATGAGCTCGACCGCGAGGTCACCGGCCCGGGTATCGACTCCGGCTGCTGCATATGAGGAGTTGCTCATTCTGGTCTTCCCGGGTCACCGAACGGCACCTGGCCCAGGCGGGCCAGGGCTTCTTCTTTGCGTGCGGCGGGTGCCAGCACGGCTTCCAGGTCGGAATCCGGACCGGGGTCGCATCCGTTTGCCGCTGCCGGTCGCTCCAGCAGGTTCTTGCCGAGGTGCTGCGCTTCGGGCAGCGCGATCGGGTAGACGCCGGTGAAGCAGGCGGTGCAGAGGCGCTCGCGCGGCTGCTCGGTGGCGGCGATCATGCCGTCTTCGGAGAGGTAGCCGAGGCTGTCGGCGCCGATCGACTGGCGCACCTCGTCGATCTCGAGGCCAGTCGCAATGAGTTCGGCACGGCTGGCGAAGTCGATGCCGTAGAAACACGGCCAGGTGATCGGCGGGCTCGAAATGCGCACGTGCACCTCGGCAGCGCCGGCCTCCCGCAGCATGCTGACGAGTGCACGCTGCGTGTTGCCGCGCACGATCGAGTCGTCGACCACGATGAGACGCTTGCCCTTGATCACGTTCTTGAGCGGGTTCAATTTCAAGCGGATACCACGCTGCCGGATGGTCTGCGACGGCGCGATGAAGGTACGCCCGACGTAGGAGTTCTTGACGAGGCCCTGGCCGAACGGAATGCCCGATGCCTGCGCGTAGCCGATGGCTGCCGGGGTGCCGGACTCTGGAGTGGGGATGACGAGGTCGGCCTCGACCGGGTACTCGGCGGCGAGCTTGCGGCCCATCTCGACCCGGGCCTCGTGCACGCCGCGACCCGCGATGGTGGTGTCGGGGCGGGCGAGGTAGACGTATTCGAAGACGCAGCCCTTAGGGTCGGCCTTAGCGAAGCGCTGCGTGCGCAGCCCGTTCTCGTCGATGGTGATGAGCTCACCCGGTTCGACCTCGCGCACGAAGCTGGCACCGACGATGTCGAGGGCTGCGGTCTCGGAGGCGACGACCCAGCCGCGTTCCAGGCGGCCGAGCACCAGCGGCCGCACACCCTGGGGGTCGCGGGCCGCGTAGAGGGTGGTTTCATCCATAAAGACGAGGCAATAGGCGCCGCGGAGCCGTGGCAACACCTCGAGCGCTGTGGCTTCAAGGGTGTGGTCGAGGTCGCCGGTGAGCAGCGCGGTGACCACGGCGGTGTCGGTGGTGTTGCCGCGGGCGAGTTCACCGTCAACCTGCGGGTAGCGTTCGTGCACGAGCTGCAGCAGCTCGGCGGTGTTGGTGAGGTTGCCGTTGTGGCCGAGGGCCACCGTTCCGCTCGCGGTACGCCCGAGCGTCGGCTGGGCGTTCTGCCAGCTCGACGATCCGGTCGTGGAATAGCGGGTGTGCCCGACGGCGATGTGCCCCAGCAGGGTGCTCAGCGAAGCCTCATTGAAGACCTGGGAGACGAGTCCCATGTCTTTGTAAATGAGAATCTTGGTGCCGTCGCTCGTGGCGATTCCGGCCGATTCCTGGCCGCGATGTTGCAGGGCATACAGGCCGAAGTAGCTGAGTTTCGCTACCTCTTCGCCGGGAGCCCACACTCCGAAGACACCACAAGCATCTTGTGGGCCCTTCTCATTGGGAAGAAGATCGTGATTTAACAGTCCGTCGCCACCGGGCAAGCCGCAGCCTCTTTACTTCTCGTTGAACGCTTGGGAATCATCGTTGGGGGTGCCGGAGCCAGGCTCAGCGGCACGGTCGTTGGTGCTGTGTTCGTTCGCGCCCAGTCTATCGGCGACCACCGTCATTCGCGATCGACCCACAATACGGTCGATCACCAGCGCCACAGCGGCACCGAGGGTTGTGCCGATGGCTAGGCCTCCGAGCAGCAGAAAGCCGAAAATCTGTGCCCGGTCGTACTCATCATTCTCCGGAAAGGAGACCGTGAGAATGAGGGCGAGCAGCACACCGAGGACCGCTCCGAGCAGCATGAAGTTGCGGTAGCGCGGGGCCCGGTGCACGGTCACGGTCCCCTCAGCCAGCACGGTCTCGCCGGCGCTGCCAGGTGCCGTCGCACCGCCGTTGCTGGTCGACGGGTCTTGGGGTTGTTCAGCGTTGGGCTGCTCAGTAGAACTCACCCGCTCATTGTCCCATGGGCAGATGCGAGACTGACTATATGAACACGATTGCGGTACTCGGAAGCGCCAACATGGATCTCGTCGTACGCCAGGCGCGACTCCCCCGTCCCGGCGAGACGATGTTCGGGGCCAGTTTCACGACGGTTCCGGGCGGTAAGGGGCTCAATCAGGCGGTCGCCGCCGCCCGGTTGGGAGCGGATGTGACTTTTCTGGGAGCGGTAGGGGCGGATGCCTACGGGACGCAATTGCGCGCGCTACTGGCGACCGAGGGCATCCGTTCTACCGAACTGGCCACAGCGGATGCCCCCACCGGTACCGCCCACATCTCCGTCGTGGACAGCGGCGAGAATTCGATCGTCGTGGTGTCGGGCGCCAATGCCACCGTGACCACCTTGAGTGTGGAGCAGCGCGCGATCGTGGCCGACTCAGCCTTTCTCGTCATGCAGTGCGAGCTGCCGGTTTCTGTGCTGGTCGAGGGGATCCGGGTTGCCCGCGCGGCGGGTGTGTTCACCGTGCTGACGCCGGCGCCGGTGGTGTCGCTGCCCGCCGGTTTTCTCGCCTCGGTCGACCTGGTCGTGCCGAACCAGATCGAAGCCGCCGCGCTCACCGGGGAAAGCGACCCGGTGCGTGCCGCCGAGGTGCTGAGCGCCGGGCAGACTTGGGCGATCGTGACCCTGGGCTCAGAAGGGTCGGTCGTGGCGTTTGACGGCGAGGCCCTCGGGCTCGCGCCGGCCCGCCCGGTGACGGCCGTCGATACGACGGCGGCGGGCGACACCTTCGTCGGAGCACTCGTAGCGCGCCTGGCGGTCGATTCCGGGCGCGGCACCGCCGTGACCCCCGATCAGATGATCGAGGCTGTGCGCTACGCCACGGTGGCGTCCTCAATCGCGGTGACCCGCGCCGGCGCCACCACCTCGATGCCGGTTTCGGCCGAAGTCGCGGCAATCCTCACCTGACAGCTGCGCAGCGCGCGCGAGATACCACTTTCGGCCTCATGAGACGCCGCGTACTCAGCGTCGATATTGCTCTTGAGGTGCAGCTCGACGGTTCGTGCCTGCACGTTGTCGGTGACGGTGGCCGACAGAGCGAAGTTGTACGCCGGGTCGGTCTCCGTGAGCGTGTGATCGGTGATCACGGGCGCGGTCGTGTCGGCGGCGACGTTCTTGAGGTCGCTCGGCACCTGTGCCGCGAAAACGTTGCCCGGATTGGCTGCGGCCTTACCGAGGTTCAGCTGCCGCCCGGGATTGCTAGTGTCGATGCCGTATTGGATGCCGACGTTGGGGTCGACGTCGTCTGCGCCGGCGAGGTTGTAATAGGCCGTGTTGACGCTGAAACCCGTGTTGGTCAGAATTTCGATGCCGCGCGCCGAACCGTTGGCCATTCCGCCGCTGAAGACCTCGACCAGATCACGACCCATGGTGAGGTTGGAGCCGAATGCGGCGTTGAAATCAGAGTCGGTGAGGGCGTCGTTCTGGCCGTTCTTGATCCAGAAGACGAGGTTTCCGCCGGGCGCGATGACCACGTCGGTCGGCGTGCTTGGCCAGAGCACCGCTCCGCTGTTGGTGAGGTCGGCGAGCGGATACAGGTAGTTGAGCGTGTAGTCCCCGAAGTTGATAGGTGCGGTGGTCGCGTTGTAGACCTCGATGAACTCGTACCCGTCCGCCGATCCGACGTTGGTCGTGTCGGGCGTAATCTCGGTGACCAGAAGCGGCGGCATGTCGGTGGCGGCCGTCGCCGACAGTGCCGGCGCGATGGCGCCCGCTCCTCCGATCAGTAGCACCAAGCCCAGTGCGATCAGCGACGGGCGGAAGGGACGAGTCGATCTGGGCACGGAGCAACCTTTTGTTTCATGGGGGCGGTCGCACTCAAGCTAGGGGCGGCACCCATCCCGCGTGTGTCTCCCACGTGAACGTCCGGAGCCGCGAGAGCGCAAAAAGTGCCCGATTGAATGCCTCAAACGGGCACTTTTTGCGCTCTCGCGGGCGGGTTAGAGCAGCGGGAGGTGACCTAGCAGAGTGGCTCGGGCGCCGGAGGCGTGGATGGCGCCTGTTGCTACGCCATCGGCCCAGGAGAGAGCGCCGGTGGACAGGGCCAGCCAGGTGGCGGCATCCGTTTCGATGACGTTGGGCGGAGTACCACGAGTGTGGCGGGGGCCGGCGACGCACTGCGTGGCGCCGAACGGCGGCACCCGCACTTCGAGGGTGTTGCCCTCGGCCTGTTCCGCGAGCAGTTGCAGGGTGTAGCGCACGGCTTGGGCACGGATATCCCGGCTCGCGCTGGCGCCCTCGGCGAGCGCGGCCCGCACGGCCGCCCGGCCGGCTCCGTCGTCGATGCGCGCTCGTGCCATGGTCCCAGTCTGCCGGATCAGGCGGGCCCGAGGCATCGGGTAGCCTGAAACGGTGAAAATTCTGGTCCTTGGTTCCGGTGCCCGCGAGCACGCCATCGTCACCGCGCTGCTTCGTGAGCAGCCGCGTCCGAGCGTGGAGTGCGCCCCCGGCAATGCCGGTATCGCCGCCGAGGTGCCGGTCGTGGCGCTCGACCCGAACGATCCGGTGGCCGTGACCGACTACGCGGTGCTGCACGGCGTTGAGCTCGTCGTGATCGGCCCTGAGGCCCCGCTCGTGGCCGGAGTCGCCGACGCCCTGCGCGCCCGCGGCGTCGCCGTGTTCGGGCCCGACCGGGCCGCCGCCGCGCTCGAGGGGAGCAAGACCTTTGCCAAACGCATAATGGATGAGGCCGGCGTTCCCACCGGCCGGGCCGTGCGCGCCGGCACCCTCGCCGAGGCCGAATCCGCCCTCGACGAGTTCGGTGCCCCCTACGTCGTCAAAGCCGACGGACTCGCCGCCGGCAAGGGCGTGCTCGTCACCCCGGATCGGCCGGCAGCCCTCGCGCACGCGACGTACTGGCTCGAACACGGCAGCGTGCTCATCGAAGAGTTTCTCGACGGGCAGGAGATCTCGCTCTTTCTGCTCAGCGACGGCCAGAACGTGCTGCCGCTCTCCCCCGCCCAGGACTACAAGCGTGCCCTCGACCACGATGCCGGCCCCAACACCGGCGGCATGGGCGCCTACTCCCCGCTGCCCTGGCTCGACGCCTCATTCGGCAGCGAGACCGCGTTCGTCGACGAGATCATCGAGACCGTCGCGCTTCCGACCGTGCGTCAGCTCGCCGCCGAGGGCACTCCCTTTGTCGGGCTGCTCTACTGTGGGCTCATCTTGACGGATGCCGGCATTCGCGTGATCGAATTCAACGCCCGTTTCGGAGACCCAGAGACGCAGGTCGTGCTGCCGCGCCTGGTCACGCCGCTGTCCGGCCTGCTGCTGGCCGCCGCGACCGGCGTGCTCAGCGCCCTCCCCCGGCCCGAATTCTCCGCCGACGTGGCGGTGACCGTCGTGCTGGCGAGCGAGAACTACCCGGACACCCCGCTCATCGGCCGCGAAATCACCGGGCTCGAGGCCGCCCTGGCCGTGGACGGCGTCACGATCTCGCACGCCGCAACCCGGCTTCACGATGGCAGGCTCGTCTCGACCGGCGGCCGGGTGCTCAGCGTCGTCGCCGTTGGCGACTCCTTCGCCGAGGCTCGGGCTCGGGCCTACGAGGCTCTCGGCCACGTATCCCTCGCCGGCGCCCACTTTCGCACGGATATTGCCGCCCGCGTGGCCTGACCGCTCTCCCTCATCGGCATCGGACCGGCATCGGCATCGGACCGGCATAACTCCTGCAATCTGCTGACCGGCGCCCAAACTTGCCCGTCGTTTCAGGGGTCCGATGTGTCGGGCAGATTTTCTGCAGGAGTTATGCCGGGTGGAGATGCGGGAGAATGAACGGGTGAGCCAATCTGAGCACGAGTCCCCCGCATCCGTTGCCGTCTTGGACGGGTGGCCCCGCGTCTACTCGGGCAAGGTGCGCGACCTGTATGTCGAATCCAGCGCGACAGCGGATGCCCCCTCGCTCGCGACCGCGGCCCGCGTGCTCGTGGTCGCCAGCGACCGGGTGAGCGCCTTCGACCACGTGCTCGAGCCCGGAATTCCGGGCAAGGGCGAGCTGCTCACCACCCTGAGCCTGTGGTGGTTCGACCGGCTGACCGGTGTGCCTAACCACCTCATCGCCGACCACGAGCAGGTCGGCAGCACCGTGCGCGAGCTCATCCCCGCGAGCGTCGCTGGCCGGGCCATGCTCTGCCGCACCCTCGACATGTACCCGATCGAGTGCGTCGTGCGCGGCTACCTCACCGGCAGCGGCTGGAAGGAATACCTCGAAACGCAGGCGGTGTGCGGCATATCGCTTCCGGCCGGGCTGCAGAACGGCGACCGCCTGCCCGAACCCATCTACACCCCGGCCTGGAAGGCCCCGATGGGCCAGCACGACGAGAACATCTCGTTCGAGCGCACCGTCGAACTCGTCGGGCCCACCGTTGCGGCCGAACTGCGCGACCTCTCGCTGTCCTTGTTTCAGGCCGCCGGAACGATCACCGAGAAGGCCGGCGTCATTCTCGCCGACACCAAGTTCGAGTTCGGTGCCGACCGTCACACCGGCGTGACCGTGCTCGCCGACGAGGTGCTCACCAGCGACTCCAGCCGCTATTGGGATGCCGCAGCCTGGCGAACCGGCACCACCCCCGAAACCCGCATGGCCAGTTTTGACAAGCAAATCGTGCGCAACTGGCTCGCGGCGAACTGGGACGGCGTCGGTACCCCGCCCGAGCTGCCGACTGAGATCGTGCAGCAGACCGCGGCCCGCTATCGAGAACTTCTCGAACGTCTTACCGGCGCCTGAGCGCACAGCGACACAACAAAACCGCGACGCAACACAACAGCACACCAACACCACTGCCGGCCCATCCCGTCGCAAACGGGGGGATCCGAACACTGCGAATCGCGGAATAGCCGGGGCGGCGCATCCGTTGTGCCTGCTGTGACCCTCACTGCGAAAGACCTGCTGGCCGCCGACACCGGAATGGGCGCGGTGACTCTACGCGTGGGCAACCTCGACGCAATGATCGCCTACTACCGCGACATCGTGACCTTGGAGCTGCAAAGCCAAGACGGCCCCGTCGCCGTACTCGGGCGCGGCCAGACCCCGCTCGTGATCCTGCAGCACGCCCCCGAGCTCAAGGCCGCCGAAGCACGCTCGGCCGGGCTCTACCACACAGCCATTTTGTTCGACACGCAGGCCGACCTCGCCGCCGCCGTGTACTCGATCGGCACGAAGGCCCCCGGAACGTTCACCGGCAGCGCCGATCACCTGGTCAGCCAGGCTTTCTACTTCACCGACCCCGAGGGCAACGGCATCGAGCTGTATTGGGACCGCGACCGCACCCTGTGGAGCTGGACCCACGGCCAGGTCGAAATGGCCTCGCTCTACCTCGACCCGAACGCATTTATTTCCGAGCATATGTCGGCTGAGCCGAACGAGGGCCATGCCATCGTCGGCCATATCCACCTCTCAGTGGGAGACGTCGCGAGCGCCCGGGAGTTCTATGTGAACCGGCTCGGCTTCGAGGCGACCGCGAATTTCGGGCCCTCGGCGCTGTTCGTCTCGGCTGGAAGCTACCACCACCACATGGCCATGAACACCTGGGAAAGCTCGGGCAGCGGCAAGCGTCGTCTGGCCCTCGGCCTCGGCGAGGTCAGCATCATCGTGCCCAGCACCGACGACGTGGGCGCCTTGGGCGAACGGATGGCCCACTACAAAGTCGACACCACTCACGACGGCCAGACCCTCGCTTTCGACGACCCGTGGGCCAACCGCATCCGAGTGAGCGCAGCCGACCCAGCGACCGTCTAACCCTTACCGGGCGGCGCGGGCCGCCCGACGGGTCAGGCCGTGCACTGTGGCCTGATAGTCCTTCACGTCGAGCGGGCGGCCGGGCAGCTTGCGCCGAGGCGCGTCGGCGGCACGCAGGCCGTCGAGCACGATGGAGAGCTGACGGCGCCACTGGCCGGCGTAACCGTCGCCGAGGCCGCCGAGCGACCCGACCATGGTGACGAGCACGGCGAGGTCGACCGCGTCGACGTCGCGGCGCAAGGTGCCGTCCTTCTTGGCGCGGGCCACCAGGCTCGCGATGAAGCCGTCGAACTCGGCAGCGGGCCTGGCTGATGGGTCGAGCTGTGCCATGCGTCGCAGGATCGGCGGCAATGACGGGTCGGCGACGAGCCATTCGGCGACCCGTTCGGTGTAGACAACGAGCGCCTCCCACGGGGTGGGGGCAGCCTCGATCTCCCCGCGCACCGCGTGCAGTTCTGCCAGAGCCAGGTCGTAGAGCGCCCGAACCAGGTCGTCGCGCGTCGAAAAGTTGCGGTACAGCGTGGCAACACCGACCTCGGCCTGACGCGCGATCTCCTCGAGTGAGGCGTCGATCCCGTACTGGGCAAACTGGGCGCGAGCCGACACTACGAGACGGTCCCGGTTCAGCCGGGCGTCGCGGCGGCGGGGCGCACTCGCTGCGGTTCGCTCGGGTGCAGACGGGGCTGGCACGCCATCCTGGGGCTTTCGGGTCGGCGGGGTCATGCGCTCCAGTCTAGAACTTTGACGTGCACGGTTCGCTCTGGTGTTGCGCCGACAGCCGCAACCTGCGCACAATTTGAACAAGCCGAACGGAACCCGATGACTCTCAAGAACAACACCCGTGACTTCGACCCCGAGATCGTCACCGATTTTCGAGAGAAGATGAGCTACGGGGCCTACCTCGACCTACCGACCCTGCTCGACGCCCAGAAGCCGGTCAGCGTCCCGGAACACCACGATGAGTTGCTGTTCATCATCCAGCACCAGACCACCGAGCTCTGGCTCAAGCTCGTGCTGCACGAACTGCAGGCTGCCATCGAGGCGCTGCGGCAGGACCAGCTCGCTCCGGCTCTCAAGGGCATCGCCCGGGTCAAGCACATTCAGCGCACCCTGACCGAGCAGTGGTCGGTGCTGGCGACCCTCACGCCCACCGAATACGCCCAGTTTCGGAACTTTCTCGGCTCTTCCAGTGGCTTTCAGTCGTATCAGTACCGCGCGGTCGAGTTCGCGCTCGGCAACAAGAACCGCCGCATGCTCACGGTTTTCGAAGCGGATGCCGCTGCCCACACCCTGCTGACCGCCACCTTTGAGTCCCCCAGCCTCTACGACGAGTTTCTGCGCTACCTTCACCGGGCCGGCTACGACATTCCCGCCGCTGTGCTCGAGCGCGACGTCACCGAGGCGTGGACCTTGCGCCCCGAACTCGTGCATACCTTTCGGGGAATATACGAGAACGCCTCCGAGCACTGGGCCGCCTATGAAGCCTGCGAAGAACTCGTCGACCTTGAGGACAACTTTCAACTCTGGCGGTTTCGCCACCTCAAGACGGTGCAACGCATCATCGGTATGAAGCACGGCACCGGCGGATCCAGTGGAGCGGCTTTTCTGCAGAAGGCCCTCGAACTCACTTTCTTTCCCGAGTTGTTCGCCGTGCGCACGGAGATCGGCGCGTGACCACTCACTTTCTGGTCGGCCGAGGTACCGTGCTGCCGGGCTTTCTCGACGCACACCTACACCTGGCCCTGATCGACGGGACAGTTTTGCCGAGCGGTGGAATCGCACGGGCCATCGACCTCGGTGGCTGGCTGCCTGACGGCCTCCGGACATCTATGCCCGATCTGGCATACGCGCACCAGTTCATCAACTCTCCCGGCGGCTACCCCAGCCGGGCCAGCTGGGCCGAGCCCGCCTGGAGCTGCGCGGTCGCCTCCATAGCGGATGCCACCACCGCGGTCGATTTGCAAGCCGCGGCTGGGGCATCCGTTCTGAAAATTACCCTCAACTCGGTCGCCGGCCCGGTGTTCGGCGCCGAGGTATTGGCCGCACTCGTGGGGCGGGCGCACGAACATTCCCTGCCGGTCGTGGCGCACGCCGAGGGTGCGGGTCAAGCCGATCGCGCGTTTACCGCTGGAGTGGACGCGTTCGCCCACACCCCGTTTTCGGAGCGCCTCGCCGATGATCTCGTGACCGCGATGGCCGCCCGCATGACCTGGATCAGCACCCTGGACATTCACGGCTGGGGTCGCCCCACTGCCGCGTTCGAGATTGCCAGCGACAATCTGCGTCGGTTCCACGCGGCCGGCGGGCGGGTGCTGTACGGCACCGACCTCGGCAACGGCCCGCTGCCGCTCGGGTTGAACTCGGGTGAGATCGCGGCGCTGCTCGACGCGGGGCTGACTCCCGGCGAGGTCTTGACCGCCCTCTGCTCGCCGGCACCGCTCGGCCTGATCCTGGCCGATAGCCGGGTGACCTTCATCCCGGGGGAACGGCCGCGCGATCCCCTGGACTTCACCGACTGGCTCTGCACCGCCCGCGCCCTCACCCGCCCCGAACTCGAGGTTCTCGCATGACTCCCAGCTTCACCAGCTCAACCGGCCAGGGCGCCCACCTCGCCTTCGCGCGACGGATGGACCGCATCGACGGCCTCGCCCACTACCGCGCCCGGTTCCTCGGCACCGACGCCGACCCCGCCACGGCTAATCCTCGCTCGTACCTCGACGGCAACTCGCTCGGCCGCCCGCTGCGGGCCAGCGCCGAACGCATCGCCGACTTTCTCGCCAACGACTGGGGCACCCGACTCATTCGAGGCTGGGACGAGCAGTGGATGGAACTGCCCCTGCAGATCGGCGACGACCTCGGCCGCACCTGCCTCGGCGCCGCGGCCGGCCAGGTCTTCGTCGGCGATTCCACCACCGTGCTGCTCTATAAACTGGCCCGCGCCGCCGTGGATTCGCGGCCGCGCCGCACTGAAATCGTGGTCGACAGCGACAACTTTCCCACCGATCGGTACATTCTGGAGGGCATTGCGCGCGAGCGCGGTCTCACCCTGCGCTGGATCGAATCCGACACTGAGGGTGGGGTAACCGCCGACCAGGTGCGCAGCGTGGTCGGCCCGCAGACGTCGCTCGTGCTGCTCAGCCACGTGGCCTACCGTTCCGGCTACCTCGCCGATATGCAGGCCATCACCGCCGTCGCCCACGAACACGACGCCCTCGTGCTCTGGGACCTCAGCCACTCGGTGGGGTCGGTTGCGGTCGATCTCGATGCCTGCGACGTCGACCTCGCGGTCGGCTGCTCCTACAAATACCTGAGCGGTGGGCCGGGCGCACCGGCGTTCGGCTACGTCAAGAGCGACCTGCAGGACGTGCTGACCCAGCCGATCCAGGGATGGATGGGCGCGCAGGCCATCTTCGAGATGGGGCCGGGGTATGTGCCGGCCACCGGCATCCGTCGTTTCATGAGCGGCACTCCCGCAGTCGTGGGCATGCTCGCCATGCAGGACACGATTGCCATGATCGATGAGGCCACGATCGGGTCGGTGCGGGCGAAGTCGGTGGCGCTGACCGAGTTCGCCATCACCCTCGTCGATGAGTGGCTGGCACCGATGGGCGTCACCGTGGCCTCGCCGCGGGAGCAGACGCATCGCGGCGGTCACGTGACCATCAACCATCCGCTCATGCGTCAGGTCACGAGAATTCTGTGGGATAACGATGTCATTCCCGATTTTCGCAGCCCCAACGGCCTGCGGCTCGGCCTCGCCCCGCTCAGCACGAGCTTTGTCGAAACCTACGACGGAGTCGCCGCCGTGCGTGACGTGTTGCGCGGCATTCTGCTCGGCCAGAACGGCATCTCCGAGTGACGCGCGCCGGGCCGCCCAAGCTGCGGCCTGTAGAATTGCAGTGATTTGCCACGACTATAAGCCCCAGACTGTATGCGGAGTGCCCTGTGCCAACGATCGTCGTCGAAGTAATGCCCAAGGCTGAGTTGCTTGACCCCCAGGGTAAGGCCGTCGCCGGCGCCCTCGGTCGCCTCGGTCAGACCCAGTCAGCGCTGGCCACCGTCACCGGCGTGCGCGTCGGCAAGCGCTTCGAGATTTCCATTGACGGCGAAGCGGATGCGGCCACCCTCGCGGCCGTGCGCGAGCTCGCCGACACCGTGCTGTCGAACTCCGTGATCGAGGATGTCGTCGGCATCCACGTGCAGAACGCGCCCTCGGCAGCGGTCGTCTGATGCGCATCGGCGTCGTCACCTTTCCCGGCTCGCTCGATGATCGTGACGCTGCGCGCGCGATCCGTCTGGCCGGCGCCGACGCCGTAGCCCTCTGGCACGGCGACCACGACCTGCACGGTGTCGACGCGCTCGTGCTGCCCGGCGGGTTCAGCTACGGCGACTACCTGCGGGCCGGCGCCATCGCGAGCCTCTCCCCAATCATGACCGAGGTCATCGACGCGGCCAATAAGGGCATGCCCGTGCTCGGTATCTGCAACGGATTCCAGATGCTCACCGAAGCCCACCTGCTCGACGGCGGTCTCATTCGCAACGAAGCCGGCCGCTTCATCTGCCGCGACCAGGGCCTGCGCATCGAGAACAATACGAGCGACTGGACCACCGGATTTTCGGCGAACGCCGAGATCGTCATTCCGCTGAAGAACGGCGAGGGCTCGTTCATGGCCAGCGCCGAGACCCTGAAAGCACTCGAGGGCGAGGGCCGAATCGTGGCCCGCTATATCGGCGGCAACCCGAACGGCTCGCTGAATGACATCGCCGGCGTCACCAACGCCCGCGGCAACGTCGTCGGCCTCATGCCGCACCCCGAGCACGCCGTCGAGGCCGGCTTCGGCCCCGACACCGATACCGCCATGGCGAGCGGCGTCGACGGGCTCGTCTTCTTCACCTCGGTCATCGCCCAGGCACTCGTCTCGCGCTAACGTCCTCAGAAAAGTTTCTGCGGCTGTCCTATCCACGGGCGCCCACGGCCACGACCGTGCGGGTGACCGGAGGCAAGGGTGTTGACGTCGTGCTCAGCGGCGGACCGTACGCCGAAACCAAGGAGGCTCTTACTGGCTTCTACCTGCTCGAATGCACCGACCTCGACGAGGCCATCAAGGTCGCGTCCATGATTCCGGGAGCGTGGAACGGTGCCGTCGAGATTCGTCCGGCGCTGCCGATGACCGTGAAGGTTCCCACGCTCGAGACGAGCGACACCGTCAGCCAGTGAGCACGGGCGAGTTCACGGGCGACCGCGCGGCTAAGCCCCGCGCGGTCTCGACGACTACTTCTGGCTGCACGCCACCCGGGCCGAACTGCTGCGCCGCCTCGGTCGGGAGTCCGAGGCAGCCGTTGCAGCGACTCGGGCGCGCGGCCTCACCGATTCGCCCGCGCAGCAGCGGTTGCTCGAGCATCGGCACCCGGGGCGTGCTACCCGTTGATCGCGATGGCGGCGACCGCGGCCAGGGCGAGGCCCATCCCCGCCACCTGCAACCGGCCGACGCGCTCCTTGAGTACGAGCACCGCGAGCAGCACGGTCACGGCCGGATAGAGGGAAATAAGCACCGCCACGAGCGACAGCAGGCCGCCCTGAAATGCGTAGAGCATCGTGACGACCCCGATCACGTCGAGCACCGCCACGAGAAACGCGAACCCGAGAATCGCCCGCGGCGGCCGCGCCAGCTGCCGCGCCCCGGTCGCCACCGCGATGACGATCACGGATGCCACGGTGCGCGACACCACCAGCGGCCACAGTCCGGTTCCGGTCTCGATCTCGTGGGTGAAGACGAAACTCAGGGCGAACGAGACGCCTGAACCCACGGTGAACCAGGCGACCCGGCGGGTGAATCGTGGCGCACGCGCGCCCGAAACGGTGTGGTCGGCGACTCCCGGCGGTTCCCGGCTCACCAGAATGACCGCGATGATGGCGAGGGCGATGCCGCCGTAGGAGATCGCTGAGGGGCGCTCCCCGATGATCACACCGACGATCACCGGAATTCCGGCGACGATCACGGCGGTCAGCGGCGACACCACGCTCATCGGCCCCTCAGCGAGGGCTATATAGAACCACCACATGGCCAGGGCCATCACAGCGCCCGACGCTGCGCCGAACAGCATCGACCGCCAGGAGAATTCCCCGCCGACGAACGCGGCGGCGATCGTGATGATCACCACCGAGATCGGATACGACATGAGCACAACCCGCAGCGCGGCCACCCGGCGCGACGCGATGCCGCCGAGAAAGTCGCTCATGCCGTAAGCGGCGGCCGAAACCAGGGCGAGGACGACGCCGATCATGCGTGGTGTCGGGGTGAACTGGTGCGCATGAGTTCACGCTAGCAGCGCGCCGATACGAGAGTGGCCCGGCGGGTTACGGGTGGCAGGGCACCCGTGACCCGCCGGGCCACTGTTCAGATCAGTTCAACGTTGGTCGGGTGGATGCTGCCTGCTCGGCCGGGGCGCCGGCTCCTGCCGAAGCTTCCAGGCGAACGTAGGNGCGAACGTAGGTGGCGCCATCCGTTTCGAGGGTTTCGGGCAGGATGTCCCGTTCGATCGTGGTGGCGAGCGGCTTCTCGGTCACGAAGCAGAGCAGGATGACGGCCACGATGACGAGCGGCACCATGTAGAGGAACACCGGGGTGAGCGCGTCGTTGTAGCCGCTGATGATGATCTGGCGGGCGGCCTCGGGAAGGTCACGCACCATGGCCGGGGTGAAGGAGTTGGCGGCACCGGCGCCACCGGCGGGAAGGCGCTCGGTGAGTAGTTCGGTCAGTCGGGCGGCGAACAGGCTGCCAACCACGGCGGAACCGATGGAGGCACCGATCTGGCGGAAGTAGTTGTTCGAGGCGGTCGCCGTTCCGACCTGGGAGTTTGGGAAGGAGTTCTGCACGATCAGAATGAGAATCTGCATGCTCAGGCCGAGCCCGAGGCCCATGACGGCGAGGTAGCTGCACAGGATCCAGATTGGCAGGGCCGGGGTCATGGTGGAGAGCAGCACGAGGGCGACGCCGACGATGATCGTGCCCACGATCGGCATCCACTTGTAGCGGCCGAACTTGCTGACCAGCCAGCCGGAGCCGATCGAGCTGATCAGCAGCGCGGCCATCATCGGGATCATCAGGAAGCCGGCCTCGGTGGCGTTCGCGCCGGTGACCATCTGTAGGTAGGTGGGCAGGTAGGCGAGGGCGCCGAACATTGCGATACCGGTGATGAGGCCGGCTACGGTCGTGAGGTTGAAGTTGCGGTCCTTGAACAGGTGCAGGGGCATGATCGGCTCGTTGGCGCGACGCTCGACCATGACGAAGGCCACGGCGGCGACGACGGTCGCGATGATGAGCGAGAGGACCAGCAGGGAATCCCAGTCGTAGGTCGTGCCGCCCCAGGTGGTGGTGAGCACGAGCCCGGTCGAGGCCAGGGCGAGCAGGCCCATGCCGGCGACGTCGAGCTTGGGCTTGGCATGGTCTTTCACCGGCAACCGCAGGAAGAAGACGGCGGTCACGATGGCGAGGGCGCCGAGGGGGATGTTCATCCAGAACGCCCAGCGCCAGCCGATGCCCTCGGTGAACCAGCCGCCGAGCAGCGGTCCGGCCACGGACGACAGCGCGAACACGCCGCCCATGATGCCCATGTATTTGCCGCGCTCGCGCGCCGGCACGACGTCGGCGATGATCGTCTGGGAGAGGATCATCAGCCCGCCGCCACCGAGGCCCTGAACGGCACGCCCGATGATGAGCCAGGTCATGTCGGGAGCGAGTCCGCCCACGATTGAGCCCAGGATGAAGATGCTGATTGCGCCGATGAACAGACCCTTGCGGCCGATCAGGTCGCCGAGCTTGCCGTAAACCGGCAACATAATGGTCGACGCGAGAATGTACGCGGTCGTCACCCAGAGCATGTGGTCGACGCCGTTGAGCTCGCCGACGATGGTCGGCAATACTCAGGTGGTTGTTCAGGTGCGGCTGCGACGATGGAAGCGCCCATGCCCCGCCATCACTGGAAAGTCTCGATGACCCCGCGCCTGCTGTTTCGTTCTATTGCCATTGCCGAAGCCGTCACCTGGGCGATGTTGATCGCCGGGATGCTCCTGAAGTACGTGTTCGAGGTCGGCGAGGTCGGGGTGCAGATCGGTGGTTTTCTGCACGGTCTCGTCTTCATCGCCTTTGGACTGATGGCCCTGCTCGTGGGCGTGAACCAGCACTGGGGCGTACGCCTCACTCTGATCGCCATGTTCACTGCGATCGTTCCGTTCGGCACGATTCCCCTCGACCGCGGGCTCGAGAAGAACGGCCTGCTCGACGGCGGTTGGCGGCACACCCGCACCGACGACCCCCGCGATCACACCCGGGTGAGCGCTCTATTGCGGCAAATGCTGGCCCGCCCGGTGTTGCTGACGCTGGTCATGGGCATCGCCCTGGTCGGGGTCATGGCCACCCTGCTCCGGATCGGCCCGCCCGGCGGCGCCAGCTAGCCTCCCCTCAATACGGACGGGGCCCAGGCCCCATCCAAAGAGACGGAGCGCGAAGCCGGCGGGTCAGCCGAGGGTCGCGGGCGGCTGCGGGGCGAGGCCCACGCGGGGGTGGCGGGCCGTCGCGGCCAGGGCGAGTGCGGCATCCGCTCGGGCGAGGGGAAAGGTCGTTCCGACCAGGGCCGAGAACGGATGCCGGTGCCAGGCTCCCCCGAGATAGGTCACCGCCTGCGCCAGGTCGCCCGGCGTGTAGTTGTGCACGCCGCGCACGGTGACCAGGCGGCGCACTATCGACTCCGGGTCGAGCAGCACCGGGTCATCGGGCGAGACACTGCCGACCAGCACGACCACTCCGCCGACGCCGATCAGGTCCAGCGCGGTTTGCACGGCCGGCCGGGCGCCGCTCAGCTCGAGGGCGATCGTCGGCTCGGCGGCAGCGGCATCCTGCATCGCGGCGAGTACGCTCGCCACCCCGGTCGGCGACTCGCGCGGCGCGCTCGGGTCGGCGACGGCGGCGGCCCCGAAGGCGAGCGCGAGCTGACGCCGGGCGGGGTCCGGGTCGCTGACCACCACGAGAGCACCGGCATCCGTCGCCATCGCGCAGGCCGTCACCCCGAGCATCCCCGCGCCGGTCACCAGCACGGTCGCTCCGGCCAGCGGCACAAGAGCGGACGCCGCCCCCAGCGCCGCGACCACCGTCGCGGTCGCGCAGGAGGCCGGCGCCAGAACCGTGGCCGGCACCTGTTCGTCGACGACCACGACCGCTGTTCCGGCACGCACCTGCACGTGGGTGGCGAATCCGCCGCTGAGTTCCCAGCCGCGCTGCATGCGCTCGTGGCCGTATTTAACCAGCTCGAGGCACTTGTGGGGCAGGCCGCGGCGGCAGCGCACGCAGGTTCCGCAGCTTACGGCGACCGACCAGACCACCCGCTGCCCGACCCGCAGTGGCATTCCATTTGCGGCATATGACTGATCGGTGACGGCCACGATGCGGCCGACCTGCTCGTGCCCGAGCACGAGCGGCTTCGAAGCGAGGCGGTGGCCCAAAGCCGTGTGCACGTCGGAGCCGCAAATCGTGGCCAATTCGACCTCCACCAGCACGTCGCCGGGCCGAAGCAGCACCCCGGGTACCGCCACGCACTCCAGGGGCAGGCCGACACCCGACCAGACCATGGCCTCGGCGGCGCGCGGCAACACGACCTCCCGTCCGACGCCGAGAGTGAGGGCCGGCAGCGTCACCGGTTCAGCGATTGGATCGTATTCGGGCATGGCTACTCGATCGTTTCCTCACGCAGGCCGAGCAGTTCGGCCAGGTCTGCGACGCTCGCGACGACGACGTCAGCCCCGGCATCCTCGAGGGTGTCGGTGTCGTGCGTACCGGTCAGAACGCCCACGACCAGGCCGGCGCCAGCGCTCACGCCGGAGAGCATGTCGCTCGCCGTGTCGCCGACGACGACCATGGCCGCGACGCTTGACGCGCCGGTACGGAGCAGCGCGGTGAGCGGCAGGTCGGGGTATGGGCGGCCACGGCCAGCTTCGGCCGGGCAGAGGCTCACATCGATGAGGTCGCTCCAACCGAGCGCATCGATGAGCGTGTCCTGCGTCGTACGGGAGAAGCCGGTGACGAGGGCCACTTTCACGCCAGCGTCCCGCAGCTCCTGGAACAGGTCGGCCGCGCCAGGGATCGCGGTCACCCCGACCTGTTCAACGAGTTCGCCGTAGGCCGTTTCGAACGCCGCCGTCGCAGCGACCGCCGCATCTTCGGAGTCGGTCAGCTCACGAAACACGTCGAGCTTGGACTGCCCCATGGTCTCGCGCACAAAAGCGATGGCCTCCTCGAGGTCCTCGGCGGTATCGACCAGTCCGCTGCGCTCGGCGGCGAGCACGAACGCCCGCTCGACCAGCCCGTCGTCGCTCACGGTCGTGCCGGCCATGTCGAAGACGACGAGCTCAACGTCCACGTCTTCGGTGTCGAAATCATCAAGGTCCAGCTCAAGATCAAGGGGTGCGGTGCTCATGGGGTGCCTTTCAGGGTGAGGGAGGGAATGGCGAAATTGCAGACGGTCGAGATGACGTGTTCGGCCAGACCGAGCCCGGTGGTCATGCCGATTCCGGTGGTGGCCGCTACGAGGTAGACACCGGGTTCGGGCTGGTCGATGAGAAAGTCGGCACGCCCGGAGGCATAGACGCCCTGCCACCGCTCGAGCACCCGCGGGCGCGGCACGCCGAACAGTTCGGAGGTGAGCTGCAGCAGCTGTTCGAACGCATTCTCATTCTGAAATACAGAAACGGATGCCCCACGATAGTGAGTGTCCCCCACGATCAGCGAGCCGTCCTGCAGTTGGGTATACATCTGGTTGAGGTCCAGTTCGGCCAGCAGCGGATACTCCCTCCGCAGCCGTTCGCCCAGAGTGGCTGCCGCCGGAAGGCTGGAAAATGCTACGTAGCGCAGCAGCGACCAGCCGGTCAGCACCGGCGCGGGCAGCGGCGCGCGCAGGCCGGCGTCGACGCGCAGCATGTCGAGGCCGCACCGCACAATGCCGTCGCGCTCGGCGATCTCCGGGTAGAGCTGGTCGATGTCGTGGTTGACCGCCACGATCACCGTTCCGGCGTCGATCGGCCCGCGCGTGGTCGTGACCCGGCCCGGCCGCACGGCCGTCACCGCGGTGCGGTAGCGAAACTCGACACCCCGGCTGGCCAGGTACGCGGCCAGACCGGCACCGGCTTGGCGCGGATTGACCTGCAGGTCCCAGGGCAGGTGCGCGCCGCCCACCGCGGTGCCGTCGGCGAGTGGCAGACGCTCCGACACCTCCCTGGCATCGAGCAGCACGACGTCGGGCGCGCCGACGCCGAAGACCGACTCGGCTCCGCGCTGCGCCGCCAGCTCCCGCAGCACTGCCAGTTCGTCGTCGTGCCGGGCGAGCACGACCGTGCCCGACTCGCGCAGCCAGACTCCGGCGTCCGCTTCGAGCCGCAGCCAGAGCGGGCGGGACCGCAGGGCGAATTCTCGGGCCGGCCCACTTTGCGGGGTGAAACACAGGTGTCCGAAATTGCGAACGGATGCCCCACCGATGGCCGCCGCGCGGTCCACGACGACCACGGACAGGCCCCGGTCGCTGGCGGCGAGGGCGTGCCCGAGGCCCACGATGCCGCTGCCAACGACGACCACGTCGAAGCTGGTCATCGAAACACCCGCCGCATCCACATGGCCAGTCCTTCGACCGCGACCACCGTCACGAGAATCATGAGCACGATCGTGGTGACCAGGTCGTAGCGAGACCCCTGGCCTGCGTTCAGCAGGTAGTAGCCGACCCCGCCACCTCCCACCAGGCCGAGGATGGTGGCCGCCCGAGTATTGGTGTCGAGCATGTAGAAGCTGTGTCCGATCAGGGCTTTCATTCCCTGGGGAGCCGTGGCGCCGGCGTAGACCTGCAGCCTCGTCGCGCCGGCCGCTCGGAGGGCTTGTTCCGGACCGGGTCTGACCTCTTCGAGCGAGTCGGCGAGCAGCTTGCCGAGCAGGCCCACGCCGCCGATAGCCAGGGCGATGGTGCCGGCCTGGGTACCAAGACCAGTCACGACGATGAGCACGATGGCCAGGATGATCTCCGGAATGCCGCGGATCGTCACGAGCACCAGCCGAAAGCCGGCCCGCACGCGTCTCGACGGCGCCACGTTGCGGGCGGCGAGCGAGCCGATCACGATCGAGGCGACGATCGTGAGAATCGTCGCGGCCAGGGCGATCGCGATGGTTTCGCCCATCGCCGCGAGCATTACCGGGGCGTCATAGCTTCCGAAGCTCGGCGGCCAGAACTTGGCGGCGGTCTCGGGCAAATACGACCAGACGGTGAGAAAGTCGCCCCATTTGATGTCGCAGATCCAGAGGCTGCCGATCACGATGAACGCGGCGAGCAGCCCCCAGACCGCGTTGCGCAGGCGGGCGTAGGTCCAGGGATGGTGCGAGGCATCCGCTTTCTGGCCGGTCACTCCGAGACGGCGCAGCAGCCGGTCGCCGATCCCGTGGCGGGTGGGCGCGAGGCCGAGCATGACGGTGCGCACGGCGCTCGACACGATCTCCATTACCACACAGAGTGCGAAAATGACCAGCGCGATGCCGAGTCCGAGCGAGTAGTTGAGCGATTTGAAGGCGTAGGACATCTCGAGACCGAGCCCGGCGACGCCGACGTAGCCGAGGATGACCGAACCGCGCAGGTTGATGTCGTTGCGGTGCAGCACGGTCGCTACCCACGACGGAAGCACCTGCGGCAGCACGCCGGAGAAGAATTCCTGCATTCGGGTTCCACCGGCGGCCCGAATTGCCAGCCGGGGGCCTTCATCGATCTGCTCTATCGCGTCAGCGAACATCTTGCTGATCATGCCGATCGAGTGGATGCCGATCGCCAGGATTCCGGGCAGGGTGCCGAGCGAGAACATCAGCACGAACACCATCGCGAGCACGACGTCGGGCACCGCCCGGGCCAGCACGCCGAGAAAGCGGGCGACGGCCATCCACCCACGACCGGGCGAGGTGTTCGCGGCGGCGAGCCAGGACAGCGGCACCGAGAAGAACGCGGCAAACAGGGTGCCGAGCAGCACGAGGCCCACCGTGAGCGCGGTCAGGTAGAGCAGCTCACCCGGCGCGGGAAAGCTGATGACCCCCACGCGAGCGAAGAATCGAGTGGCGTTCGACCAGCTCGCCACCATCTGCGGCAGCGAAATATCCACGCTGATCAGTGACAGAACGGATGCCGCCACCAGCGCCACGAGGGTCAGCCCGGCCGCGATTTTCTCCGGGTGAGCGCGGCGTTGCGGGGCCGGGGCGGGGGCATCCGCGTGGCCGGCTTGCGGGCGTTCGAGCGTGAGCGTCACCGGCGGTTGTCCCGCGCCGAGCTGAAGGTCGCCAGGTCGAGCTCGCCCTGTTCGTCGGGCTCGCTCGCTTCACCGGTGCCCAGCTCGGTGCCCAACTCGGTCTCGATCGCGTCGAGCTCACCGGTCGAGGTCGTGACGCGGCCGTAGATCTCCATCACGTTCTGCTTCGACAGCCCCTGCGTTATGGTGTCGAGCACCACCTGGCCGTGGCGCAGGCCGACGATGCGATCGCCCCAGGATAGGGCCAGATCAACCTGGTGCAGGCTGCACACCACGGTGAGACCACTGTCAATGGCGATCTCCCGGATCAGTGCCATGACCTGGGCGCTGGATTCCGGGTCGAGCGAGGCCACCGGTTCGTCGGCGAGCAGAATGCGCGGGTTCTGCATGAGTGCTCGCGCGATGCCGACCCGCTGCTGCTGGCCGCCCGACAGGGTGTCGGCGCGTTGGTAGGCCTGGGCGAGTAGTCCCACCCGGTCGAGATGGCCGAGCGCAGCCAGCTTGAGGTCGCGGCGGTACCCCCAGAGGCCCAGTCTTGGCCCACGCACCCGAAACAGGGCGCCGGTCAGTACATTTTCGAGCACGGTCAGCGACCCGACCAGTTCGAACTGCTGAAAGACGAAGCCGACCTGACCGCGCAGCGCACGCAGCGGCCGGCCCTTCAGGCTCGATACCGCGGCACCGAGCACGGTCACCGAGCCCGAGTCGGGCCGATCGAGGCCGTCGAGGTGTCGCAGCAGGGTGGATTTGCCCGAACCAGACAGCCCAAGCAATACGACAATTTCGCCGCGGCCGACCGTGAGCGACACGTCATTGAGGGCCGTCGTCTCGCCGAAGGTTTTGGTGATGTTGCTCACGTCGATCACCGGTTCCGCGCGCGAAGCGGAACCGGTGGTGACGCTGGACTTACTGGTTAGCCCTGGCACTGCGAGGCCGACGTCTTCACGCAGATGTCGCGAATGGTGTCGTAATACTTGTCATCGACCGGCTCGGTCGCGTAGAACGTATCGCGAAAGGCCTGGGTGTCTGCGCTCGTCACGCCCGAGGCGATGATGTCGTCGATGGTGACCTGGCCGAGCACCTCGGTGAGCTGGGTCTTCAACTCGGCCGGCAGGGTGTCAGAGACGACGATCGGTGCACCGGGAACCATGGTCTCGGCGATGACCTTGACCTTGTCGCTCTTGGCGACCTCGCTGTCCTCGGCGAAACCGACCTCACACTCCTTGCCCTCGCCGACCTTCTGCACGCTCACGTCGTGCTTGCCGGCGAACACCGGGGTCACATCGGAGACCGGGTCGACGCCGGCTTCGAGCAGGTTGTAGGAGGGGAACAGGTATCCGCTCGTCGATGACGGGTCGACGAAGCAGACCTTCTTGCCGGCGAACTCGGCGAGGGAGGTGATGGCGCTGTCTGCCGGAACGATCGCCTGCGAGTAGTAGCCGGGCACCTCGCCCTCGGTCGTCACGATCGAGGAGATCGGAGTGATGGCCGCGCCGTTGTTGGTGGCGGTGATGTAAGTGAAGCCGGAGAACGAGGCCACGTCGATCTTGCCGGCGATTGCGGCTTCGATCAGGGCGGCGTAATCGGTGGACTCGTGGTATTCCACGGTCTTGCCGGTCTCCTGTTCGATGTAGTCCATCAACGGCTGGTAGTTGGTCTGGGTGTCGACCGAGTCGGGAACCACACCGAACACCAGGGTGTTCTCATCGGCGGCGTAGCTGACGCCGTCGGTGCCAGTTCCGGCCGCGTCGGCGGTGTCCGCCGAGCAGGAGGCCAGGCTCAGGGTGAGCAGAACTGCGGCGCCGGCGGCGAGGGCCGTCTTGGCGCCGAGAGAAGTGGTGCGTGAAAAAGCGCTGTGGATTGCCACGTGAAACCTTCCTGAGTCGAGGGCGTTACGTGTAGCTACGTTAGGCAGGCCGCGCCAACAGCACGGGGGCCCGGGGTAACCGGCAGGTGAACGCGCCGTGGCAAGTGCGCGAGCGGGAATCCGCTCACCCACGCGGATGCCCGCGCCCGCTCACTCAAACGGATGCCCCGCCCGTTCAAAGCCACTCGGGTCACATGCACAGTTTCGCGGCAGCCCCGAGCGGTACCGTGTGCATGCCACACCGATCGAAGGAGATCCTAAGTGTTCACGAGCCCCTACGCTCCCGTTGAGATTCCCACGCAAAGCATTTTCGACTACCTGTTCGGGGACCTGAGCGAGGCCGAGCTGGATCGCACCGCCGTCATCGACGGTGCCAGCGGGGCCGCCATGAGCTACCGCACCCTGGTCGATCAGATCACCCGGGTGGCCGGCGCTCTCGCTGCCGACGGCGTCGGTCCCGGCACGGTCGTGGGCCTGCTCTGCCCGAACACGCCGGAATTCACGGCCATCTTCCACGGGATTCTGCGCGCCGGCGCCACGGTCACCACCATCAACTCGCTCTACACTCCCGACGACATCCAGCGCCACCTCCACGATTCCGGTGCGACCTGGCTCGTGACCGTCACCCCGCTGCTGGCCGGCGCCAAGGCGGCAGCGCACGCGGCGGGCATCTCCGACGAGAACATCGTGGTGATCGATGGTGAGCCGGGGCATCCGTCGCTGGCTGATTTACTTGCAGTGGATGCTGCCGCCCCCGCCCTCAGCATCGACCCCGCCACGCACGTGGCTGTTCTCCCCTACTCTTCGGGCACCACGGCGGCGCCGAAGGGCGTCATGCTGAGCCACCGCAACCTCGTGGCGAACGTGCAACAGGCCCGCGATCTGATCGGGGTTGTTCCAGACGACAAAGTGCTCGCGCTGCTGCCGTTTTACCACATCTACGGAATGACGGTGCTGCTGAACCTCGCCTTCAAACAGCGGGCCTCGCTGGTCACCATGGCCAAGTTCGACTTCGTCGAGTTTCTGCGCATGATCCAGGATCACCGCTGCAGCTACGTCTTTATCGCGCCGCCGATTGCGGTGGCCGTGGCGAAGCATCCGCTGGTAGCGGAGTATGACCTGTCGAGCGTGCACACCATCCTCTCGGGGGCAGCCCCGCTCGACGGTGCTCTCGCCGCGGCGGTGGCCACCCGGCTGGACTGCCGCATTCTGCAGGGCTACGGCATGACCGAGGTCAGCCCGGTGAGCCACCTGATTCCGATCGACGCGCCACACCTGTCGCGCGCGTCCGTGGGAGTGACCGTGCCGAACATGGACTGCAAGCTCGTGTCGACCGAAACCGGCGAAGAGATCGAGATTCCCGAAGACGGGGTCAGCGAGCCCGGTGAGCTGCTGGTGCGCGGCCCGAACGTGATGCTCGGCTACCTGAACAACGAGAAGGCCACCCGCGAGACCATCGACGCCGACGGATTTCTGCACACCGGCGACATCGCCACGGTCAGTGCGCTCGGCGAGGTGACCATCGTCGATCGCAGCAAGGAGCTGATCAAGTACAAGGGCTACCAGATCGCTCCGGCCGAGCTGGAAGCGCTGCTGCTCACCCACCCGCGCATCAAGGATGCCGCGGTGATCGGTGCAGCGGATGCCGACGGCCAGGAGATCCCGAAAGCCTTCGTCGTCGCCGTGGCTGAGTCGGCGGTCACGGCCGAGGAGATCATGGCCTACATCACCGAGCGGGTCGCCCCGCACAAGAAGGTGCGCGCAGTGGAATTCATCGACGCGATCCCGAAGTCGGCGTCCGGCAAGATCCTGCGCAAGGACCTGCGCGCCAAGGAGCGTGCCGCGACGGTCTAGTCGGCGCCGATCGACGCTTTAACCGGAGATGGTCCCCGCAGGGGTGGTGCCTGCGAGATTCACGACGGCCTGCACCGCGGCGTGGTCCGACGGCCAGCCGCCGACATAGCGCTTCACGTTGATGGCGGCCTTGCGCACGGGGACGCCGGGCGTGACGAGGAGCCAGTCGATGCGTTTGAGATTGCGCTGCGGCGAGCGATAGTTCAAAAACGTTCCCCACTCTTCGGTGAGGCGTTCGTCTGCTGTGTTCCAGGCATCCAGAAGCAGGCCCTGGCCGGTTAGGCGGTCATAGGGGGCGGTATTCGCATCTGTATTGAAATCGCCGGTCACCACAGTGGGAAGCTGCGACGCCAACACGATGCGTCGCATTACGTCGGCGGATCGCAGCCGCGAGGTACGGGAGCGGTGGTCGAAGTGCGTGTTCACGGCCTGGAAATCGATACCGGTGGCGATGTCGTGAAAGAGCGCGTCAACGACGACGCGCGGAGTGTGATTGCCCCAGGAGGTGGATCCCGGCTGCGACGGTGTCTCAGAGAGGGCCGTCTGCTTCCACTCGAGCACCCGCAGTCGACGTGAATCGTAGAAGATCGGGCAGCCTTCCCCGCCCTTGTTGGCTTCCCGGCCATATCCGATCGAGCGGTAGCGATCGCCGAGCGCGTGACGCACGAAGTTCGCCTGGTCGAACAGCGCTTCTTGCACGCCGATCAGTGCGGGCTGTTCCGCCGCGAGCAGACGTTTCAGTATTGGCCGGCGGTGCACCCACCGATCGGGGCTGCGCGGGTTGAGATGCGGCAGGCGCCGACGGATGTTGAAACTCATGACATGCAAATCCGGCGCGGCGACGGGGCCGATGAGTGCGCTGTCTGTCATGGGACCAGCCTATGGCGAGCGTTGCGCTCCCGATCCGCAGTAGGTCGCACGCAGCGCCACGCTGGCCGGGCGAGGCGACCGGTAGACTTGCCGGGTCAAGCATCCGCTATCTCGGGGAGAATTCCACACGTGACCGCTGTTTCCAACACCTCTTCCCCCGGCGTCGCCGACACCGTTTCCAATGCCATTGCGACACCCGAGAAGGAGCAGCCCTACGGCGCGCTCGGGCTCAAGGCCGATGAGTACGCGAAGATTCGCGAGATTCTGGGCCGCCGCCCCACGAGTGGCGAGCTTGCGATGTACTCGGTGATGTGGAGCGAGCACTGCTCCTACAAGAGCTCGAAGATGTACCTGCGCCAGTTCGGCGACAAAGTCACCCCCGCCATGAAGAAGAACCTTATGGTCGGAATGGGCGAGAACGCCGGCGTGCTTGACGTCGGCGAGGGCTGGGCCGTCACCTTCAAGATCGAATCGCACAACCACCCCTCCTACATTGAGCCGTTCCAGGGCGCTGCAACGGGCGTCGGCGGAATCGTGCGCGACATTATCTCGATGGGCGCCCGCCCGGTCGCCGTGATGGACGCCCTGCGTTTCGGCGACATCACCGACCCCGACACCGCCCGTGTCGTACACGGCGTGGTCTCCGGCATCAGCTTCTACGGCAACTGCCTCGGCCTGCCCAACATCGGCGGCGAAACCGTGTTCGACCGGGTCTACCAGGGCAACCCGCTGGTCAATGCGCTCTCGGTCGGCGTGCTGCGCCACGAAGACCTGCACCTGGCCAACGCCCGCGGCGTCGGCAACCAGGTCGTGCTGTTTGGAGCCCGCACCGGCGGCGACGGCATTGGCGGGGCATCCATTCTCGCCTCCGATACGTTCAGCGCCGGCGGCCCGACCAAGCGCCCCGCAGTACAGGTCGGCGACCCGTTCGCCGAGAAGGTACTCATCGAGTGCTGCCTCGAACTGTTTGCCGGCAAGCTCGTCGAGGGAATTCAAGACCTCGGCGCGGCCGGCATCAGCTGCGCCACTTCTGAGCTCGCCTCCAACGGCGACGGCGGCATGTTCATCGAACTCGAGAAGGTGCTGCTGCGCGACCCCACGCTCACCGCCGAAGAGATCCTGATGAGCGAGAGCCAGGAACGCATGATGGCGATCGTCACTCCCGAGAAGCTCGAGGGCTTTCTCGCCGTCACCACCAAGTGGGACGTGGAGACCAGCGTGCTCGGCGAGGTCACCGACACCGGCCGCCTCATCATCAACTGGCACGGCGAAGAAATCGTCAACGTGCTGCCACGCACCGTGGCCGTCGACGGCCCGGTCTACGAGCGTCCGCTCGCGTACCCGACCTGGATCGACGCCCTGCAGGCCGACACCGCCTCCGTACTTCCCCGCGCACTCGACGGCGAGACCCTGCGCGAGCAGTTCCTCGACCTGCTCGGCTCGCCGAACCTGGCCGACCCGAGCTGGATCACCGACCAGTACGACCACTACGTGCAGGGCAACACGGCGCTCTCCTTTCCCGACGACGGCGGCATGATCCGCGTCGACGAAGAGAGCGGGCTCGGTTTCGCGATCGCGACCGACGCGAACGGCCGCTACTGCCAGCTCGACCCGTACCGCGGCGCGCAGCTGGCCCTCGCCGAGGCATACCGCAACGTCGCCGCGACCGGCGCCGTTCCGGCCGGCGTCAGTGACTGCCTCAACTTCGGCTCCCCCGAGAACCCCGAGGTCATGTGGCAGTTCCGTGAAGCCGTAACGGCCCTCGCCGACGGATGCCTGGAGCTCGAGATTCCCGTCACCGGCGGCAACGTGTCGTTCTACAACCAGACCGGCGACCAGCCCATTCACCCCACCCCGGTCGTGGCCGTGCTCGGCGTGATCGACGACGTCGCCCGCCGCATTCCGAGCGGCTGGCAGGACGACGGGCACAACATCTACCTGCTCGGCGAGACCCGCCTCGAGCTCGACGGTTCGGCCTGGGCCGGCGTCGTGCACGACCACCTCGGCGGTCGCCCACCCGTTGTCGACCTCGGCAAAGAGAAGGCCCTGGCCGGTCTGCTGCATGCCGCGTCGAAGGAAGCCCTGATCGACAGTGCGCACGACCTCAGCGAGGGCGGGCTCGCCCAGGCCCTCGCCGAAGCCGTCATGCGCTTTGGAGTGGGCGCGCGCGTCTGGCTGGGTGACATTCTGGATCGGGACGGGGTGGACGCATCCACTGCCCTGTTCTCCGAATCGGCCGGTCGCGTCATCGTTTCGGTGCCGCGCGAAGACGACGTGAAGTTCCTGGGCCTCTGCGCCGGCCGCTACATTCCGGTGCTGCGCATCGGCGTGACGGACAACACCCTGCACGCCCTCGAGGTACAGGACGTCTTCGCTGCGACTCTCTCCGAGATGCGCAATCGTCACCAATCCCCTCTCCCCGCCGCCTTCGCCTAACTCCCCAGCTCGCGAGAGCGCAAAAAGTGCTCGATTGAGAGGTCCAATCGGGCACTTTTTGCGCCTTCGCGAACCTGAACGAGCTTTGGGGTGTGGATAACTCATTTGACACCGAGACGGCGCGACACACTGTTGGCATGAATCGAGCTCGCAGGCTGCCGCTGGACTTCGAGGGGCGTCCATTCAGCACGGCCGAAGGCAGTGACGCGGGCCTGTCCAAGAAGCGGATGCGCGCGTCCGACCTAGCGCGCCCCTTTCCTGCAACGCGCACCGCGCGTGCAGATAGCAGCTCGGCAGACCTTCTCATCCGCGCCTACGCACAGCGGATGTCCGAATCAGACTTCTTCAGCCATGTGACGGCTGCGCGCGTGCACGGGCTCCCGCTGCCTTTTGCCGTCGAACACACGCAAACTATTCATGTCTCGACGGAGGAACCCACCCTGCGCGACCGGGTACTCGGTGTCCGCGGCCACCATGTCGCACCCAAGACGGTCACCGTCGTTGCGGTGCGCGGCGTGCGCGTCACAAGTGCGGTGGACACCTGGTGCCAGCTGTCCACCATGCTTGGGCTCGACGACCTCATCCGGATTGGCGACACACTCGTGCGCCGCAAGCATCCGTTCGCCGAGATGCGTGATCTGCTCGCCGCCGTTCGACGGTATTCGGGGCGACGGGGCGTCAAGCTGCTGCGCGAGGCGCTGATCTGGATACGACCCGGCGCCGATTCACCCCGCGAGACCGACCTGCGGCTGCTCATCGTGCGGGCCCGCCTGCCCGAACCGGAGGTCAATGCCATCATCATGAGTCGCACCGGGGTGAAGCTCGCCACCGGCGACCTGGTCTTTCGCCGATATCGTGTTCTGCTCGAGTACGACGGCGGGCAGCATCGCACCGACGAGAACCAGTTCCACTGGGATGTTGACCGCCTCGACGCGCTCATGGAGGAGAGGTGGCGGGTGATCCGCATCAACAAATCCCACCTCCACAATCCCTCAGAGGTGATCCGCAGAGTAACGGTGGCGCTCATGGCCGGTGGCTGGCGTCCTGTCGCGAGAGCGCAAAAAGTGCCCGATTGAGAGGCCCAATCGGGCACTTTTTGCGCCTTCGCGAGGAACGAGAGTCGCTACTCGCGACCGGCTGAGACCCACTGGGGGTTGAATGATCGGGCGGCGACGATGCGGTCCGCGAGCGCGTCCAAGCGCGCTACGTGTGCGGCATCGAGACGGATGTTCGCGGCCGCGAGATTCTCGTCCACTCGCTCGGTGAAACGAGACCCGGGGATCGGGGACAGAGCAAGCCCGAGGGTGCGACCCTTGTCATAGAGCCAGGCAAGCGCGACCTGCGCTGGTGAAACTGCCGCCTCGCGAGCCACCGCGATCACCTCGTCGAGAATGGGCTGGTTGGCGGCGAGGGCATCCGGGGTGAACCGGGGAAACTTATGCCGCCCGTCTGCATCAGTGAGCGCGCTGCGGTCGAATCGCCCGGTGAGCCACTGGCGACCCAGAGGCGAATACGGGACGAACCCGACGCCCAACTCGATCGCGGTAGGGACAACGTGCCGCTCGACGTCTCGGCTGATGATGCTCCACTCGGACTGCACTGCGGCGATCGGGTGAATGGCGGCAGCGCGGCGCAGCTCGTCACCAGTCGGTTCGGAGAGACCGATGTGGCGAATCTTGCCCGCCTGAACCAGTTCGGCGAGGGCCCCGACGGTCTCTTCGATGGGCACGTCGGGGTCGACCCGATGCTGGTAGTAGAGGTCCAGGTGGTCGGTGGCGAGGCGCGCGAGGCTCAGATCGATCTGCTCGAACACGTAGGCACGGTCACCTCGGATGCCGCGTGCACCGATTCCTCCGCCCGAAAGGATTCCGAACTTGCTCGCCAGCTGCACCTCATCGCGTCGGGTGGCGATCAATCGGGCAATGGTGCGTTCGCTCAACCCGTTCCCGTAGACGTTGGCCGTGTCGATGAAGGTGAGGCCCGAGTCAACGGCGTGCGTCAGCGTGCGCAGGGCATCGTCGGGGTCGATCGGGCCGTAGACCGGCGTGAGCGACATGCCTCCATAGCCCTGCGGGCTGACGGTGAGTCCGTCTCCCAGTGTGACTGCGGTCTGGATGGCGGGCGATGAAGTCATCTTGTCAGGATAGCCGCGCGGTGCCTCGGGGTCCCTCGTGTTACGTGCCGTCTCGCGAGAGCGCAAAAAGTGCCCGATTGAGAGGTCCAATCGGGCACTTTTTGCGCTCTCGCGTGAACACCTAGAGGAACGGCTCGCCGATGAGGGTCTCAGCTCGCTCCCAGAGACGACTCGCGACCGCTCGGTCTCGGGAGGTGCGGGTCGCCGGCTGACGAGTTGGCGCACCGCGGGTGAGCAGGCGGGGGCCGAAGTAGTCGCCGCCGTGGGCATCCGGGTCGATCGCGGCACGCACTGTCGACCAGGCTCCGTGATGCTTGCCCTGCGCGCCGACCAGCGTTTGCAGGCCGTCGATGACCCGCTTGGCCGGGGTGATTTCGTTGACACCGGGAATGGTGGGGGTCAACCCCGAAATCGAATATCCCGGATGCGCCACCAGCGACTGCACCATGCCCGCCCCATTGGCCCGCAACCGTCGATCGAGCTCGAACCCGAACACCTGCATTGCAATCTTGGACTGCGCGTACGCCTTCCACCCGTTATACGTGGTGGCCAGCTGCAAATCGTCAAGCGAGGAATCCATCAGCCGGGAGATCAGCGACCCGAGGGACACGACCCGGCTGCCGGGAGTGCGCCGCAAGGCCATGAGCGACCCCGCAGTCAAAGCAAAATGCCCGAGAAAGTTCGTCGCAAAGACCAGCTCGTTGCCGTCGAGGCTCACGGCGCGATCGGTCGGCGGGTGCACGATTCCAGCGTTGAGAATCAGGCCGTCGAGGCGAGGAAAAGCGCGCAGGGTTTCGCTGACGTCGCGAACTGACTGCAGATCGGCGACATCGAGCTGCAACACCGCAACGGATGCCCCCGCCACGCGGGCGCGAATCGCCGCGGCCGCGGCATCCGCTTTCACCGGGTTACGGCAGGCGAGCACGACGTGGGCGCCCGCGCCGGCGAGCTGCTCGCTAGTGAAGTAGCCGAGGCCGGCGTTGGCACCGGTAACGACGAAGGTCTTGCCGGTCTGGTCGGGCAGAGCCCGCGGGTTCCAGTTCACGAGTCCTGCTCGGCGACGAGCTGACGCCCGAAAACGTCTGTCTCGACGGTCACAGCGCCGAGATCTCCGGGCCGGCGGGAGTCACGACGCCGAGCTCGGTACGTGCGCGGTCGGCGGGTGCGGAAGCGGGTGCGGCTGCGGGTGCGGGTGCGACTGCGGCTGCGCGGGAGCGGCCTGCTCGGCGACAGCAGCGGAAGTCGGCGCAGAGCCGGCGGCCCGCCCCGGCTGCACAGCATCCCCACCGGCGATCTTCACGTGGTGGTGGATGACCTCGGCGATGATGAAATTGAGAAACTTCTCGGCGAAGGCCGGGTCGAGGTGGGCCTCCTCGGCGAGGCCGCGCAGCCGATCGATCTGCATGAGTTCACGCGCCGGGTCGGCGGCCGGCAGCCCGTGCGCTGCCTTGAGCCGCCCAACTTGCTGGGTGAACTTGAATCGCTCGGCCAGCAGGTGAATGAGCGCGGCGTCGATATTGTCGATGCTTTCGCGAATGCTGTGCAGCTGCGCAATCGCAGCAGCGTCAGCGTCGCCGGGTAACTCCTCGTGTACGACCATACTTTTACGATAATGCATGGCCTAAGCGGATGCCGCCGCCTCCCGGCCGCCGGGCCGCAGCCAGCTGAATCGCAAGCGTTTCTGCGTCAGCAGGATGCCGAGCAGCACCAACAGCGCCCCGGTCGGCTCGTGCCAGGAGAATGTTTCGGCCAGCACGAGCACCCCCAGCACCACGCCGACGACGGGCGTCACGTAGGTAACCGTGGACGCGTTGGTCGGCCCCCAGGCGCGCAGAACGTTGATGTTCCAGATGTAGGCCAGGCCGGTGCCGACCGCGCCGAGGGCCAGCAGGCACAGCACGATCGGCAGCGTCAGGTGCACCGGGCTCGAGGCCAGTACCGGGGTGAGCAGCAGCATGATCCCGCCAGCGATGCCGATGTTGAGAAAAGCGAACGTGCTCGCGGCAATTGGGCGCCCACTCAGAAACCGGCGGGTGTAGCCGAAGGTGAAGCCATAGCAGACCGCAGCGCCGAGGCAGGCGAGCTGGCCCCACAGGTCGCCGGTGAGCGAGGAATATTGCCAGGGCCCGATGATCACGACGACACCGATGATGCCGAGCACGACACCGGCCACCTGCGCACGCACGAGCTTCTCCACTCGAAACGCGAGTGTCGCCATGAGCGCGGTCATGATCGGAGTGACGGCGTTGTAGATGCTCGCGAGGCTCGAGGAGACGTACTGCTCGGCCCAGGCGAAGAGCAGGTGTGGAATCACGCATCCGCTAATTGCAATCACCAGAAAGTGCAGCCACACCACGCCTTCCCGCGGCAGTACCGGCCCGTTGCCTATGCGCGGCCGGTTCACCAGCACGATCAGCCCCAGGGTCAGCCCACCGAGCACGAGCCTCGACCAGGCGATCTGCCCGAAGCTGACCCCGTCGAGAGCGATCTTCATGAACAGAAAACTCGAGCCCCAGATCAGCCCCATACCGAGAAATTGCAGCAGGATGAGGCTCTTGCTGGCGGGAGGGGTCGGGGACACGTTCCGAGCCTATAGCTGGCGCCGACGCACCAGTGCCGGCGCCAGAGCACAAGGTCGGAAAAGCGCCGAAGAATTGCAGCGGATGCTGCACGCCCCTGCCTGACGTCCACCCCGGTCTCGCCGGGTCGTCGCCGCATAACTCCTGCAATCTGTCGCCGGCGGCAGTGCGATGACCCTGTTTATGCGGAACCGAAATTCCACCATGAGCAATTTGCCGGAGTTATGACGGATGGCTCGGGCTGCCTCGGTGGCTAAGCCAGGAAGTCCTCGCCAGGACCGGCCGAAACGGCCTCGAATCGGCCGTCGCGACCCAGATTTCCTGAATTCGCCACCAGCCAGGTTCCGAACACAACACCTACTGGGACGTGTCGGCCCCAGCGCTCTGCTCTGCATCGCTTCCAGATTCCGGGACCGGACCGGCCGCACCCGAAACAGCCTCAGGAGCACTTCCAGCGCTCGGACCAAAGCCGCCCCGCGGCCCGCCGCCGCTGATGGTGCCGCTTGGACCGGCCGGTCGCAGGCTGCGGTAGGTGACGAACCGGCCCTCGAACGCGTCAAGGCGTGCCTCGAGCCCGGCGCGCACGGCCGGCCACTCGTTGGCGAGGATCGAGTAGACGGCGCTGTCTCGCCAGGTGCCGTCGGCGCGCGGGCGGTCGCGGCGCAGGATGCCCTCGAATGTGGCCCCGATGCCGAGGATGGCGGCGCGGGAACGCTCGTTGATGGCATCCGCTTGAATCTTGACCCGGCCGAAGCCGTTCTCGAAGGCGGTGCCGAGCACGAGCAGTTTGGTTTCGGCGTTGACAGCGGTGCCCCAGACCCGCGGGTCGTAGGCGGTCCAGCCGAGGTGGATCGACTCGTTTACCTCGTCGATGTCGGCGAGGGTCGTGGTGCCGACGACGTCGCCATCGTTGGGGCCGCCGAGCAGACGCACCACGTAGGGCAGGCTTTCCCACTGAAAGTAGTCGTGTGCCCATTTGATGAAGCTGTCGACATCGCGGTGCAGCGTGGCCGGGCCGCCGCCATAGCCCGCGGCGAAGACTTCGGGGTGCGCGATGGCGCGCGCCAAGTCGGGCAGCACCGCACTTCCGAGCGGTTGCAGCTGCACAAAACGACCGGTCAAGGTCAGGGAATGGGGTCTCACGGCGTTCACTCGCCTAGTGTGACAGGTCAAAGTGAGGAATTGTGCACTGATTGTGCCAACCGGGCAGATTGGGGGCCCGGTTGGCGATTGCTCTAGTCGATCAGGTCGTGCCGCACCACGATGGCTTCACGGTCGGGGCCGACGCCGATCGCGGAAATGCGCGATCCGCTCATGCCCTCGAGGGCGAGTACGTAGTTCTGCGCGGCCTGCGGCAGGTCGTCGAAGGTGCGCACGCCGGTGATGTCCTCGGTCCAGCCGGGGAAGTTCTCGTAGATCGGAACGGCGTGGTGAAAGTCGCTCTGCGAGACCGGAACTTCTTCAACGCGCACGCCATCGACCGAGTAGGCCACACAGACGGGAATCTCGGCCAGACCAGTGAGTACGTCGAGCTTGGTCAGCACGAAGTCGGTGACGCCGTTGATGCGCGCGGTGTAGCGGGCGATCGGGGCGTCGTACCAGCCACAGCGGCGCGGGCGCCCGGTGGTGGTGCCGAACTCGAAGCCGTTGGAGCGCAGGTATTCGCCCGACTCGTCGAACAGTTCGGTGGGAAACGGGCCGCTACCGACGCGGGTCGTGTACGCCTTGACCACGGCGATGACGCGGTCGATGCGGTTCGGGGCGATGCCGCTGCCGGTCACCGCGCCGCCGGAGGTGGCGTTCGACGACGTGACGAACGGGTAGGTGCCGTGGTCGACGTCGAGCATGGTGGCCTGGCCGCCCTCGAACAATACGGTCTTGCCGGCGTTCAGGGCCTGGTGCAGCAGCAGGGCGGTGTCGGCAACCATGGGGCGTAAGCGTTCGGCGTAACCGAGCAGTTCGCTGACGATCTCCTCGGCCTCGATGGCACGGCGGTTGTAGACCTTGACCAGCATGTGGTTCTTCTGGTCGAGGGCTCCCTCGACCTTCTGGCGCAGAATATTCTCATCGAACAGGTCCTGCACGCGAATGCCGACCCGGTTGATCTTGTCGGCGTAGGCCGGGCCGATGCCGCGCCCAGTGGTGCCGATCTGGCGCTTGCCGAGAAAACGCTCGGTGACCTTGTCGAGGGTGCGGTGATACGCGGTGATGACGTGGGCGTTCAGGCTGACCTTGAGCCGGGAGACGTCGACGCCGCGTTCCGAGAGAGCGTCGAGCTCTTCAAAGAGCACCTCGACGTCGACGACAACGCCGTTGGCGATGACCGGGGTAACACCAGGACTCAGGATGCCCGACGGCAGCAGGTGCAGCGCATACTTCTCGTCGCCGACGACGACGGTGTGCCCAGCATTGTTGCCGCCGTTGAACTTGACGACATAGTCGACCCGGCTGCCGAGCAGGTCGGTGGCCTTACCCTTGCCCTCGTCGCCCCACTGGGCTCCGATGAGTACGATCGCGGGCATTTAGTCTTCTCCTCGAATAACGAAAGCTTCGGTGGGCGGCGCCGGGTCGAAACCCGGGCTGCCGGTGTAAAGGGCCCCGATGATGTCGATGGCGTCCACGTCAGCATCCGTCAAAAAAGCCGTCAGGCGGGAGACCTCCTCGGCCTCACCGATCTCCTCGGCACCGCGGCGCAGCGCGAACAGGGCGCGGAGCACACCGCGGTTGGGTTCGTGGCGCCATGGAATGGGGCCGTGGCCGCGCCAGCCAGCCTTACGCAGGGCGTCGAGTCCGCGGTGGTACCCGACGCGGGCGTAGGCATACGACTCGAGGATGCGCCCCTCAGAGTGGGTCGCATCGGCCAGTTCAGCCCAGGCGAGCGGAGAGGTCGGATGTACCTGCACGACGCCGGCGATCTCGCTCCTCGCGGTTCGCCGCAGGGCTTCGAGCACCTCCGGTTCCGCGGGAAGAAGGGTCTCGGGCTCTGAAATCAAATTGTCGCCGGTCACACTGAATGCTATCAAGCCCGGGGCCGGTCTCCCCGGCGACGGGCCAGACGAGCCTGAAACGCCAGTCCCTAAATGGTTAGGCCTGGCTCTGCTGCCGCGCCGCGACCCGCCAGCCACCGTTGACGAACAGGTAGGTCGTCGACATGTTCAGCTCGGCGACGACCTCGCCGCGACGGGCGATCGCCTTGTAGACGACGACACCGGCGTGCTCGCCGAGGCGAATGATGGCGGGTTCGTGAATGCCGTAGCTCTCCCACGGAGCCGCCTGGTCGAAGTAGGCGGTGACCTGGTCGCGCGTAATGACGGCCCCCGGCACAATCATCAGACCGTCGTCGGTCATTTCGCGCTGGTAGTAGGCGCCGCCGTTCCCGCCCAGAATGGCCTCCCATCCGGCGTTTTCTTCGTGCAGGAGTCGGGC
Source organism: Cryobacterium sp. TMT1-66-1 (assembly GCF_004403435.1). NCBI lineage: Bacteria > Bacillati > Actinomycetota > Actinomycetes > Micrococcales > Microbacteriaceae > Cryobacterium > Cryobacterium sp. TMT1-66-1. The sequence continues at coordinate 69,077 of NZ_SOGP01000005.1, forward strand.
CGGAAGATCGTCAGTGATCGCAGTCATACCGTCACGCTAGCCCGTATTCAGCCCGCAAACCAGTAAAGATCAGAACCGGTGCTGAACCACCCAGGCATGCATGGTCACGGCGGCGGCCGCCGAGGCGTTGATCGACCGGGTCGAGCCGAACTGGCTTATTTCGACGATGGAATCGGCGGCGGCGATGGCCGCTTCCGACAGGCCGGGGCCTTCCTGACCGAACAGAAGCACGCAGCGTTCGGGAAATGTAAAGGTCTCGATGATGACGCTGCCGGGCACATTGTCGATGGCGATAATCGGCAAGTCACCCTTCAAACACCACTCGACGAACGCGGCGACATCCACGTGGTGCAGCACGTGCTGGTAACGGTCGGTGACCATGGCGCCGCGCTTATTCCAACGCTTGCGGCCGATGATATGCACAGTGTCGGCGCCGAACGCATTGGCGCTGCGCACGATCGAGCCAATATTCATGTCGTGCTGCCAGTTCTCGATGGCCACGTGAAACGGATGCCGATGCTCGTCCAGGTCAGCCACGATCGCGGCCATATTCCAGTAGCGGTAGCGGTCGATCACGTTGCGGGTGTCGCCGTGCTCGAGCAGGTCGGCGTCGTAACGGTCTTCGCTCGGCCATTCCCCCGGCCAGGGACCGACGCCGTAGGTTGAGCGCTCTGGCGTGGAGTTGTCGACTGCAGATTCTGGCACTACCCAACCGTATCCTGCCAACTCCGCCCAGAATTGGGGTTTCGGTGCGCCTAAATTCTGGCTAGGGTTTCGGTATGTCTAAAACGGATGCCCCCGCCCCCGACCGCGTGCTCGCCAAGGCTCCCACCACGGTCGCCTCCAGCCGCCTGCTCTGGCTGCTCGGACCGGCCCTCGTCGCCGGGGTCGCCTACCTCGACCCGGGCAATGTCGCGAGCAATATGACCGCCGGTGCCCGCTACGGCTACCTGCTGGTCTGGGTGGTGGTCGCCGGCAACGTCATGGCCTGGCTCATCCAATACCTCTCGGCGAAGCTCGGCATCGTCACCGGGGCGAGCCTGCCCGAGATCCTCGGCGTGCGCATGAAGCGGCCCACCGCGCGCAGGCTGTACTGGATCCAGGCCGAACTCGTTGCCATGGCCACCGACCTGGCCGAGATCATCGGCGGCGCGGTCGCCCTCAACCTTCTGTTCAACCTGCCGCTCATCTGGGGCGGCGTGATCACCGGCACCATCTCCATGGTCGTGCTCATGGTGCATTCTCGACGGGGGCCGCGCATCTTCGAGCGCGTCATCATCGCGCTCATGCTCATTATCACGATCGGTTTCACGGCCGGTGTCTTTATCTCCCCGCCGGATGGCGGTGGCGTGCTCGCCGGAATGGTGCCCCGCTTCGAGGGGTCGAACTCGGTGCTCCTCGCCGCATCCATCCTGGGTGCCACGATCATGCCGCACGCCATCTACGCGCATTCGTCGCTCACCCGTGACCGGTTTCCGGAGTGGCAGGGCATCGTGGCCACGCGTCGCCTGCTCTGGGCCACGAAGTGGGACGTCACCATTGCCATGGCGATCGCCGGAACGGTGAACCTGGCGATTCTGCTGCTCGCGGCATCCGCTTTGCAGGGTGTGGACGGAACCGACACGCTCGAGGGCGCTTACGCGGCACTGAAGGACACGCTCGGGCCGATCGTTGCGACCCTGTTCGCCGTCGGGCTGCTCGCGTCGGGGCTCGCCTCTACCTCGGTCGGGGCTTATGCGGGGGCCGAGATCATGCACGGTCTGTTGCACGTGCGCATTCCGCTGCTGCTGCGCCGACTGGTCACGCTGATTCCGGCGCTGTTCATTCTCGGGGTGGGGTTCGACCCCACGCAGGCGCTTGTGCTCAGCCAGGTGGTGTTGTCGTTCGGCATTCCGTTCGCGCTGATTCCGCTGGTCTGGCTCACCGCCCAGCGCGGCCTGCTGGGAACCTTCACCAATCGCTGGTTCACGACCGCTGCCGGGGTCGTCTGCGCGTTGGCGCTGGTGGCGTTGAACGTGGTACTGCTCGTACTGGTGTTCACCGGCGCGTGACCCGGATACCCTGAGAGGGTTATGACGCACACGACCGGCGCGGCCGAGGACTACCTCAAGACCATCTATGCCCACACCGAGTGGCAGACCGATTTGATCACCCCGTCGGCGCTCGCGGTGCGACTGGGCGTGGCACCGTCATCCGTTACCGAAATGGTCAAGAAGCTTGCCGCGAGCGGGCTCATCACCCACGTTCCCTACGGCCCACTGGCGCTGACGGATGCCGGCCGGCTGCGTGCGACCGCCGTCGTGCGGCGGCATCGCCTGATCGAGACCTGGCTGGTCGGCGAGATGGGCTATGACTGGGACCAGGTACACGACGAAGCCGAGATTCTCGAGCACTCCATCTCGGATCGCCTGCTCGAAGCCATCAACGCGCGGCTCGGTTTTCCGGCGCACGATCCGCACGGCGACCCGATTCCGGCCGCCGATGGCACCGTGCTGCGGCCGCCGGCCGTGCTGCTGGCCGACGCCACGGTCGGGCACCGCGCTGCCGTGCTGCGAATCAGCGACCGCGACCCGTCCGTGCTGCGCGAGCTCGCCGCCGACCTGATCGGGCCGGGCACCGAGTTCACACTCAGCGCGCCCTTGACCATCGTTCTAGCGGATGGCCAGAGTCGCCTGGTCACGCCCGCTGCGGCCGCGTCAATCTGGGTGACTGCCTGAGCCGATTTGGCGGCATCCGCTTATTTGCGCGATACCCGTAACCGCGGGGAAACGTAGCGCAGCTAGGCTGAGAGTCGACGAAAAGGAGCGCCTGATGGCACGACGCGACGAGATCGAATGCTGGCTCACCGACATGGACGGTGTACTCGTGCACGAGAACCAGGCCCTTCCGGGGGCGGCCGAGCTGCTGCAGCAGTGGACCGACTCGGGCACGCCGTTTCTGGTGCTCACCAACAACTCCATTTTCACCCCGCGCGACCTGAGCGCCCGGCTGCGTTCGAGCGGGCTGAATGTGCCGGAGGACCGCATCTGGACCTCCGCCCTCGCCACGGCGGATTTTCTGAAGTCGCAGGTTTCCGGCGGCACCGCCTTCGTGATCGGTGAGGTCGGCATCACGACCGCGCTGCACGAGGCCGGGTTCATCATGACCGAGACCGACCCCGACTACGTGGTCGTCGGCGAGACGCGCAACTACTCGTTCGAGGCGATTACCAAGGCGATCCGGCTGATTCTGGGCGGCGCGCGATTCATCGCGACCAACCCCGATGCGACCGGGCCCAGCAAGGACGGCCCGATGCCGGCGACCGGCGCGATCTCGGCGCTGATCTCCAAGGCCACCGGCATGGAACCCTACGTCGTCGGCAAGCCCAACCCCATGATGTTCCGCTCGGCGATGAACAAGATCGGCGCGCACTCGGAGAACACCGGCATGATCGGCGACCGCATGGACACCGACATCGTCGCGGGCATTGAGGCCGGGCTGCACACCATTCTCGTAATGACCGGCATCAGCGACGAAACCGAAATCAACCGCTACCCGTTTCGGCCCGATGAGATCGTGGCCGGCGTGCACGAGCTGCTCTCGACCGAGCTCATCGAGAGTGACGAGATCTAACGCGGCCGCAAGCTGCGCGTCAGTTCGGGTAGACGATCGACTTGAGGCTGTTTTCGTCGCGGTCGCTGTCGAGCGCTTCGGCGACGTGGTCGAGGTCGAATCTGCCGGTGACGAGCGCGTCGAGGTCGACCTGCCCCGAGGCCACGAGATGGATCGCGGTCGGCCAGGTGTCGACGTAGCGAAAGATGCCCGTGACCGTGAGCTCAAGGTTTTGGATGTGCCCCACCGGGAGGGTCATCTCGGGGTTCCCAAGCCCGACCAGCACGACCGTGCCGGCCGGTCGCACCGAGCGGATGCCGCTGTCCACGGCCCGCGCCGACCCGCTGGCGTCGATGAAGGCGTTCACGTCGAGACCCAGGGTGGCGGGGTCGGTGGCCACCGGGTCGATGACCCGGGTGGCCCCGAACTTCAGGGCACGCTCACGTTTGGCAGGCACGAGGTCGGAGACGATGATCTCGCCAGCCCCGAAGGCCCGCGCGGTCTGGGCCGTGATGATGCCGATCGGGCCGGCGCCGGCGATGAGAACCGACGACCCCGGAACGATCTGGGCTTTGCGAATACTCGCGATGGCCACCGACAGCGGCTCGAGCAGCGCGCCGGCTTCGAACGACACCGAGTCGGGAATGCGGTGGGCAAATTCGGTCTGGCTCGTCACGTACCCGCAGAACGCCCCATCAATGGGCGGCGTCGCGTAAAACTCCATTTTCGAGCACAGGTTGTATCGGCCGGCCCGGCATTCCCGGCACGAGCGGCACGGCCGCTGCGGTTCGACGGCGACCCGCTCTCCGATGCGTGCGGTGTCGATGTCAGCGCCGACCGCGACGATGGTGCCGCTGAGTTCGTGGCCGAGCACGAGTGGAGAGTCGACGACGAAGTCGCCGATGCGCCCCTCGCGGTAGTAGTGCACGTCGGAGCCGCAGACCCCGACCGCTGCGACCTTCACGAGCACTTCATCGCTGTCGGGCGTGGGAACGGCGCGGTCTTCGATGGTCAGTTGCTGCTGGTGCAGCAGAACGCTAGTGCGCATGGTCGCCGGCAGCACGGTCTGCGAAAGTGTCGTCTCGGGCAACGCTGGTGAACTGGTCATGATGGGTCTTCCTTCTCCACGGTGTATGGCGTTGGCATCGTCGTCGGCTGGCCGATCAGGCCGCGCGGGTCAGGCCGCGCAGGTCAGGCCGCGCGGGTCAGGCCGGGCCGGTGCCCATGATGGTCGCGGCCAGCGGTTCGGCCGAGGCTCGGCTTACGAAGCAGTAGTAGTTGCGCGGGCCGGTGGTCCACTGTTCGTCGGTGATCGGGTAGCTGCCCTGCATTTGCAGGTTCGGGTAGGCGCCGGCGGCGTTCAGGTCAAGGATGCCGGGTGCCGTGCAGAGCAGGTTGATCTGGGCGGCGAGCGCGGCCTCGCCCGGAAACACGGTGGTCGTGTCGCCGCCGAAGCTGCCGCGATGGACCAGCTGGGCGGTGTGTGCGACGGCGCAATCGACCACCGTGAACTCTTCCTCCCACGGCGAGACATACGGTTCGAGGCACTCGCCACCGAACAGGGTGTTCCACTCGTGCGCACCGGCGGCCTGCACCGCGGTGATCTCCGGGGTCCGGGTGGGCGTGGGGGTCGGCGTGGGCGTCGGCGTCGCGGATTGGGTCGGTGCCGGAGCCGCTATCGGACTCGCGACCAGACGCTGGCCGAGATAAAACAGCCCAACCAGCACGATGAGGGCAAGCAGCCCGACGGCGGTCCAGACTAGGGTGGCCTGCGTTCCCCCGGCAAGGACTCGCCGGGACCGGTGTCGACTCGGCGCCTCAGTGTGCGTTGGCTGGTCGGCTTCGGCTTCGGCCTCGGCTTTGGCGTCGGCCAAGCGGATGCCCGCGCCCGCGTCGGGCGCATGAGTATCCCTTGCAGAGACCGGCAGCAACTCGGTTGCGGCCGTGGCCTGCGCCTCGAGAGGCTCAGGCGCGACAACGGCCGGTGGCGCCGGCGCGAGCTGTTCGACAGAGGCGACCGTGGCCGTTTCGGGGTCGGCCGCGACGGGCTCAGCAGCAACAACCTCTGCCCTTACTAGGGCGGCCGTCACCGGACCGTCCGTGACAGGTTCGACGGCTGCCGATTCGCTCATACTCGGTTCGCTCGCGGCTGGCACAACGACGGCCGGGATGACTGCGGCCGGAACTTCGGCCGTTGGAATGGCTGGGGCGGGATCGGCTGCGGCCGCCACGACATCGGCCGCGCTGGGCTCGGCCCCTGCAGTGGACTGCTGGTCCGGCTCTGGCTCACTATCGCTCGGCGGAATGACTTCGGGCTCGGCATGAGTGGCCGGTGCAGCGTCATCCGCGGAATCAGCGGCGCTGGCGGCGGCGGCTTCGACCGGCTGCGGCAGCGGGGTGGTCCACCAGGGAGCCGGCCCGGCCGGAACTGCCGGAACGGGCGGCTCAACGGGCTCGGCGACCTCGGGCTCGTCAACGACCGGCTTGGCTCGGCGCGCGCGGCGACCAAAGCGGCTCGTGGGTGCGTCGGTATCCGGTTTGGCGGCATCCGTTTTAGCATCGCCTGTAGCTTTGGCAGCTGAGTCGTCCGGCGAGTCAGCCCCGGCACCGGTGGTTTCCGGGTCGAGCTGCGACGCGAGCCAGTCGATTCCCCGCTCGTCGTCTGATGCCACTAGTTGAGCCCCAGGTCCTCAAGGGAGATCGCGGCGTAATAGGGGTAGCCGGCGGCCTCGATCACTTCGCGAGCACCAGTGTTGCGGTCGACCACGACGGCGACGCCGGCGATCTCGGCGCCGACCTTGAGCAGGGCTTCGATGGCGGCGAGCGGTGACCCGCCGGTGGTCGAGGTGTCTTCGAGCACGATCACGCGCTTGCCGGCGAGGTCGGGGCCTTCAACCTGGCGTCCACGGCCGTGGTCTTTCGGTTCCTTGCGCACGACGAAGGCGTCGTAGTTCGCGCCGCGGGCCGCGCCCTGGTGCATGACGGCGGCGGCGATCGGATCGGCGCCCATGGTCAGGCCGCCAACGGCGACGACATCGGGCACGTCCTTGATCAGGTCGAGCATGACCTGCCCGATCAGTGGAGCCACCCGGTGGTCGAGGCTCACCCGGCGCAGGTCCACGTAGTACGTGGCCTTCTTGCCGCTGGTGAGAACGAAGTCTCCATGAAAAACGGCCTCGGCCGAGATGAAGTCGATGAGTTTCTGCCGCGTATCAGTCACGTCCGCCAGTTTAGAGCATGCCCGACAGCCCCCTCCGTGTCCAGAACACGAGGCGGGGGCAGGGTATTTTCCGCGGGGTTGCGAGTTTGATGTGTGACGGCGTCCCGCGCACGCCGATTGTTGAGCTTGTCGAAACACGCGGAGGCCTCCGGAACGCCTCAATGTCTGAGCGGGGAGCGGGTGACCCCCGCCCCCGCCGACACCCAGAAAACACAAGCAAAAGCCGCAAAACAAGCCGGCAAGCGGCTCTTTTCGCAGGCCGCTCCCGTGAATCTCGGGGCGGAGCCTAGAAGATGCGAACCAGGTTGCGACGCTCGGTCTGACGGTAGCCGTCGCGGTGAACCTCGACGACGAGGGCTGCGATGGAAACAACGGCAACGAGCAGGATGGCGATGAGGATGAACACGAGATGCCTTTCGAAGGAGGTGAAGTGGCCCGGCACGGAGGCGACATTGCTCGTGTGTGACCCTCTCATTTGACCACTCCCGACCGTGCAGCACAATCGTATTATTCTGCATGCATTGTGTAGGTTGGCTACATGGACGTGCAACGACTCGAACTGCTCCGGGAACTCGCCGACCGCGGCAGCGTTACGGCGGTCGCCCTGGCCACTCACCGCACTCCGTCGGCGGTCTCCCAGCAACTCAAGGTGCTCGAACGCGAAGCCGGGTTGCCGCTCACCCAGCGTCAGGGTCGCGGACTCGTGCTCACCTCGGCTGGCCGCGCCCTCGCCCGCAGCGCAGCGGATGTGGCGGTATCGCTCGCGAAGGCCACCGCGCTCTGGGACGAATTCCGCAACCACGCCTCGGGTGAAGTGAGCCTGGTCACCTTTCCCACGGCCGGCCAGATGCTGCTGCCCGGCGTCATCAAGATTCTGGGGCCGGACCTCCTGCTCAACTGCGCCGATGAAGACCCGGAGCTGAGCGACTTTCCCGCCTTCACTGCCGAGTACGACATTGTGCTCGCGCACTCCATGAGCGGCCAGCTCTCTTGGGCCGGGCGTGGCCTCACGGTTGTTCCACTCATGACCGAGCCGCTGGATGTGGGACTGCCGGTGGGGCATCCGCTCTCCGATCGCGCCTGGGTTGGCCCACGTGACCTGATCGGCGAGACCTGGATCGGCGTGACCGACGGCTACCCGTTCGAACGTATTCTGCACGCGATCGAGCAGGAGGCCGGCGCCCGACTGTCGATGTCGCAGCGGTTCGCCGACCTTGCGCTGATCGAATCGTTCGTGATTGCAGGGCTCGGCATTGCGCTCGTGCCGCGGTATACCTCGGGTGGCGGGCAGCCCGGTCGACTCGTGCTCAAACCGCTGCGCGGTATCGAATCGCAGCGGCAGATCGTGGCTCTGATGCGCCCCGACCGAGCCGAGCGCTTAGCCGTGCGCACCGTCATCCAGGCCCTGCAATCCGAGGCCGCCAAGGTTGAGCAATCCCACAGCACCGTAACAGCTCGTTGAGAGCGCAAAAAGTGCCCGATTGGATGGGCCAATCGGGCACTTTTTGCGCTCTCGCGGGGTGTGACTAGGCGTTTTGGGGGAAGCCCAGGTTGATTCCTCCGTGGCTCGGGTCGAGCCAGCGACTCGTGACCGCCTTCTCCCGGGTGTAGAAGTTCACTCCGGCGGGGCCGTAGGCCTTGGCGTCACCGAACAGCGAGTTCTTCCAGCCGCCGAAGGAGTGGTACGCGACCGGCACCGGAATCGGCACGTTGATGCCAACCATGCCCACCTGCACCTCGTTCTGAAAACGGCGAGCAGCTCCACCGTCATTCGTGAAGATCGCGGTGCCGTTGCCGTACTGGCTCGCGTTGATGAGGTCGAGACCCTCCTGGTAGCTGTCCACGCGCACGATCGACAGCACCGGGCCGAAGATCTCGTCGAGGTAGACGGCGGAGTCGACGCTGACCTTGTCGAACAGGGTCGGGCCGAGCCAGAAGCCGTTGGGGTCACCGTCAACCTTGACGCCGCGGCCGTCGATGACGATGTCGGCGCCGTCTGCCTGGGCGATGTCGATGTAGCCAGCCACCTTGTCGCGGTGCACCTTCGTGATCAGCGGTCCCATGTCGCAGCCGCGCGTGCCGTCACCGACAGTGAGGCCCTTGACCCGCTCGGCGATCTTGGCGATGAGTTCGTCGGCCACGGGCTCAACGGCGACGATGACGCTGATGGCCATGCAGCGCTCACCGGCGGATCCGAACCCGGCGTTGACGGCGGCATCCGCGCTCAGGTCGAGATCGGCATCGGGCAACACCAGCATGTGGTTTTTCGCGCCGCCGAGGGACTGCACGCGCTTGCCGTTTCTGGCCGCGGTCTCGTAGATGTAGCGGGCGATCGGGGTGGAACCGACGAAGGAAATCGCCTGCACGGTGGGGTTCACCAGCAGGGCGTCGACAGCCTCCTTGTCGCCGTGCACAACGTTGAGCACACCATTGGGCAGGCCGGCCTCGGTGAACAGCTCGGCGAGCCAGTTCGACGCCGAAGGGTCTTTCTCGCTCGGCTTGAGTACGACGGTGTTGCCGGCCGCGATGGCGATGGGGAAGTACCAGAGCGGCACCATCGCCGGAAAGTTGAACGGGCTGATGATGCCGACCACGCCGAGCGACTGACGAATCGAGTAGACGTCGACGCCGGTCGAGACGTTCTCGGAGTACTCGCCCTTGGTCAGGTGAGGCATCCCGAGGGCGAATTCGACGACCTCGAGGCCACGAATAATCTCGCCGAGCGCGTCGGAGGTGACCTTGCCGTGTTCGGCGGTGAGGATGTCGGCCAGGTCTCCCTTGCGCGCGTTCAGCAGCTCGCGAAAGTTGTACATGATGGTCTGGCGGCGAGCCTGGCTCGTGTCACGCCAGGCCGGGTAGGCGGCCTGAGCGACGGCGACGGCTGCGTCGAGGTCGGCGGTGCTCGCCAGCAGCACGTTCTTGGCGACTGTGCCGGTGGCCGGGTTGTAAACGGGCGCGGTGCGGGTCGAGGTGCCGGCGGCGGCTTCGCCGTTGATGTAGTGCTGAATGGTTGGGGTGTCAGTCATTGTGAAGGTCCTTACTTGGTTGGAACGGTTAGGCGAGAAGGTCGAGGCTGAGCACCTCGTCGTAGATGGCGAGCGCTTCGGCCACCTCAGCGTCGGTGACAACGCAGGGCGGCACGACGTGGATGCGGTTCTCCATCAGGAACGGCAGCAGGCCGCGGCCGAGCAGTTCGGCCTTCACCCGGGCCATGACGGCGGCGCTCACCGGTTCGCGGGTGGCCGGGTCGGCGACGAGCTCGAGCGCCCAGAACACGCCGACACCGCGTACCTCGCCGATGATCGGGTGCTTGGCCTGCAGGGCATTGAGGCCCGGCTCGAGCACGTCGCGCCCGATGCGGGCCGCGTTCTCGACGATGCCCTCGGCCTCCATCGCGTCGAGGGCGCCGACGATCGACGCCATAGCGAGCGGATGCCCGCTGTAGGTGAGTCCGCCGGGAAAGACCGTTTCGTCGAACGTCGCAGCGATGGCATCGGAGATGATCACGCCGCCGGTGGGCACATAGCCGGAGTTGACGCCCTTGGCGAAGGTGATCAGGTCGGGCACGACGTCGTAGGCCTGGAAGGCGAACCAGTGGCCGGTTCGGCCGAAGCCGCACATGACCTCGTCGAGAATCAGCACGATGCCGTATTTGTCGCACAGTGCGCGCACTCCGGGCAGGTAGCCGGCCGGCGGCATCATGATTCCGGCGGTTCCCGGAATCGACTCGAGCAGAATGGCCGCGACCGAGGCCACACCCTCGCCCTGGATGACCCGTTCGAGATGGTGCAGCGCGCGGGCGCACTCCTCGGCCTCGCTGGAGGCCCAGAATTCGCTGCGGTAGAGGAACGGACCGAAGAAGTGCACGTGTCCGCGCGCGAATTCGTTGGGAATGCGACGCCAGTCGCCGGTGGCGACCACGGCAGCTCCGGTGTTGCCGTGGTACGACTTATAGAGGGAGAGCACCTTGTCGCGACCGGTGTGCGCGCGGGCCATGCGCATGGCGTTTTCATTCGCATCCGCTCCACCGTTGGTGAAGAATACCTTGTTGAAACCGGCCGGGGCACGGTCGGTGATGCGCTTGGCCGCCTCGCCGCGGGCCAGGTTGGCAGTGGACGGCGCAATGGTCGTCAACAGCGCGGCCTGCTCGGTGATGGCTTGCACCACGGCCGGATGCTGATGGCCGATATTCACGTTCACCAACTGACTCGAGAAGTCAAGATACGAACGTCCGTCATGATCCCAGACGCGGCAGCCCAACCCGCCGGCGATGACGAGCGGTCTCAATGCCGCCTGTGCCGACCAGGAATGGAACACGTGCGCCCGGTCGAGTTCGCTGGTGTGCGCGTTGAGAGTTTGTGTGCTGGTGTCAGTCACGTATATCGCTGGCTTTCTGTGGTGTTGGTATGAACGGGTGGTTTGGTGAATCGGAAAAATTGTGGGCCGGGCGGCCCTCGCGGGCCGCCCGGCAGGTGAGTTAGTTGCCGCCCTCGTTGAGGGTGACCTCGGTGGGCTTCCAGTCGGTGCCCATGACATCGACGCCGTCAGCCTTCAGCTCATCGAGTGCCTTGGTCACGTACTCGTTGGAGTACGCGGTGGCGGGCGGGTTGGTGGTGATAATGGTCGCCCCGGTCTCATTCTTGGTATTCATGGCGATGTCGACCGTGTTGGCCCAGGCCGCTTCGTCGATCATTCCCACGCCGTTGCTCGACGGGAAGATGAGTTTGCTGACCTCGTTGGTCATCCACAGCTGGTGGCTCTCGCCGAGGGTCGAACCGGCCGCCGTGACGATACCGGCCGCTTCGGACGGGTTGTTGGCCGCGTAGATCCAGCCCTTGATCGACGCCTTGATGAACTTCACCGTATTGTCGGCATAGTCGGCGTCACTTTCGAGCTTGTCGGCGTTGGCCCAGATGGAGTCTTGGAGCATCGCGGTGCCCGCGTCGTTCCAGTCGATGACGTTGAGTTCATCGGGCTGGAACAGCTCGCCGGTGTCGGGGTTGATGGTTTCCAGAACCTGGGCGTACTCGTTGTACGTCATGGCTTGGGCGGCATCGATATCGCCGGCGAGGAATCCGGTCATGTCGAAGGCCTGCTGAATGAGGTTGATGTCGCCGAGCTCAACGCCGGCTTTCTGCATGCCGGCAAAAAGTTCCCACTCGTTGCCGTAACCCCAGCTTCCGACGTTCTTGCCCGCGAGGTCGGCCGCGGTCGTGATGTCCTTGTCCTTGAGCGAGATCTGGGTGGTGGCGCTGCGCTCGAAGATCTGGGCGACGTCGGTGATGTTGGCGCCCTGCTCGATCGAGCCGAGCACCTTCGGCACCCAGGAGATGGCGTAGTCGGCGTCGCCGGCGGCGAGTACGTCCTGCGGCACGATGTCGGCGCCGCCTTCGTCGATGGTGACGTCGAGGCCCTCATCTTCGTAGTAGCCCTGGTCGAGCGCGGCGTAGTAACCGGCGAACTGGGCCTGCGCGAACCACTGCAGCTGCAGGGTGATCGGGGTGAGATCGCCGGCGGCATCCGTTGAGGGAGCAGTGCTCGCCGTGCTGCAGCCGGAGAGAACGAGCGCGCCGACGGCCGTGATTGAGCCAAGCCATGTGATGCGATGTTTCATGGTGCCTCCTTGGTTACTGGTGCTGTGTGTGGCGGGGTGGGTGGTTTAGCCGCCGGAACGGCGGGTGACAAGCTTCTCCACGATGAGAGCTGCACAGTAAAAAGCGAGTCCGAGAATGATCGAGCCGAGCACGTAGGCCCAGGCCAGCCCGTAGTTGCTGCTCGACGCGGCCGAGGTGATGGACTTGCCGAGGCCGCCGACCGGTCCGCCGAAGTACTCGGCGATCAGGGCGCTGATCACGGCGAGCGACGATGCGATGCGCAGCCCGGTGAAGACGAACGGCAGCGCGGTGGGCAGGGTGACCGCCCGGGTGGCCTGCCAGCTGGTGACGGCGTAGGCACGCATCAGGTCACGGTGCACCGGGCGCACCTGGCGCAGGCCCTTGAGGGTGTTGAAGTAGACCGGCACGAACACGGCGAGCGCCGCGACCAGCTGCCGAGCGGTCTCGGCGCCGGCGCCGAACATCGTGTAGAGCACCGGCGCGAGAGCCACGATCGGCACCACCGAGAGGGCTGCGACGATCGGTGCGGCCATCTCATCGAGCAGGCGGGCGAGCGCCGCCACGATCGCCAGCGCAATGCCGAGCACGGCGCCGATGACCAGGCCGATCAGGGAGTTACGGCCGGTGACCGCCATTCCGCCGGCGACATTGTTCAGATTGCCGGCGAATTCGGCGCCGATCGCAAACGGTGCCGGCAGGATGAACGCCTTGATCGCCAGCCCGGTGACCAGGCCCTGCCACAGCAGAATAACGGCCACCCCAAACCCGATCGGGGCGAGTACGGTCTGCAGCAGTCCGGGCTGGGCGGTTCTCATCGCGTCTCGACCCCGCGAGCTCCGGTCTTCGGCACGACTCCCGTCAGCAACCCCGTGCCCGATGAATCGGGGTCGCCGTGCAGCAGATCGCGCACCTCGCTGAGGGAACGAAAGAAACCTTCGTCTTCGCGCAGGTCTTCGCCGCGGCCACTCATATCGCCAAGCCCAACGCCCACAATAGAACGGATGCGTCCGGGCCGTGGCTCCAGCACCACCACCCGGTTGGAGAGAAACACCGCTTCGGGAATGGAGTGGGTGACGAAGACCACGGCGGCCTGAGTTTCGGCGCAAATGCGCACGAGTTCGTTCTGCATGCGCTCGCGGGTCATTTCGTCGAGGGCGCCGAACGGTTCGTCCATGAGCAGCAGGCTCGGGCTTTCGGCGAGCGCGCGGGCGATCGCCACGCGCTGCTGCATGCCGCCGGAGAGCTGGTCGGGATAGTGCGCCGCGAAGTCGGAGAGCCCGACCAGCGCGATCAGTTCGGCGGCACGCCCCCGCCTCGCCGCCTTGCCGACCCCGTGCAGCTCGAGCGGCAGCTCGATATTGCCGGCGACCGTGCGCCAGGGCAGCAGGCCGGCCTGCTGAAAAGCGATGCCGTAGTCCTGGTCGATGCGGGCCTGCCGGGCCGGTTTGCCGAATACCTCGATGCTGCCGCTCGTGGGCACGTCGAGGTCGGCGATGAGTCTCAGCAGCGTGCTCTTGCCGCATCCGCTTGGCCCGATCAGGCTGACGAATTCGCCGGGCGCGACGTCAAGGCTCACGTCGTCGAGGGCGGTGACGCCTGGACCCTTGCCGGCGGCGAAGATGCGGCTGACGCCGTGCACATTCACTGCGGGCACATCGACTGCGGGCACATCGCCTCCGGGCACATTCAGTGTGTCGGTCATGCTACTTCTCCCCTGCGAAAACGACGAAGGAACAGCCCGATCAGGCCCACAAAGCCGGCGGCGACGAGGCCGACCAGGATCGATCCGAAGATGGGTGCCCAGGGCTTGCCCGGGTCGTTGCCGGCCGCGCCGGCGTACTCAACGATGAGCCGGCCGATGCCGCCGCGCAGCCCGATCGATACCTCGGCGACGACGCTGCCGACGACCGCGCTGACCGCGGCCAGGCGCAGGGCCGGCAGCAGGTAGCCGACGCTGGCCGGCAGGCGCAGCCGCCACAGCGTCTTCCACCAGCCGACCGCATAGCAGTGCATGAGGTCGACGTGGTTGGCGTCGGGCGAGGCGAGGCCGCGTAGGGCGCCGATCGACACCGGGAAGAACGCGAGGTAGGAGGCGATCAGGGCCACCGACATCCAGCTTTCCCAGGTGAATTCGCCGAACTGGATCTGCGCGCCCCAGCGCCGCACCAGCGGGGCGATCGCGATGAGCGGCACGGTCTGGCTCAGAATGATCCACGGCAGAATCGCCGACTCGGCCAGGCGAAAGCGCTGCATCAGCAGGGCGAGGGCGAGCCCAACGGTCACGCCGACCAGCCAGCCGACCGCGGCGATGCCGAGGGTGAACAGCGAGCCCTGCAGCACCGCCTGCCACAACGGCAGAGCGGATGCCGCGCCCGTCACCGGGTCGAACAAGCGCTCGGCCATGACCGCGAGGTGCGGCATGGCGAGGTCGGTCGTGCGCGGCAACACCGTGATGCCGCCAAGAACCACTCCGTCGGCGGGTCCGAGCGTTTTGTAGAGCTCCCAGATCAGGGCGAGCAGCACGAGACCGGCCAGGCCGAACAGACCGCCGCGCAGCCGCGGGTGCACGACGGCGCTCCGACGGTGGGACACGCGCGGTTTGGGTACGCCAAGCGCGCCGCGATTAAGCGGTGCGCTCTGCTCGGTCTGGGTGGTCATCCGCTTATTTCTTATTACTTCTTAGCCGTGATGGCGTCGGTCAGAGCCGGAATCACGGTCTCGCCGTAGACGCGCATCGTTTCTTCCTTGTTGTCGTGCTGCAGGTAACCGGCGAACTGGTCGACCCCGAGCTCCTTGAGGGCCTCGAGCTTCTCGATGTGGTCCTTCGCCGTACCGAGCAGGCAGAACCGGTCGACGATCTCGTCGGGCACGAACGCGGCGTGCTCGTTGCCGGCCTTGCCGTGCTGGTTGTAGTCGTAGCCCTCACGGTCTTTGATGTAGTCGGTGAGCGCCTTCGGCACGGCGGAATCGGCACCATACTTGGCCACGATGTCGGCCACGTGGTTGCCGACCATGCCGCCGAACCAGCGGCACTGGTCGCGCATGTGCTCCCAGTCCGAACCGACATAGGCGGGGGCGGCGACACAGAATTTGATCTCCAGCGGGTCGCGCCCGGCGTTGGACGCTGCGGTGCGCACGCTTTCGATCATCCACTTGGCCACGTCGAGGTCGGCCATCTGCAGGATGAAGCCGTCGCCCACCTCGCCGGCGAGCTTGAGCGCGAGGGGACCGTAGGCGGCGACCCAGACGTCGAGGCTCGACCCGCGACTCCACGGAAACTGCACCGTGGCACCGTTGTATTCCACCGGGCGGGAGTTGGCGAGCTCGCGAATGACGTGGATCGATTCGCGCAGGGTCTTCAGCGTGGTGGGCGCACCGTTGGTGGTGCGCACCGCCGAGTCGCCGCGGCCGATGCCGCAGATGGTGCGGTTGCCGTACATCTCATTGAGGGTCGCGTACGTGGATGCCGTCACCGTCCAGTCGCGGGTGGCCGGGTTGGTGACCATGGGGCCGACGATGATCTTGCTGGTCTCGGCCAGAATGCGGCTGTAGATCACATAGGGTTCCTGCCACAGCAGGTGCGAGTCGAAGGTCCAGACGTGGCTGAAACCGTGCGCCTCGGCCAGTTTCGCCAGTTGCACGGTGCGCGCCGACGGCGGGTTGGTCTGCAGTACTGCTCCGAAATCCATGTCCTGTCCCTGCTATCCGGTTCTTGGCCTAAATCAAGTACTGGCTCAGGCCGCGCTTGATGTAGCGACCGTCACCCTTGGCGCCGAGATAGGCGAAATCGTCGACGACGACCTTGCCGCGGGAGATGACGGTGTCGACGTGACCGTCGATCTCGTAGCCTTCCCAGGCGGAGTAGTCCATGTTCATGTGGTGTGACTTTCCCACTCCGATGGACGTGTGCCCGTTGGGGTCGTAGATGACGACGTCGCCGTCGGCGCCGGGCGCTATCACGCCCTTCTGGCCGTACATGCCGAACATGCGTGCCGGGGTGGTCGAGCACACCTCGACCCAGCGTTCGAGCGAGATCTTGCCATCGACGACGCCCTGGTAGAGCAGGTCCATGCGGTGTTCGACCGAGCCGATGCCGTTGGGAATTTTGGAGAAGTCGGTCAGCCCCAGGTCTTTCTGACCCTTCATACAGAACGGGCAGTGGTCGGTGGAGACCATCTGGATATCGTTCGTGCGCAGGCTCTGCCACATGTGATGCTGGTGGCCCTCGGCCTTCGCGCGCAGCGGGGTGGAGCAGACCCACTTGGCCCCCTCGAAGGTGCCCCACTCGTCGCTCTCGGCGCCGAGGTTGTCCTCGAGCGAGAGGTAGAGGTATTGCGGGCAGGTCTCGCCGAACACGTTCTGGCCGTTGTCCCTGGCCTGGGCAATCTGGTCAACGGCCTGCTTCGCCGACACGTGCACGACGTAGAGCGGAGCGCCGGTGAGGTTGGCGAGCATGATGGCTCGGTGGGTGGCTTCTTCTTCGGCCTGCCAGGGCCGGGTAAGACCGTGGTAGAGCGGGCCGGTGTTGCCGGCGGCGACGGCCTGCTGCACGAGCAGGTCGATGACGCTGCCGTTCTCGGCGTGCATCATGATCATGCTGCCGTTCGTGGCGGCACGCTGCATGGCCTTGACGATCTGGCCGTCGTCGCTGAGAAAGACCCCCTTGTAGGCCATGAACAGTTTGAAGCTCGAGACGCCTTCGTCGACGAGCGTGTCCATCGCGGTGAGGGAGCTGTCTTGCACGTCACTGAGGATCTGGTGGAAGCCGTAGTCGATGGCGCACTGGCCGGCGGCTTTCTGCTGCCAGGCGGCATAGCGCTCGAGCACGTCTTCGCCGGCGTACTGCACGACGAAGTCGACGATGCTCGTGGTGCCGCCCCAGGCGGCCGCGCGGGTTCCGGTTTCGAAGGTGTCGCTGGCCTGGGTACCGCCGAACGGCATTTCCATGTGGGTGTGGGCGTCGATGCCGCCCGGGATGACGTACTTGCCGCCGGCGTCGATGACGCGGTCGACGTTGCTCGCCACATCGAAACCGAGCAGGGTGGAGCCGGGTGCGAGCACCGCGACGATTTTCTCGCCATCGATGAGCACGTCGGCGAGGCCTCGACCCGTGGCGTTGACCACGGTGCCGTTCTTGATCAAAGTCTTCATGGCATCCTCTTCGCTGAAAGTGTCAGGGGTAGCGGATGCTGCCGGCTGCGTTTCGGAGGCCGGCCGGCAGCATCCACTTGTGGCCTAGTTACTAGGGGGCGACGAGGGGCTCGTAGGAGTCGGGGCGACGGTCGCGGTAGAACTGCCAGGAGTTGCGCACCTCGCGGATCACGCCGAGGTCGAGGTCGCGCACGAGGATCTCCTCGGTATCGGTTGAGGCGACCTCGCCGACGTAGTTGCCCTTGGGATCAACGAAGTACGAGCTGCCGTAGAAGGTCACGGCTTCGTCGCCGAACTCGGCCTCTTCATTGCCGATGCGGTTGTTCGCGCCGACGTAGTACTGGTTGGCGACGGCGGCGGCGGGCTGCTCGAGCTCCCACAGGCGGTTGGAGAGGCCGGGCTTGGTGGCCGAGGGGTTGAACACGATCTCGGCGCCGTTCAGGCCAAGTGCACGCCAGCCCTCCGGGAAGTGGCGGTCGTAGCAAATGTAGACGCCGATCTTGCCGTACGCCGTGTCGAACACCGGGTAGTCGGTGTTGCCGGGGCGAAAGTAGAACTTCTCCCAGAACTGCGGCAGGTGCGGGATGTGGTGCTTGCGGTATTTGCCGAGGTAGGTTCCGTCGGCGTCGATGACCGCGGCGGTGTTGTAGAGCACGCCGGGCTGTTCTTCTTCATACATCGGCACGACGATGACCATCTTGTACTCGCTCGCGAGCTTCTGAAAGCGCTCGACGATGGGGCCGGGCACGGCCTGTGCGTAGTCGTAATACTTGGCGTCCTGCACGATACCGAAATACGGCCCGTGGAAGAGCTCCTGAAAGCAGATCACCTGCACGCCCTGGGCGGCCGCGGTGCGCACGAAGCCTTCGTGCTTCGCGATCATGGATTCTTCGTCGCCGGTCCAGGTGGCCTGGGTGATGGCGGTTCGAACAATGTTTCTCTTGTCGGTGCTGGTGCCGGTCGTACCCGTGTTCATGCTGTGCCTTCCACTTGCTTTCGTTAGTCAAGGGCCGATACGAACCGCGCTGTTCGTATTGTTATTATTTGACGTAAACATTTCAAATGTGTTTCTCTGTGTATCGCACGCATTAATCATCCTGTCGTCCGACGCAGCCAGGGGCAAGAGCAATGCAGAACTTTATCGACGAAATCGAACAACGCACGCCCGCAGGCATCGCCGCGGCCATCGGCCGACTGATTGCCTCCGGGCGACTCGCGCCGGGCGACCGTCTGCCGACCGTTCGAGTGCTCGCCGGCGAGCTCGGCGTGAGTCCCGCCACGGTCAGTCATGCCTGGCAGGCCCTCTCAGCCGTCGGCCTGATTGTGTCGCGGGGTCGGGGCGGTACGTTCGTGCAGGATGCCGCGCCCAAGTGGCTGCCGGCGCGCAGCCAGTCCATGGTCGGCCCGATCGGCCCGGCCCGCCTCGATCTCTCGCGCGGCACGCCCGACCCGCGGTTGTTGCCAGCGCTCGGGCCGGCCCTCTCCCGGGTATCGCAGCGCGCGGTGACGCCGAGCTATCAGGACCTGCCCATCCTTCCGGAGTTGCTCGAGGTGCTGCGCGGGTCGTGGCCCTACCCGGTCGAGACCATCACCATCGTCGACGGTGCCCTCGACGCCATCTCGCGCTGCCTCGACGCGGTCACGCGGTTCGGCGACCGAGTCATCGTGGAGAACCCGTCGTTTCCGCCGTTCTTCGACCTGCTCGACCAGCTCGGCCTCGAGCGACTCCCGGTAGCGGTCGACGAGCACGGCATTGTTCCGGCCGACTTCGCCGCGGCGCTGAAGCTCGGCCCGACCGTGGTGCTGCTGCAGCCGCGGGCGCAGAACCCCACCGGCGCCTCGATGACGGCGCATCGGGCCGAGGAGCTGGCCCGTCTGCTGCGCGCTACGCCGGCGAGCGCCGACACCATCGTGATCGAAGACGACCACTCCGCCGAGATCAGCATCGCCCCCGACGTGAGTCTCGGCCTCTGGCTGCCGGAACGCACCCTGTACGTGCGCAGCTTCTCCAAATCGCACGGCCCCGACCTGCGCATGGCCGCGCTCGGCGGCCCGGCCGCGCTGATCGACCCGATCGTATCGCGGCGCATGCTCGGCCCCGGCTGGACCAGCCGCATGCTGCAGACCATTTTGCACGACCTGCTCACCAACGGCGAGAGCATGGCCCAGGTCAGCGAGGCCCGCCGCATCTACTTCGCCCGCCAACGCGCCCTCGCCGATGCCCTGGCCGAGTTCGGCCTCGATGTCGTGCAGGCCGACGGCATCAATACCTGGCTGCCCGTGCAGAACGAGCGTGAGGCCCTGGTACGCCTCGCCGCCTCCGGCATTCGGGTGGCCGGCGGCTCGCCGTTTCTGGCCGCCCCGGATCTGTCCAACACTGGCGGCCCCGCGTTCATTCGGGTGACCGCCGGAGCCCTGCCCGACGACGTGCGACCGGTGGCCGAGGCGCTGGCTGCGGCGGCGCATCCGCTTGATTCGGCCGTGACCGAGGTCGGGGCGCGCTGGGCGTAGCGGGATTCGTTCGCTTAGGCCTCAGCCCAGCTGGCGCAGCCGCGGGGCCAGGTCGCGCTCGAACAGGTCGAGAAAACGCTTCTGGTCGTGGCCGGGCGCGTGGAAGACCAGGTGGTTGAGGCCTGCGTCGAGGTAGGGCTTGATCAGAGCGACGGCTTCGTCGGGGTCGGAGGCGACGATCCAGCGCTTGGCGACCTGCTCGATCGGGAGCGCATCGGCGGCGGCCTCCATCTCGAGCGGGTCGTGAATGGACTGCTTCTGCTCGGGCGTGAGCGACAGCGGGGCCCAGAACCGGGTGTTCTCCAGTGCGGCCTCCGGGTCGGTGTCGTAGGAGATCTTGATCTCGATCATGCGGTCGATGTCGTCCTGAGCGCGACCGACCTTGTCCAGCCCCTCGGCGACGGCGGGAAGGAGTTTCTCGGTGTAGAGCTCCATGCCCTTACCCGAGGTGCAGATGAAACCGTCGCCGGCACGGCCGGCATAGCGGGCCACGACCGGGCCGCCGGCCGCGATATACACCGGCACCGGGGCATCCGGAGTGTCGTAGAGGGTGGCGCCGACGGTGGAATAGTACTCACCCGTGAAGTCGATGCGCTCGCCGGTCCAAAGCTGCCGCATGAGGTCGACGGCCTCGCGCAGGCGCGCAAAACGTTCCTTGAACTCGGGCCACTCGCCCTTGTAGCCCGTGGCGATCTCGTTGAGGGCCTCGCCCGTTCCCACACCGAGCATGATTCGCCCGGGGTACAGGCAGCCCATGGTTCCAAAGGCCTGCGCCAGCACGGCCGGGTTGTAGCGGAACGTGGGGGTCATCACCGACGTGCCGATCTGCACCCGCTTGGTGCGTTCGCCGACCGCGGCCATCCACGCCATCGCGTAGGGCGCATGGCCGCCTTCGTGGCGCCACGGCTGAAAGTGGTCGCTCACGGTGACGCTGTCGAGCCCGTGCTCTTCGGCCATGACGCCGAGTTCCACGAGCTCTCGCGGTGCGAACTGCTCCGCCGACGCTTTCAATCCCAGCTTCAACATGCGCTCTCCCTCTTGTCGGACCCAATATTCGCACTGACTCAATATTTACACTGGCCGGTCCCTGCTACGGTATTCGTGACCACCAATTAGATTTTATTGGTTGAGCTTGCCTCGATTTGGGCAGCAGGTCTCTGGACAATCCAGTCTCCCGTGCCCAAAATAATGAGGTTCTGCATGCGTCATTCTCGTTTTCTGTTCATCGGCGTGGCCACCAGCGCCGCCCTGCTGCTCAGCGGATGCGCCGCCGCCGCAACACCGGCCGCCACCCCGGCCGAGCCCCCCGCTGCCAGTGCGAGCTACCCGGTCACCGTGGAGAATTGCGGCACGAACCTCACCGTCACGAAGGCACCCGAGCGGATCGTGTCGATCAAGTCGTCGGCGACCGAGCTGTTGCTCGCACTCGGCCTCGGCGACCGGATCGTCGGGTCGGCCTTTCTCGACGGTCCGCTGCCCTCGGAACTCGCCACCGCGGGCGCCGACCTCAACGTGGTCAGCGACTTTCTGCCCGGCCAGGAGGTGGTACTCGGCCTGAATCCCGACTTCATCTACGGCGGCTGGGAATCCAACTTCAGCGCCGACGGTGTGGGCGAACGCGACGCCCTGACGGCGCTCGGCGTCGGCACGTACGTCTCACCGGCAGCGTGCAAGGGCGACTTCATGCCGAACCCGCTCACCTTCGACTCGGTGTTCACCGAAATCGAGGAAGCCGGCGCAATCTTTGGCGTCGAGTCCGCCGCCGCCAAGCTGGTCAGCACCCTGAACGACGACCTCGCCGGCCTGACGCCGTCGACCGCCGGAACCACCACGGCCCTCTGGTACTCCAGCGGCACCACCACCCCCTACGTGGGCGCCGGCATCGGCTCACCGGAAATGATCATGGACGCCGCCGGGCTCACCAATATCTTCGCGGACGTGAGTGATACCTGGACCTCGGTGGGCTGGGAATCGATCATCGAGGCCAACCCGAGCGTCATCGTGCTCGTCGACGCCACCTGGAACACCGCCGCCTCGAAGATCGCCCACCTCGAATCGGACCCGGCCACCCAGGTCCTCGACGCCGTGAAGAACCAGCGTTACATCATTTTGCCGTTCGCCTCCACCGAGGCCGGGATCCGCAACGTAGAAGCGGCGTCGTCGACGATCACCCAGTTAGCCGACCTGAACGAGTGACCTCCTCCCCCGTGACGCGAAAGCGGGTGAAGTGTTGCTTCAGCAGGGTTGAGGCAACAATTCACCCGCTGTCGCGAACCTGGCGGGGGCTCGCGTGACCCGGAGTGCGTACCTCGGGTGGTTCGTTGTGGCCTCTATCGCGCTCATTCTTGTGTGCGCGGTCGCGGTGACCATTGGGCCGGCAGCCGTCAGCCTCGCGCAGGTGGCGGGCAGCATCGGCGCCCACCTCGGGCTCGCGGCCCCGCCGGTACCAGTGTTGGTCGACTCGATCGTCTGGCAGCTGCGGCTCCCCCGGGTGCTCACGGCCGCGCTGGTCGGCGCCGGCCTCGCCCTCAGCGGCGCGGTGATGCAGAGCGTGACGCGCAACCCCCTCGCCGACCCGTACCTGCTCGGGTTGTCGAGCGGGGCATCCGTCGGAGCGGTGTGCGTGGTCATTCTCGGCATCGGATTCGCCTTGCCGGCCGCAGCCTTTCTCGGCGCGCTGCTCGCTCTTGTCGCCACGCTCAGCATCGCCCGGGTCGGTGGCACGATCACCCCGGTGCGGGCCGTGCTCGCCGGGCTGGCCATCGCCCAGCTCGCCGGCGCGCTGACCTCGTTCATCATCTTCTGGGCCGCCAAGGGCGACTCCTACCGGGAGATTCTCAACTGGCTGCTCGGCTCCGTGGCCGGCGCCACCTGGGAGAGTGTCGCGATCGCCGGAACGGCCGTTTTGGTCGTGGGCACCGGCATCCTCTTGTCGGCGACTCGGCTCGACGCGTTCGCGTTCGGTGACACCTCGGCGGCGAGCCTCGGCATCAACGTGAACCGCACCCGCTGGGCGCTGCTCGGATCGGTGGCCCTGCTCACCGGCGCGATGGTGGCAGTCAGCGGCTCGATCGGGTTCGTGGGGCTTATCCTGCCGCACCTCGTGCGCGGCGTCAGCGGGCCGGGACACCGCCGACTGCTGCCGCTCGTGGCCGTCTGCGGCGGGCTGTTCCTGGTCATTGCCGACACGCTCGCCCGCACAGTGTTCGACCCGCGCGAACTACCGGTGGGGATCATCACGGCGTTCATCGGCGTGCCGGTGTTCATTCTGCTGATCAAGAGAAAGAAGTCGCACCTGTGGGCGTAGACCTCGACCAGCTGTCGTTCTCGATCGACGGCACCAGAATTCTGCGGAACGTCTCAGCGTCGCTGCCCACCGGCAGCGTCACCGGCCTGCTCGGCCCGAACGGCGCCGGCAAGTCCACCCTGCTACGGCTCATTGCCGGCATCGACAAAGCGGATGCCGGCACCGCCGCCCTCGACGGCGTCTCGGTCGGGTCGCTGAACCGGCGCGACGCGGCCCGACGCATCGCCCTGCTGGAACAGAATGCTGCACCGAGCGTGGAGCTGACCGTGCTCGAAGTCGTGCTGCTCGGGCGCATTCCGCACCGCACCAGGCTCATGGGCTCCTTCAGCGGCGACGAGGATCGTGCCGTCGCTCTCGATGCCCTCGAGGCGGTGGGTGTCCTAGCGCTCGCCGACCGGTCCTGGCACACCCTGAGCGGCGGGCAGCAGCAGCGCGTGCAGATCGCGCGGGCCATGGCGCAGCAACCGAGCCTGTTGCTGCTCGACGAACCGACCAACCATCTCGACGTGAGCGCCCAGCTTTCGCTGCTCGGCCAGGTACGGGAGCTCGGGGTGACGTCCATCATGGCCCTGCACGATCTCAATCTCGCGGCGGCGTATTGCGACCACATTCTGTTGCTCGACGGCGGCCTGCTGGTGGCCTCCGGCACGCCCGCCGAGGTGCTCACCCCGGAGATCATCGGTGCCGTCTACGGCGTGGACTGCTTCATTCTGGAGCATCCGCGCGGCGGGCATCCGGTCATCGTCTATTCGGCGGCGGTGTCGGCGTGAAGCGAGTCACGGTTTTGGCCGGCGGCGTCGGCGGTGCCCGCTTCACTCGCGGGCTGCTCGCGCACCTCGCCGTTGTCGCCCCGGACGCGGCCGTGACGGTGATCGTGAACACCGGCGATGACATGTGGCTCGACGGGCTGCGAATCTGCCCCGATCTCGACACCGTGATGTACACACTCGGCGGCGGCATCAACGAGGAGCAGGGCTGGGGGCGCCCCGACGAATCCCGGCGCGCGTCGGCGGAGATCGCCGCCTACGGCCGCGGCTGGTCGTGGTTCACCCTCGGCGACCTCGACCTGGCGACGCACATCGTGCGCACCGACCTGCTGAGAAACGGCTCAACCCTGTCGCAGGCCACCGAATTTCTGTGCCGCCGCTGGCAGCCCGGGGTGCGCTTGCTTCCCATGAGCGACCAGCCGGTCGAAACCCACCTATGCCTCGCCGAGAATATTGATGAGCACACGGCGGGCGACTATATTCACTTTGAAGAATGGTGGGTTCGGTATCGGGCTCGAGTGGCGATCACCGGGTTCGAGCAGCGCGGGCTGGCCGACTCGGTCGCCGCACCCGGTGTGCTCGCGGCCATCACCGAAGCCGACCTCGTGGTGCTACCACCGTCGAACCCGGTCGTGTCGGTCGGCACGATCCTGGCCGTGCCAGGCGTGCGCCAAGCCCTGCGTGCCACCCGCGCGCGCGTCGTCGGGGTATCCCCGATCATCGGCGGCGCGTCGGTGCGCGGCATGGCCGATGCCTGCCTGCACACCATCGGCGTCGAGACCAATGCTCTCGCCGTCGGTCTGCACTACGGCGCGCGCACGAACGGCGGAGTGCTGGACGCCTGGCTGATCGACGAAACGGATGCAGCGGCGCTGCCCGCTCTCTTGCATGCTGGCATCCACTCTGCTGCTGCGCCGTTGTGGATGACCGACCTGCCCGCGACAACCGCGATGGCCGCGGCCGTGCTGGCTCTTGTCTGACAAGAAATCTCGCGAATCTGCATTGGTCTGGCTTCGCTCAACTGGCTGCGTTGATCTGGCTGCGCTGATTCGGCTGACCTGATTCGGCTGACCTGATCTGGCTTGATTGATTGATTGATTTGACCGGTGTCGCGAGCTAGACGTTACTTTTCCCAGGTCGGCTTCTCAACAGCGGTGGCGGCGCGGTTTTGGCCGGCGGGGCGCCAGGTGTGGGTGGGGTCGAAGATGAGGGGTCCGCGGATCCAGGGGCGGCCGTCGCGCATGTCGATGTCCCAGCCGGAGGTGTCGATGCTGGAGTGGGC